>JAEYPA010000165.1 GCA_023411225.1 Bacillota bacterium
AATTGAATTCTAGTAAATTTACCACCATTCTTTTGTGGGCAATACTTGGAATTGGATCACTCTTGTTGTTAATGTGTCCATTTGGGTTGGGGAAAGTATTTGATCAGTATTTTAAAACAATTGGTTCTTATAATTTTGCTAGTGTAAATGCTTATAATGTTTGGGAACTATTTGGACAGAACTGGGTAGAGCAAACAAATACCTTGTTTGGTATTCCTTTTTATATCTATGGTTATTCAGCAATCGTTATTGCAGTGGTTTTATCTGGATTTCTATATTTTAAGAGCAAGATAAAAGAAGATACAAAGATATATCTGTCGGCAGCATTTCTTATCATTACGATATTTATGTTTTCTGTGCGTATGCATGAACGATATATGTTTCCAGCGCTTGTTCTGTTATTGATGGTTTATCTTACAAAACCAAGCAAAAAAATATATATGGTATTTGCCTTGTATTCAGTAGCGCATTTTTATAATGTAGCTCATGTGTTGTTCTACTTCGACCCAATCAATTTTGACTGGACAGCAGCTGTTCCAAAGACAATTGCGCTTTTTACTATTATTGTATATGGTCTATTTATATCAGTAATCTGGTCAATTTGTAAAAAGAATGGGGATAAGGATTTAGAAGAACAAGATATATTGGTGTCTATAAATAAAGAAAATAATAAGGAAGAGCAAATGTCTGATGAAAAGATTGCTATCAAAAAGCAACAGCGTGAAAAAGTGAAAAAGAATTATTTTAGATCTCAGGAGAGAATGCGTTTTTCCAAAAAAGATTGGATTATTATGCTTTCTATTACTGTAGTATATGCTTTAATAGCCTTTTATAATTTGGGATATAGGTATGCACCTGAGACAGATTATACAGTTGATGGTCGATGGGAAACTATAGAGTTTAATTTCCCTGAGGGAACAAAACTGAGCAAGATTAGTGTCTATAATGGGTATTATGAATCCAGGGAGTTTAAGATTGAATGTTTGGATTCCAATACTGGAAAATGGATGAGAGTGGCTTCCAATGATACGGAGAATAAGTATCCAGTATTCAATTCAGTGTTCAAATGGAATCCCATAGATTTGACAAAAACCTGTGATGCTAATGAACAGGATAACACTGACCCACAAGCTACATCAAAGAAAGAAATTAAAACGACTGATTTTTATGGAGATATAAGTCGTGTAAAGCTCACTTCAGAAAGCGCAAAAGATTCTAATGTGCTTTTGGAGATGGTATTTTTAGATAAAGATGGTAATAAGATTCTTCCAACTAATCATGCTGATTATAAGGGTCTTTTTGATGAACAGGATAAGTATGATCCTACAGAATCTTATCGAAGTGGAACATATTTTGACGAAATATACCATGCTAGAACAGCCTATGAATTTATTCACGGTTTACCTACTTATGAGTGGACACATCCACCACTTGGGAAAATAATAATTTCCATAGGTGTGTCTATCTTTGGTATGAACCCATTTGGTTGGAGATTCATGGGAACATTATTTGGTGTACTTATGCTTCCTTGTATTTTCTTGTTTGCCAGAAGATTATTTAAAAAGACCTGGGTTGCAGGAGTAACCTGTCTATTATTTGCAGCTGATTTTATGCACTTTGCTCAGACGAGAAAAGCAACAATAGATGTGTATATTACGTTTTTCATCATCTTGATGTATTACTTCATGTATCAATATATTACGACAAGTTATTATGATCAGAAATTATACAAGAGTTTATTACCGTTGGGTCTTTGTGGTGTCTCCACAGGGCTTGCTATCGCAAGTAAGGTTACAGGTGCTTATGCTACATTGGGACTTGCGGTGATATTCTTTGTGAACTTGTATCATCGGTACAGTGAATATAAATATGCCTGTTATGATCCGGATGGAACAACCAATGGCATTGAGCATTCTTTGGTTCGGAGTAAATTTAAGAAAAATACCTTAATAACAATATTATTCTGTGTGTTGGTGTTTATTATTATTCCTTTTATCATTTATACCTTATCCTATATTCCATTTATCGATAAGTATTCAACAGAGAAGCTGGGACTGTTGGAGAGAATGTGGGAGAACCAAAGTGCTATGTTTAACTACCATGCTCACCTAGATGCCACTCATCCATTTTCATCAACCTGGTTCCAATGGCCGATTCTTGCTAGACCAATCTATTATTTTGCACGGGATATTAATAATACTTTTACAGAAGGAATCAGTTCCTTTGGTAATCCAATGCTTTGGTGGGGTGGTATGGTTGCGTTTATTGGGACAATCTATTATACAATACGTGAGAAAGATAGAAGAGGAACCTTTCTCATAATTGGTTATGTTGCTCAGTATCTACCATGGGTTCTTGTTTCAAGGTGTACCTTTATCTATCATTATTTCCCAAGTGTACCATTTGTGGTTCTAATGATTGTATTTTGCATCTATCATTTAATGACTAAACATCCTAAATTAAAACCTATAATTATCTTGTTTGTGGTGCTTACGGTGGTGCTATTCTTTATGTTTTATCCTGTGTTAAGTGGCATGACTGTTCATAAATGGTATGTAGACAATTTCTTAAGATGGTTTGATTCTTGGGTATTAGCACCTAAATAGGAGAGACTATGTCGGGTTATATCATCAAGACAATAAAAGAGTTATTGTCAAACAAAAAGAATTTAATATTTTTTATCATTACGATTCTGTTAGTTGGGGCTTTGGCCCTAACTGCAGGATCTGAGCAAAAAGAGGAAAAAAAAGTTAAGCCTAATATTACCATAGGAGTCGTAGATAATGATAAATCTGTCACCTCTAAGTTGATACTAAATTATTTTAAAAATACAGATAGCATTACTAAGTTTGCTAATATTATCTTTGATACTCAGAAAAACATGGAAGAGTACTTTGAACAAGGACAGTTATTAGCATATTTAGTAATACCCGAAAACTTTTCAAAAAGTTTAATGGGAACGGAGTACATTACAATTGATGTTATGATGAATACTTCAGATATGATGTATTCTGTACTTTTAAAAAATATATTAGACAGCTATGGTACATATATCACTAATGTACAGGTGGTTTCTGGTGGACTTTATCGTCTCGGTGGAGTTTATCGTATGGGAGAAGACGCTAGAACTAAGATGAATGTAGATACTTCCATAGATTTGGTCCAATTAGCATTAAATAGAGATGAGTTTTTCATGAAAAACGAAGTTTTCGAGATTCCTTCTACCCCTATACTACAGTATTATATATGGGCAATCTTAGTGCTATTATTATTGTTAACAGCAAGTCTGAGTGGAAACAGGTTTTTAAAGGAACGGCAAATGTGGACCTTTGAAAGGTTACGGATTGCAGGTCATTCTATTTATAGTATTATAGCAACGATTCTAATAATGAATTCTATTATTTGGATGATTTGTTTTAATCTGCTTTTGCCTGTGATTTCAAGTTTTATACATTGCAATGTTTCCTTAGGAACGTACCTTTATATAGATTTGTGTATTCTGTTAGCAAATGTGTTCTTTTTATTTATTTCCATACTCTGTAGTAACAGTCAGCAATATGCTGTAATATGTACCTTTGGACTTATGTTACTATCTATTGTCGGTGGCATTTTAATTCCAATTTCACTTTTGCCGGAACGATTTTTATCGTATAGTAGGTTAACTCCAACTTATTATTTAATACGGAATCTTGTAAAATTCGGAAATGGCACTAATTTAATAAATATTGGTTTTTTTGCAATGATTATGATAGTTACCGTTTTATTACTTTATGGGTTATCTTGTTTTATTCTTCGCCACCAAAATAGAAGGGGGGAGATAGAATGAGACAATTAAGTAAATTACTTTCCCTGATTAAAGTTAATTTAAAAAACATAGCTTCTAATTATATTGTGATCATAAGTTTTTTAGTATTTACATTACTTCTCAGTGTTGTTTGTTCTGGATTGATTAGTGATTATGAAAAGAAAAGCAGTATTCCCATTGGAATTGTGGATTTAGACAACAGTACTCTATCACAATCCGTGGTGGGCAAACTTTCAGCATTAACCAGTGTTGTCTTACATCAGGGTACAGAAGAGGAACAAATGAATAACCTGAAAGAAGAACGTATTTATGCCTATTTTGTTATAAACAAAGGTTTTGAAGAGTCTGTGAATCATTATGAATTCTCTAAACTTGTCAAGATGGTATATTTAGGTCAGAATCAGTATGCATCTATTTTATCAGATATTTTTGCTCAGGCTATGATTAAGGATATTGTAATAAAAGAAGGGGAGCACCTTCACAAGACGTTTCCGCAATATGAAAATCTTGTATATAGCATAGATTATAACGAGTTTATAGACAAAGAGTATGAGAATCAGGAAGAGGCCTTTGCCTTTGATTATAAGTTCTATAACGTAGTAAAGAGCGGAGCTCAATCAGCCAACGACATTGCTAACAGTATTATTAGTACAGAACTATTTCTTGCGCTAGGTAGTATTTTTCTTGCCTTTTTTATCATGCAGGTTATCACCTCCATGGATAAAAGACTTATAGTAGAAAAGCGTACTCGGCTTTCAACAATCTCCTGTTTAATAATGGAATTCGCTGATCATATTACACTTATTCTTATAGAGAGTGTGATGGCTATGTTAGTCGTCTGGTATTTAGTTTCTCAATTATCGATACCGATTGGTACTCATCTGTTCTATCTTATTCTTTTGGTAATAAGTTTTATGTTGGCGGTTACTTTGCTTTTTACTTGTTTGAGGAGACACGTCTTAAGCAAAATAGCATATCAATTTGTAGGATTTTTGATTATCCTTAGTTTTGGAAGTGTTAGTATTCTTAACATCCTGGGACAATTTCAGTCAGAGACAGTATCACAGATAGCAAAAAAAATACCAAATTACTGGTTTATTGGTGGTATTACTGATATAATACTAGGAGTAAAGACAATCCGTTTTACAGATATTATCTATACTATAGGAATATTAATACTTGCATACGGGATGATTACATTTATAAAGTTTAGAAAACTGGAGAAATAAATATGTATAGAAAATACAGGGAATTGATTAAACAAATAAATGATGGAAAAAATCTAGAAACAGTATTACCACAATATGCTGGTGAGTTATCAGGCTTGTTATATGAGTATTCACTGTTACAGTCTGCTATGGAATTCTATAGCCTTAAGGAAATTATAGACGAAGAGGATCAGTTAGAAGAAGATGCTCTCTTAGTTGTAAAAAATCTCGTGAAATGGATGGAGGAAGTTCTAAAAACAGGTGATAATGGCTCATTTCGAGAGCTGCATATAAAGCAAATCGATGCTATGCGTACAGAAGTTACGGAAAAAATGAATGATCTTACTATGTATGCTGATCAGTTACAGATTTATGAATATGTACTTAATCGGATGGAATTGGAATTTGAACCTGGTAATGAACCCATTTCTGATGAGAGATTTGCTCAAAGATTGTATCAGTATATCTTTACTACAAAGGATAATATACAGATTAACAGACGAATCCAAGAAGTTGTTGCTCAACTTCCAATTCGTATTATGAAGGGTAAGTATTTTGAATATATTAAGGAAAGTTTTAACTGTTATAAGGACGCTGACAAGAGTAGTATAGATACCTTTATCTATATGCTTCGGACCAGTGGCATGGTGTATAGCGCTAAAGATAATAAGCATAAATCTACTTTCTTTGACGATTGTATTAATACTCTTAAGGATATGGATTATACATGTTTATCCAAAGAGGAGTATGAAGAATGCTGTAAAGTATTAAAAAATGCAGTATCGGTTATCTCAAGACACTCTAATTTTTACTATCAATTAGAAAAGGTTCTGAATGGATTATATGTCCTACTTCTACTAAGACCATATGTACTTAACGTAAATCAAAAGGTTAATGATAATTGCATAAATATTATTACCTCTACCTTAGAGCATATGGATTCTACAATTACGGAGGAATTAGAAGTTAAACTAAGTAATCTATTTGACCAATTGTTAGGTATACAGGAACAGCATATTGAAGATTATCAGTACCTCTCAGGAGGTATAGCTATTATTAAAGATAGTCTGTGGGAACTGGCGGAGGCTATTGCCATAGATACTCACATAGAATGCCTTATACTGGCAGATAAATTGTGTGGGAATAGTATATTTGTAGATATCCACCAGGAGATGGAAAGTCATAAGGTAACAAGTGATTATCTGGAATACCAGTTGAATCATCTTGTTAGTGACCTGACAGAACTATTTAAAACAAATCCTCAATGTATCAATCGTGCTGTGATGGCAGCTACGCTAAGTAAATTACCGGTATTTTTCAATAATAGTAGGGAAGTGCAGCAATACATTGAGAATTCTTTATCCCAGTGTCAGAATGAAGCTGAGAAATCTGTAGCCAAAGAATTATTACTTACCTTAATGGCTGAGGATGAGTAGAGTGAATTGTTGGATGGGAGCGTCATATGATTAAATGGTATCCGGAGTTATATTTAGATGAAAAAGCTCATAAAAATGAGGCTAAACTGAAAAATAAAATTGAAAAGGGTAAACCACTACTTGAGGTATATTGTATATGCATAGCGTCAAATCCGGATAATTTATTTGACATCATTAATGTCAATGAGTTGTTGTTTCGTTATTATAAAAATAAACAGATTTCAATTATTGGATTAGCCTATGGTAGGGCAAGTGCAGTTCGCTTAATAGAAGATATCGCCTTGGATATCTATCATAATACGGACAACTTTGAACCCGAGGTATTCTTTTACGACTACCTGAAAAATAGTTAAGGATAGGATGTGAAGCGTTGCTAAGAATTGTGTTACTTATATTAAAAATATTTGGAATCGTTCTTCTTTCTATCCTAGGACTTGTTCTATTTATTACACTCTTAGTGCTTTTTGTACCAATCCGATATAAAGTGAAAGCAAAAAAAGAAGATGAGACCTGGTTAAAAGCTAGAGTTAAATGGTTATTTGGTATTCTATCTATTAAATGTGATTATAAAGATGAAAAATTCACATATTCAGCTCGTATTTGTGGAAAATTAATAATAAGTGACAAGCCAAAGAAAAAGAAAAAACGACATAAGAAAAAGAAGTATACAAAAGAGAGAAAGGCAATTAAGGTAGTAGAGGATAAAGAGAACTTAACCATAGACAAACCTATTATCGAGAATTTGGATAAGACTAAATCAGAGAGCGTAATTTTGTCAAAGACAGAGCCTTTAATAAATGAAAAACCTGTTGTAGAAGAACAAACCGATAACTTTAACAAAAGGAAAACTAAACTAAATAAGTTTGTAATTGCTTTTAACAAAATAAAAGGCATACCAAAATACCTAAATTCTCTGATACACATAATAAAAGAAAAAATCAAAAGTATTATAATAACAATCAAAGGTGTCTTAGAGAAGTTAAGTAAGATTAAAGCTTTTTTTAAGGATAAAACCAACAGGGCTGGATTTAAAAAGGCTTGGATGTATCTAAAACGTATTCTAAAGCATATTAAACCAAGAAAGTTTGTAATGAAACTTCGGTTTGGTACTGGAGATCCGGCCAGTACAGGTCAATTGTTAGGTGCCATATGTGCAGTTTATCCACCAGTTATCTATAAACTACAACTACAGCCTGATTTCGATGAAAAACGATTTGAAGGAGAGTTGTATGCTAGAGGAAGAATACGAGTATTCACAATACTAGTTATTGCCATAAAGGTGATCAGAGACAAAGATATTAAGAAAGTCAGAAGCAATATTATGAAATTGAAGGAGGAATTATAATGGCAGATAATAATTTTAGCAGTGCATTAGAATCTTTATTTAAGGGAATGGATAGTTTTATTACAACTAAGACAGTTGTAGGAGATGCAATTAAATTTGATGATGGTACCATTATCCTGCCACTTGTGGATGTGAGTTTTGCTGTTGGTGCAGGTGCATCTCAAGACGACAGCAAAAAGAATAATGGCGGTGGAGGACTTGGAGGGAAAATTACCCCAAGCTCAGTACTTGTGATTAAGGATGGTTCAACTAAGCTAGTAAATGTTAAGAATCAGGATAGTCTCACAAAGATATTAGATATGGTTCCTGATTTCGTTAATAAATTTTCAAAAGGTAAAGATGATAAAACTGAGAATGATACAGCTGCCACGGAAGAATAGAAAGTAGATAAAGAAAATTTATAAAAAGACTTGCATAATTATTGTTGTTCTGATACAATACTTTTTGTGTGTAAGTCGTATTGACACTGTAATATTACTTGCAAAAATGTGCAAGAAGTTACGCTAAGGAGGTGCTTACAATGGCTAAATGTGCAATTTGCGAAAAAGGTGCTCACTTTGGTATTGCTGTGAGTCATTCACATAGAAGAAGCAATAAAATGTGGAAATCTAATGTTAAAT
>JAEYPA010000002.1 GCA_023411225.1 Bacillota bacterium
CCGAACCATTCTATCGACAATGATTGTCGGAAAATACAGATGTGAGTTAATAAATAATTAATATAATATTAATTGACAAATTTTAGGAATTACTATATGATGTACTATATAACAATTCAAAACCATAGATTTAGTTATTGCATTGTTGTACTCTCATCCCCAGATGAAGAAAAGAGAGGCTATGCAATCCCCCAGATTCTGCATAGCCTCTCTTTTTCTGTTAAAAATCTATTCGTTTTCGTGTCGAAATACTAGTTCTCCCGTTTCAGGATTCATACTATCAATTACCGCCAAAGATTCTAATTGAATGCCTGTTGCACGAATCAACTCGCCTCCTGACTGAAAGCCCTTCTCAACAGCAATTCCAATCCCTTCAATACTGGCACCTGCATCCTGTACTAAAGTAATGAGCCCAATGAGTGCACATCCATTGGCAAGAAAATCGTCAATTATCAGCACATGATCATCCTTAGACAAGAACTTTTTCGAAACAATCACATCATATGTCTTACCATGGGTAAAGGACTTAATCTGTGTCGAATACATCTCTCCATCTAGATTGATACTTTTTGCTTTCTTGGCAAATACTACAGGCACATGAAAATGCTGCGCAACGATACAGGCAATTCCTATACCAGATGCTTCAATGGTGAGAATCTTATTAATCTTCTTATTGGCAAATAAGCGTTTGAATTCTTCGCCCATTTTGTTAAATAAATCTATGTCCATCTGGTGATTTAAGAAACTATCTACCTTCAGTACATTCCCCGGCTTAACTACTCCGTCTTTTTTGATTCGTTGCTCTAATAATTCCATCTCGTGTCCTCTATTCCTACTAAAATAATATATGGCAGATTATACTACATCTACCTATCCTTTTCAATTCCAAATAGTTTGGCAATCTCCAGTACTATAAGCGGAATCAAACATAGGCCAAAAGCTATCAAGTACTTCTGTGCACTTAAGCTAGCTAAGCCAAATACATAGGCAAATGGCTCCACAAAGAGAATCAATACCACTAGTATGGTTGATAGCAGAGCTGCACCATTTAGCATTCTATTAGAAAATGGTCCAATCTTAAATAACGATTTGTTGGAACGCATATTAAAGGAGTGGACAACCTGAGACATTGCCAAAACGATAAATGCCATAGTTCTTCCTTCTTTTAATAGAGCATCAGAGGCACCGTGTACATTAAATCCACAACCATAAAAGAAGGCAAACAGGGAAAGAACACCAAACATAGCTCCCTGTAAGAGGATGCGAACTCCAAGTCCATGAGCAAAGATGCCTTCCTTCTTTGGCCTTGGTTTCTTATTCATTATGTTAGGATCTACTGCTTCCATTCCAAGGGCAACTGCAGGAAGTGAGTCAGTAACCAGATTGATCCAAAGTAGCTGCATGGAAAGTAGCGGCGTTTGTTGCCACAATAACATTGCCACAAATACAGTAATCACTTCACCAATATTGGTACCTAATAAAAATCCCACAGTTTTACGGATATTGTCGTAAATACCACGACCTTCTTTTACAGCGTCTACAATCGTTGCAAAATTGTCATCGGTTAATGTCATATCAGCCGCACCCTTTGCTACATCGGTGCCGGTAATTCCCATGGCACAGCCAATATCTGCTGCTTTCAAGGCTGGTGCATCGTTTACGCCATCACCAGTCATGGATACCACTTCATCTTGAGCCTGCCATGCGCGGACGATACGAATCTTATTTTCGGGTGAGACACGGGCATATACTGCAATATGTCGAACCTCTTTCTGTAGTTCTTCATCAGACATAGCTTCCAGTTCTAGACCGGTAATTGCTTTGTCACCCTCTAAAAGAATTCCCAGCTGCTTAGCAATAGCAGAGGCAGTCACAACATGGTCGCCGGTAATCATAACCGGCTTGATGCCTGCCTTCCTACATATCCTAACTGCTTCCTTCGCTTCCTCTCTTGGAGGGTCAATCATACCTACCAAGCCCATAAGGGTTAAATCAAATTCTAAGGACTCACTGGTGATCTCCTCCGGTAATTCTTCAATTATCTTATAGGCAACTGCCAGTACACGAAGAGCATCCTTCCCAAGGTTCTCAGCTACTGCCTTGGCTGCTTTTATATCTCCTCCGGAGCATCTATTGGCCAGGGTATCAATGCCACCCTTGGCTATGACAACAAGCTTACCATCTATCCTATTAACTACACTCATCAGCTTACGGTCGGAGTCAAATGGGACCTCTGCCACACGAGGAAATCTATCATTAATCTCATCCTTTAAGATACCATTTCGGTATGCTGCAAATACAATGCTGGTCTCAGTAGGATCTCCGATATGCTGCTCTACCCCATTATCAAAGGTAACAGATCCATCACAACAAAGAGTAGCATAAGAAAGCAACTTCCGTATGGTATCATTATTGTTGTCGGTAATATCGACTACCTCTTTATCTTCTACAGAATATGCCTTTAATAAGGTCATCTTGTTCTGTGTCAAAGTTCCGGTCTTATCAGAACAGATAATGGAAGCACTTCCTAAGGTCTCAACAGCTGGAAGGCTTTTAATAATCGCATTTTTCTTAACCATTCTCTGGACACCGATGGACAGAACAATGGTAACGATAGCAGGAAGGCCTTCTGGAATCGCAGAAACTGCCAAGGATACACTAGTCATAAAGATCTCCACTAGCTTTAACTTAGCTAAATATCCAATAATAAAGATGATAATACAAATACCTACTGCCAAGATTCCTAGGTATTTGCCAAGAGTAGCTAGCTTCATTTGAAGTGGAGTTTGAGTCTCCTCTGCCTGATCTAAAAGGTTGGCAATCTTGCCCATCTCTGTATTCATCCCAGTGCCGGTAACAACAGCCTTTCCACGGCCATAGGTAAGACTGCAACCGGAGTATACCATATTAAACCGGTCTCCAATTGGTGCCTTATCTGCTACCGTAATGTCTGCCTCTTTTTCAGAAGGAACAGACTCCCCTGTTAGAGCAGATTCTTCTGCTTTTAAGCTGGCACTCTCCAATAATCTGGCATCTGCAGGTACATAATCTCCGGCCTCTAACAAAATAATATCACCAGGCACTAAAAGCCCTGCATCAATCACTTCCTCTACACCGTTACGAAGCACTCTGGCATGAGGAGCAGATAACTTCTTTAAAGCATCTAAAGCCTTCCTTGCTTTACTCTCCTGAGCGACACCCATAACCGCATTTAACACAACAATCAACACGATTAACAGTGGTTCAAAGAATTCCACTTTGTCGTGGCCATTTAGGGCTACTATAAAAGAAATAACAGCAGCCGCCAACAGTATCAAAATCATGACATCTTTAAATTGCTCCAAAAAACGAACTAGCATGGACTTTGGCTTTTTCGCTGTCAGTTTATTAGCTCCATATGTTTTTTGCCTTGTAATAATCTCCTCCGTAGACAAACCCAACTTATCATCTACGTGAAGCTCTTGTAATACCTGTTCTTTGCTGCAACTATATGGTATCAAGTCAACACCTCCTACACTTTCTTCCTCATTCTAGGGCTTAACCCTTTACTATTCATTAAAGTCTTATCTCAACTTCACTGCCTATCCATAATCCATCCGGTTCTATCAGACAGTCATAGGCCAACAGCTGCACTCCCTCTCTACTTGCCCTACGAAGTGCTTCTCCAAATGCTTTCTGGGTCACATCATTGGGTATCAAATACCTAACATTTTTCATTTGAATCACAAACATCAGATACGCCTCATATCCTTCTTTCTTCGCCTCAATCAACTCCATGATATGCTTGATACCACGTTCTGTAGGAGCATCCGGAAAACAAACCACACCATTTTCCTCTAATGTGACACCTTTGACCTCCATAAAGATCTTCCGTTCCTGTGTTTCTATATAAAAATCTAATCGCGAATTACCAAAAGTAGCCTCCGCCTTTAAAAAGGATAACTTTCCAAATGGTTCCTTGGTTTGTAACCATTCCTTCACTACCTTGTTAGGTGCTTGGGAGTCCATATTAATCAAACGCTCAACCTTCTTCACAGCAATTAGGCTGTATCTGGTTTTACGCTTAGGATCTGAATGGACTTCCACAAAGACAGTTGTCCCAGGAATCAGTAATTCCTTACAACGTCCTGTATTTTTAACGTGGCATAGCTCCTCTTTTCCATCGACTACTATATTCGCAATAAATCGGTTTGGACGGTTAATAAATACCGCTTCTTCTATCTTATTATATTTCAAAGGATTACCTCCTAAATAGTCTTTCCTTAGATGTCGTCAGTCCTATATTACCTAGATTTTACTTTAATGTCAATTGATGTTTAATAACTGGAGCAAACAATGTCTTACTATCTATGGAAGCAATCTACTATTGTATCCAATACTATTTTTCTCTATAATGTACGTTATTATTTCTTTAAAATAATTTTTTATACAGAGAACAGGTGAAATCTATGTTAGATTATCGAATTGAAACATTTATAACCTTATGCGAGGAACGCAGTTACAGCAAGGCAGCTAAACGACTTTGTATTACCCAACCGGCCATAACCCAGCATATTCAATACCTGGAACGTTATTATAACGCCAAGCTGTTTGAATATACCAACAAGCAAGTAACTTTAACAAATCAGGGAAAAATACTTGAGCAATACGCTCTTGGAATGAACTTTACCACCAGACAGGTATATGAAGTCATTGCACGAAGTCAGGGAGGTCCTGTTAAGTTACATATTGGTGCCTCACCTACTCTGGGAGAACTTTTTATGCCCTCTGTTCTACAAAAGCTATTAGAGCATGAACCAAAACTTCATATAGAATATGTTAGTAAGAATACCAGCGAACTCTTAGATGATCTAAAATCAGGTACTATTTCATGTGCTTATGTGGAAGGTCCTTTTAAAAAAGAAGATTTTGAATACCGATTAATTAAAACAGATGAGATTATTCCAGTCAGTGGTACTCCCTTGAAAAAATGTGACCCCCATGACCTACGTAGCTATACACTAATCTGTCAAGAGATGGGCTCTGGGCTTCGAAAGACTACTGATGACTTACTTTACCACAATGGTCTCTCAGTAGAAAACTTTAGTAATCATGTGCAGGTTAATAATTCTTCAGTGATGAATCATCTAATTAAAGCCAGTAAAGGAATTGGCTTTGTCTATAAATCTTATGTGGCGGAGGAATTAAAGGAAGGAACCCTTCACCAGATTCCAGTTGACCTTACTACAAAACAGGAGTTCAACTTTGTGGTATTAAAGAATTGTCTATTCTTAGATATGTATTTAAAGTTATATGATTTCTCGAAGGATATTATAACCTAAACATAGCGTATGCTTATGATTGGATACACGGACTGAGTTAGAAACTAAAAAATTGCCAGGGAAGCTATCAAGGTCGCCTCTTCCCTGACAATTTTTTGGTATCACAATCTCTCAGTATCAAATCCTTACTCTTTTTCTTTTGCCATTCTCTTGATTACGGTTCTTAACTTTAACGGATTGCCATAATGCAAGGTTCCCATACGGTAAATCTTTGCCCCTAATACACCTGTTCCCACAGCTGAAGCCATTAGAATAAGCAGAGCAACAATCGTTTCTATCATTCCAACTGTCCCCATGGCCACACGAATTACCATACAATAAACCGAAGTAAATGGGATGTAGGAACATACTTTAACAAGCACACTATCAGGCATATTCAATCCAATGATACTACTAAAGAAACCTACCATAAACAACATGTTAATTGGTGCAATGGATTTACTGATGTCCTCAGTTTTGGAGACCAGAGCTCCCAAGGATGCATATAAAAAACTATAGAATAAAAATCCAAATATAAGGAAAATGAAGAAGATAAGTAATACCTGTACTGGGATATTTAAGACTGGATCTAAGAGTCCTCCCCATGCATCTCTGTTAAATTTGTAAGCTACTACGCCCACAGTAAGTGATATTCCGACCTGTAGGAAGCTGGCAATTACACCGGCAAATACCTTCCCGAAGATAAGAGAGGTTGGCTTTGCACTAGTAATCAAAACTTCAATAGCACGGTTACTCTTCTCGGCCGTAATACTTGTGGCAATCATCTGTCCATACAGGATAATAGTCAGGTATATTATAAAGACTAGCATATAGGTATATGGATAATTATTAACACTGTCCTTACCTAGAATCTCCTCATTAACCATAATTTCTGTGTTTATCACTTTTTCCATAGCAGTGACATCTATTTTCTGCTGCTCCATATAATTGGTGCGATAGTAATGACGCATAATCTCTGTGAACATATCTTGCTTGGTATCATACATATCACTGTTGTTCACTACATAAGTAAACTCTGTAGGTTTTTTCACAACAAAACCACCAACAGCTTTATTATCTGTTACCTGAGTTTTTACGTCCTTCTCAGATTCTACTAATTTCCAGTTAAACCCTGGATACTGAGTCTTCACAAAGGTGAGATCTTTTATCATGCCTGCTTCATCATATATAACTAAGCTATCCAGATCCTCTGGCTTAACCTCTTCAGACTTCTTCTCATCAGAAGAATCATTATCCTTAACTAAATTAAGTATAGTTGGAACACAAAGTCCGACTATCAGTAGTACTGCTATTAAGATTGTTGTAAGATAATAACCTTTATTTTTTAAATAGGTGTTTAACTCAAAGTCTAATACTTTCTTTATCTGATTCATGCCACATCACCTGCTTTCAATACAAAGATATCAGTTAAGGTTGGCTCATAAACACCGAAATGTTCTACATCTATATCAGTCTTTATCAGTTCCTCCATTAAGGATTTCTTTGTGACCCCATTTAGCAGGTTTAGTATAAGGAATTCTTTCTTCTGTTGGTATACCTGACAATAATTATTCAATTTACTCTCTATCAGAGTAATCAGCTCTTTCTGAGTATAGTTGGATGCACTTAAGATAAGACGATTCTTTCCGTAATCCTTCTTTATCTCTTTCAAATCACCTTCCAGAACCACCTCACCATGATTCAGAATTACAATATCATTACAGAACTCCTCCACATAGCCCATCTGGTGACTTGAGAAGATGACCAATTTGCCTTCTGCAATTAAATCATTAATTACATCTTTTAGAATCTGAGAATTTACTGGATCCAATCCACTAAATGGTTCATCCAGGATAACAATGTCTGGATTGCAGACAATCGTCTGGGCTAATTGTACCTTCTGCTGATTGCCCTTAGATAATGTCTCCAGATTGCGATTCTCATACTCTAAAACACCCAATCGTTCTAACCACTTGTGGGCATTTTTCTTAGCTTCCTTCTTACTAAGACCCCGAAGTCCAGCTAAGAACACTAACTGTTCCATAACCTTCTTCTTAGGATATAATCCTCTTTCCTCTGGCAAGTATCCAATTTGGCACATACTGGCATCAAATGGCTTACCATCTAGTAAGATTTTCCCACTATTGGCCTTGAATACATCCATTAGTATACGGATTGTGGTGGTCTTACCGGCACCATTTCTACCTAAAAGCCCTAATGCCTTTCCGCTCTCCACTTGAAAAGATATTCCATGTAGTATTTCAGTTTCTCCAAACGATTTATGTATATCATTAACCTCTAAAAGCATCCTTTACACCCCCATATACAATATGGTTCATATTATAGCGCATGCAAAAGATTGAAGTCAATATAATTTACTTTCTACTAACTTTATGATAACTGTTCCACCAAGATTCCTCTTGATCTTACTGCAGTGTTAAACACAATCTGTGTCGAAGTGTTTCCAAATTTCTGAAGTTGACCAATAAAAGAGTCTAACTCCATAGTGCTAGGAAATGCTACTTTAATCAACATAGAATAGGTTCCTGTCACACAATTGCACTCTAACACATTCGGACAATTTTCGATAAATGGATAAAATGTACTCTTTTGCTTAGGAGCCATTTCCAAATTAATAAAAGCAGTGATGTGGAACCCTAGTTTTAACATATCAATCTCAGCTTGATAGCCTTTTATGTAGCCTTCTCTCTCCAGACGATCTATTCTGGAAGAGACAGCCGGTGAAGATAAATATACCTGCTCTGCCAATTGCTTTAAAGAGTAACGAGCATTTTCCTGTAACAATCCGATTATTTTCATATCAATTTTATCCATTCTAATCATCCTTTCTTAATATTGCGGAGCTTGTGCAACCCAGCCTTCTGGCTAAGTAGAAAACCTTAAGGATATGCTCTTTACCTAAAAAAATGGAGCATATGCCCTAACACATATGCTCCATTGCATTGTTTGAATTATTATGCCAATATTATAACTTCATTTTCCCAAATTTACAAGCAATATTTTTATTTTTTTTAATCAAAACAGTCTCTTCGGTTAAAATAATAAGGGGGTAAACTTATACTACTTAATTTTGCCATCTGTAGAAAGATTTAAAAGTAAATCTTAAGCCTTTCTTAAATCTACATTTGTCCAGTTGCACGTCAATTCTCACTGTGCTATAATCCAACGTGAGACTAGAAAGGCAGGTATATATATGAAAACATTTTTAAATAAATATAAGCATGCCTGGGTATTATTATACTTCTTCATTTATATGCCTTGGTTTCTCATACTGGAATCTAAGGTTGTTACAGATTACACTGTAGTTACCATAGACATAGATAAATGGATCCCTTTTAACGAATTATTCGTCATTCCATATTTGCTTTGGTTTGCCTATATCGCTGCTACCATTACCTTTTTCTTTTTTACTTCAAAAAAAGAATTCTATCAATGCTGTGGCTTTCTATTTATTGGTATGACCATTTGCCTAATTATCTATACCATCTGGCCAAACGGACAGAATTTGAGACCAACGACATTTGCAAGAGATAATATCCTGGTGGATATCGCCAAAACTTTATATAGTACAGATACTGCTACCAACGTATGTCCTAGCATCCACGTCTTTAACTCCATTGGTGCCCATATTGCCATCGCCAAGAGCAAACGACTTCGCAATCACAAATGGGTGGTTACAGCTTCCTTCATTTTAATGATACTGATTTGTCTGTCAACCATGTTCTTGAAGCAGCATTCTGCTTTCGACGTAATTTGTTCGGTTCTACTTAGCGGATTTATGTATGTCATAGTTTACATGGTAGATTACAACAAGCTGATTGCAGTGATTAAAGCAAAGAAAAAGGTTCGTTCCAACTTGCGTGTGTAATTTAATATAAGTGTGTAAAAGGCTTCCCAGTGGGAAGCCTTTTTTGTATGTAATAACTAATTATCCAATCTTTTTTTTAAATAGTATTGTTTAATGTCATCTGGAAAATCACTCAAGGTGGCAAATACTTCGTAGCAATGTTTTTTATAAAAATCTAAAGCTTGAAAACTAAATGTTTCTAAATAGATAAAAGTGCATTCTCTTTCTATTGCTACTTGTTCTACCTTTGCTAATAATTCTGTTCCTAACCTCATTTTACGATGTGACTCTTCAATCCATAATAATTCTACATGCATGCTATTTAAGTAGATTTTTGTTAATATTCCAGCAATAATAACATTTTTCTCATCTCTTATGACCAATCTATATGGCTCGTAAAAGGAATAATTAGACATGGGACCAATAGTATGATTGTATTGAATAATACCCTCCCATAAATAATTTATATCTTCTTGAGTACATATAGTGCTGAACTCATATTCATCAGGTATAACATGTAAATCCATTATTTCCCTCCATTTCTTTTTATTCACATTATCTTATCCCTTCTCCTTCCAATTAGAAATTACAGTCTTCATATAACCTCTCCCTTTTTTTAGTTATTCTTTCTGCCATTTCCATGGCCAACTGCCCAATTATGTTCTTTTCCAACATTTTCTTAGAGTATCCCAGACTTCTGGCCTCCCACTCATCGTTGTCTAGGTTATCCGCCGCATAAAAGAAATAAAATACCTCTTTTTCTCTGAACTTTGCCAAGGCCGTAACTGCTGAACACTCCATATCCACACATATACAGCCATTTTCCTTTCTCCTTTTTACCTTTTCTCTAGTTTCTCTATAAAAGGCATCTGTGCTCCATACTTTTCCTACCGTATATGTACATTTATATCGATTCAGAATGAGAATAAACTCTTCCACATACTTTTCATTTACTGCCATCTCATCTCCTGCTGGAGCATAATGATAGCTGGTACCCTCATCTCTTAAGGCTGCTGTAGGAATAATAATTGAGCAGTCCTCTATGCCTGCATCCAACACTCCGCAGACACCAAAAAGTACAAGCTGATCAACACCCATTGCAAATATCTCCTCCAAAACCCCAACACATCCAGCTGCTCCAACATAAGAGTTAAATATTGCAATATCTATGCCATGATAAGTTACTTTATAGATCGGTAGATCCATATTGGCCACACTTATTGTAGCAATATGTTCTCCCTGTAATTCATTCAATAACCGATCAAAGATTATATGCGAAAAGCAAGATACTGCAATTCTTGGTACATCTTCTCTCCGTTCGACAATATCAAATGGGTTAATCATTGCATTCTTATCTGGATCAAATTCTTCTAGCAACAAAGTATCTCCTCCTTACTTCTTCTAATACATTTCCAAATATTATAACATATTGGGTATTTTTAATACATTAAAATACTTATTTATTAACCCAATCTTTCCTATCTCTATACTATTCTCAACTCTTCCACTGGCTTAGCTTTTATATGACAATCATGCGCAGCATGACAAAGAGCCCCGAAAGGGGTGGGAAAATAAGTTCTCTTTCTTATTTTCCACACCCTTCTCGGGGCTCTGGTAAGCGTAGCATGTCATAAGAGCTACTCTAGTTAAATCCGAATATCTTCTGGGAAATAGTATATCCTGACAGAATAATTCTTTTTCCGAATCTTCCCGGTAGGCTCATGGCACGACCTAGGAATGTCTTCTTCACCATAGTATAAAGGGTCGGATCCTTATCCCTAAGGTAAGCCCAGATCTCCTCAATATCCTTCCTATCCTGCTCCTGTCCCCTTTTCAATAAAAAGACAGTACAAATGGTCATCATCATGGACATGTATTTTATCATATACTTTCTCAGTTTTACTTCTTTAATATCTTCTACCCTGGTCTGATCAATCATCTGTCGGGTTACCCGAAGCTGCTGATCCATTCTTCCCATCATCACCTTCTCGTTGACGGACTGATCTTCACGACCGATAAAGTATCTATATAGATCTACATCTACATAAACCATCGTTTTGACAAACGGAAGAGGGTAATAAACAAAAATGTTATCCACATAGAAAGTGTGTTTTGGTAGTTTTAATCCACAATCCTTCAACATCTGGGTACGATAGAATACTGAGTGCATGATGACATACTGGCTCTGACCGAAATGTCCCACCTCATCCCATCCAAAAACCTTATTTTGTGGGAATATGCCAGTATATTTTATCACCTTTTGTTTGTTTAAGGCTACTTTCTCATAAACATAATTGGCAAGATACATATCCACCATCTGATCCTTGGCTATGTTGTCCTTCATTACCTGAAGCATCTTCTTGAAGGCAGCTTCCTCTACCCAGTCGTCACTGTCTACAACCTTATAATATAGACCTGTAGCATGTTTTAAGCCTGTATTGACTGCTTCTCCATGACCACCATTTTCCTGGCTAATTGCTAAGACCTGGCCGGGATATTGGGCCGCATACTCCTTTGCAATGGTCTGTGTGTTATCCTTGGAACCATCATTTACAATAATGATTTCCACGTCTTCTCCGCCTGTAAGTAATGTCTCTATTGCGTGTCTCATATACTCTTGTGAATTATAGCAAGGAATCGCTACTGATAATACTCTCATGATACACCTTTCACGCTTCTGCGTTCCTTTTTTTCTAAACTAAAGATAAAACTATTGTATCTTTCACATCCCAACTAATCAAGCATTATTCGAGGGATGTCTTCTAAAACTTATCTTATCTGGAACAAATCGATCAAATATACCTTTCATTGTAAATGTTACAAACATTGCCAACAATATCCCACCTAAAATGTCTGTTGGGAAATGCACATATAAATACATTCTGGAGAATGCAATTATCGAGGCCAGTATTAGCGCTGCAAGGCCCCATTTTTTGCGATAAAAAAATATGGTAATGGCACTATTAAAGCTTGCCAAGGTATGACCAGATGGAAAGGAATAATCCAACTGTTCTTTAATCAACAACGAAATGTTGGTGTTAATGGTATATGGCCGTTCTCTGGCTATCATATTTTTTAAAATTAGGTTACCAAGGAGATATCCTAAAGCCATAGCTGCTAACATTTGAAATCCCATTTTCCTCGTTTTTATTGAAAATAGGAAGGAAATTCCTAGAAGTATCCAAAATATACCCGCATCCCCCAAATGAGTAATTGGTGGCAACACTTTATCCAAAAACTCACATTTCATATGATTCTGAATAAAATCCAAAATATTTAAATCAAACTCTGTAATCACACTTATCACTCCAATTATACTAGTATCTCTCTACATGGTCCATGGTAACTCTGGCATAGATATGAGGACGTGTTGTAGGTTTCGCTTCACCAATGGTATAAGCTTCGGCAAACATATCCTTTGCCTCTTGTAAGGCCTCTTTCTTATCTGTATATAGAATGCCAAGAACATCTCCTGTTTGTACTTTATCACCATACTTTTTAAGAAGGCGGATACCAGCACTATAGTCAATCAAACTTTCCTTAGTCTCTCTACCGGCTCCTAATACAACAGAAGTAATGCCTACTTCTTCAGCGTTAATATGAGTAACATAGCCGGATTGTTCAGCCCGCACTTGATGCTCATATTGAGCTTTCTTAAACAATTCTGGGTTACGGATATATGAGGCATCTCCAGACTGAGCTTCTACAAGCTCTATAAACTTCTCAAAAGCTCTTCCACTTTCTAGGGCTTCTTCCACCTGTTTTATACAATCCTTCCTATTACCCTTGTCAGCCAAATATAGCATGTTAGCTGCCAGCTGGACACAAACCTCAGTCAAATCCTTAGGGCCCTTACCCTGTAGGGTCTCAATTGCCTCAATTACCTCCATTGAGTTACCAATGTCGTTACCTAATGGGCTGTCCATGTCGGTAATGAGGGCTACAGTTCTTCGGTGATTGTGCTCTCCTATGGCAACCATTTTCTTCGCCAACTCAATAGCATCCTCGACACTTTTCATAAATGCACCGCTTCCGGTCTTTACATCCAGAAGAATAGCATCACTTCCTGCTGCTAATTTCTTACTCATAATAGAAGCTGCAATCAGAGGAATACTCTCTACTGTGGCAGTTACATCACGAAGGGCGTACATCTTTTTATCGGCTGGTGCCAGGTTACCGGACTGTCCGATTACTGCTACGCCGGTTTTATTAACAATATCAAAGAATTCTTCTCTAGGAATGGCAGTTTGAAGGCCAGGAATACTTTCTAATTTATCTACAGTCCCTCCAGTATGACCAAGCCCCCTACCTGACATCTTTGCTACCTTTACGCCACAGGAGGCTACAATGGGAGCAACAATAAGGGTAGTCTTGTCGCCTACGCCACCTGTACTATGCTTGTCTACTTTCATACCCTTTATAGCACTTAAATCTACCATATCCCCTGAGTGCGCCATGGCATCTGTCAACATAGCGGTCTCTTCATCGTTCATTCCTTTAAAATAAATGGCCATCAGCATGGCAGACATCTGATAATCTGGGATAGTTCCTACAGCATACTCATGAATCATGTATGTAAGTTCTTCCCTAGTTAATGTTCCACCATTTCTCTTTTTCATAATCAGATCATACATTCTCATATTACAAGATCTCCTTTTAGCGGGGTTAAGCCCTAAGGAAACCTTCCTTAGATCAGGCTATCCGGTCCAAATCCCAAGGGAAGTATTTCCTCTAGCGTGTATTCTATATAATCCGTAGTTGTTTTTGCTAAAATAACCTTAAACTCGCTAGGGTTACAGAATTCTCTCATTACCTGTCTGCAAATTCCACATGGGGAACAGTGAGTAGTTATTTTTCCTTCCATGCCACCTACGATGACAATATAGGAAAAATCACGCACGCCTTCACTAATAGCCTTAAAAAATGCAGTTCTTTCTGCACAATTCGTGGCTGGATAGGAAGCATTTTCAATATTTACGCCGGTATAACAAGTTCCATCAGAAGCAACCAAAACAGCTGCCACATGAAACTTGGAGTACGGAACATAACAGTTTTGTAACGCATTTATAGCCTGCCCAATTGCCTGTTCAACCTGCATACAATCACCTCTTGGGATTAATATTCTAAAGGATCTACCTCTTGCTGTTTCATCAATTTGATTAATCGGCTAGTTCCTAACCTCTCTGCTCCTAACTCAATGAATTTTACAGCATCATCAAAGGATGTAATACCTCCTGCTGCCTTAATCTTTACTTGACTACCCACATATTTTTTAAATAAGGCAATATCAGAGAAGGTAGCTCCACCTTTGGAGAAACCTGTAGAAGTCTTTATAAAATCTGCTCCGGCCTCTGTTACTACCTTACACATCTGAATCTTTTCCTCTTCAGTAAGAAGACAGGTTTCAATAATAACCTTTAAGATTTTTTCTCCGCAAGATGCCTTAATCTGACGGATTTCCTCTTCCACATCATTATAGCGACGGTCTTTAACATGGCCAATGTTGATAACCATATCTATCTCATCTGCACCATTTTCAATGGCGTCCTTTGTCTCAAATACCTTTGTGGCAGTAGTGTTGTATCCATTTGGAAATCCAATTACCGTACAAAGCTGTATTCTATCCTGTACATATTCTTTGGCCTGCTTGATATAAGAAGCCGGAATACATACAGATGCTGCTTCATAAGCAACTGCATCGTCACAGATTTGCTTAATTTCTTCCCAGGTTGCGGTCTGAGAAAGCAGAGTGTGATCCACCTTGTGTAAAATGTCTTTTTGTTCCATTATACTTTCCTCCATGTGTTGAATTTATGGTTGTATCCTGAATGATAACTCATTATTCAGCCATCTCCAATGCAATTAACATCATATCATTAAAAGTATTCTGTCTGGACTCAGCATCAAGTGCTTCCCCTGTATATATATGATCACTGATAGTTAAAATAGCAAGGGCTTTTTTACCAAGCTTAGCAGCATTCATGTAAAGACCAGCTGCTTCCATCTCTACACAAAGCACGCCCATTTCCTTCCAGAGATTATTGGCATTCTTATTGGCATTGTAGAACACATCAGAGGAAAGAACATTCCCAACCTTAGTGCTAATATTCTTCTCTTTCGCTATCTCTACTGCTTTACTAAGCAACTCGTAACTTGCAGTTGGAGCGTAATGTCCTGGAAGACCATACTGATTTACAAAGTTAGAGTCTGTACAAGCACCCATAGCGATGACAATGTCTCTTACCTTTACATCATCCTGAAATCCGCCAGCAGATCCAATACGGATGATATTCTCTACACCGTAAAAGCTGTAAAGCTCGTAGGAATAGATACCGATGGATGGAATACCCATTCCACCACCCATAACGCTTATGCGCTTTCCATTGTAAGTTCCGGTGTAACCGAACATGTTACGTACCGTATTGAAGCACACTACATCCGAAAGATACGTCTCTGCAATATATTTGGCGCGAAGTGGGTCACCAGGCATTAGGACGGTCTTCGCTATTTCTCCTTCTTTTGCTGCATTATGTGGGGTTCCCATAATAATTCCTCCTTAAGTTTTATTTTCTATCATTTCATTTACAATGAAATTCCTTCTGTCTCAATCGTACACTTTCCAGGAAAGTGTATCTCATATCTCTCAGTTTCTACCATCATTAGTATGGATTAAATCTATTATTAGTTATTCATAAAAATGGCTTAATATTTCTAATGTATAAACTATATAGCCATAATTAGATATATTATACTCCATTCTGGCTAATACTTCCACCGTCACCTATAGTGATTTTGACTTCGCTGTATAATTGACACCTATCTTAATCGAGTAGGAGGGAGTGACTAACTCCCGTCCTCTCACCACACCGTGCGTACCGTTCGGTACACGGCGCGTTCAATAGTTGACGTACACTGACTGATAGGCAATGGCTAAATCATAGTAGCCGCTGT
>JAEYPA010000007.1 GCA_023411225.1 Bacillota bacterium
GGCTGAGTCAAAAAACTTTCGATATTTTAAATGTCTACTTGACGGGTAGCACACCAAAAATAAGGGTTATACCAACTTACAAAGGAGACTATCACTATGAAAAAAATCCTATTCGTCTGCCACGGCAACATCTGCCGTTCCCCTATGGCAGAATTCTTATTAAAACACCGCCTTTCTACAGGCAACTACCGTAACCAATATGAAGTCGCTTCTGCCGCTACCAGCACAGAGGAAATTGGTAATCCTGTACACCCTGGAACCAGACGAATCTTATACTCTCATGGAATTAATCCAGCCGGGAAGAGAGCAAGGCAGATGACCAAAGGGGACTATAAGTATTACGATTACCTCATTGCCATGGATTCTAATAACATCCGTAATATGATGCGTATCCTTGGTTCCGATGAGGATCATAAGGTATTTCGTCTATTAGATATTACCGAACATCCTCGTAACATTGCAGATCCTTGGTATACGGATAATTTTGATGAGACATATCGAGATATCATGGAGGGATTAACAGCATTACTACAGAAAATGGAAAATGATGAATTATAGGCAATATGGGTGTTCAATACAGTTAGTAAAGTATTGGACACTTTCTTTTTGTAACCCATATCATACAAAACTTCTTTGTCCTGAATAAATACTTCCAATTTGTTCAAAATACATCATTAGAAGTAAGAACAAAGGAGATTTTCCATGAGTGATTTATATAAACAGATGTATAAGGAACTAATTGAAGCCTATTATAATAAGAATTTTGAGGAGACCTTTGAACGCCTTCAAAAGCAGTTTACCCATAAGGATGAAGCCAAGGAAGTATTCTCTGCCCTTGCAGGGGTAGACAATCTTGCAGCCGAAGATGATCATGAATTTATTCAGAATCTATTAGATGCTATTACGAAGAACCGTGTCCGAGAGAATATTGTATATAAGGTCACTTCTTGCGACAAGGACTGTGAGGAAGAAAATGGCCATAGTAAATGCCAGAATGTCTGTCCCTTTAATGCCATTAAACGAGATGTAATCTCCCAGGATAAATACATTGATTACGAACTATGTATGTCCTGTGGACGCTGCGTTGAGGCTTGTGAGATGCACCATTACATGGATGTACCTCAATTTCTTCCATTGGCGGAGCTGCTTTCTAAGAAGCAGAAGGTCATTGCCATGGTGGCTCCAGCCATTGCAGGACAGTTTGGAAAAGAAGTCACCTTAGATCAGTTGAGAGAGGCATTTATTAAAATAGGTTTTACTGACATGGTTGAAGTAGCGATGGCTGCTGATGTTCTAAGCCTTAAGGAAGCTATGGAGTTTAACCATTTGGTCAAGGAGGACGGAGATTTTATGATTACCTCTTGCTGTTGTCCGGTGTGGGTGGCATCCTTAAAAAGAGTTTATTATGATCTCATTCCGGAGGTTTCTCCATCAGTATCCCCAATGGTAGCCATGGCCCGTATTATTAAAAAGATAGATCCCGATACGAAGACCGTTTTCATTGGTCCTTGTATTGCAAAAAAGTCTGAAGCCAAGGAAAGGGACCTCATAGGAGATGTGGACTATGTGTTAACCTTTGCGGAGGTAGAGGTAATTTTTGATGCCTTAAAGATAGAACCGGGAAAGCAAGAAGGTGTGCCAACGGTGGATTATGCAGCTACTGGAGGAAGACTATATGCCAGAGCCGGTGGCGTATCAGAGGCGGTTTGGGATATTGTAGATCAGCTATTTCCTAAGAAGCGACAGCTTTTTTCCGCTGTCAATGTGGATGGCATTCTGGATTGTAAGCAGATGTTAAATGACCTTCATGAAGGTAAGGTGAAAGCTTCGTTCATTGAAGGAATGGCTTGTAAAGGTGGCTGTGTTGGTGGTCCTAAGCGGATTACTCCAGTAGAAGAGGGAACTGAGGCAGCCAATAAGGTAGCATACTCTTCCCCAATCAAGATTCCATTTCATGGTGAGATTATGGGTGAATTATTGAAGAAGTGTGGAATATCTGATTTTGAAGAATTACGAAACGATCGTAGTATGTTTGAGAGAAGTTTTAAGGAATAGAGAACTGCTTTTTTGACATATACTAAGAAAAATGTTGAAGGAGTGATAATAATGGCAAAAGCAGGTATGAGACGACCGGACCCATCACAACCACACGGGACCTATGAGCATCCGGGAACCCACAAGGTGAAAAATGAGCAGGAACCAGTGCCAGAGATACAAGGAAAGGCTAAGACTGGTCACCATAAAGCAGGATGTATCAATGCCCCAAATTGGGCAAGAGATGATTATAAAACTGGACAGTAAGAGTTTATTTGCCTCTATAGACCTGAAAACTACAGGACTCTACAGAGGCAAAACTCTTTTTAAATAGAGAGATGCCCTCGTGGAAAAGTCACTTTTTTATGTAAAAATTTAAAAATTACCACATTATTACCATAAAATACATATATAATTACAGAATAGTATAAATATAATGCATTGTTTATCGATATTAATAGTAGACGGTTATTTATGAGACGCGAAAGAAGGATTTAGGATATGAGAAAAAATGGATTAAAAATAACACTATTACTATTTACAGTGGCTTTTATTCTGTTTGGAACAGCAGGAAATCATACACTAGCACAGGCAGCCACAGAGGGAGTCGTTACACAAACATCTATTGATGGGATCTGTAATCAGATTTGGTTGGAACCAACTATGAATCAGGCGATAGGTACCAGCAATCAACTTTATCTATATAACAATACCTTAAAGCAAGGGACCTATTCTTTGAAATGGATTTCTTCTAAACCAACGATCGCTAAGGTGAACTCAAAAGATGGAACCATTGAAGCCCTTACAAAGGGAACAACAGTAATAACCTGTGTGTTGAAAGTAGGACAGGCTCAATATCAATATAGCTGCCAGGTTACTGTGACAGATCCAAAGTTTAGCCAAGCTACCTATTATATAAAAAGTAACAAGAAAACAGTTCTTCCCATCAATGGAAGTTCCACTAAAAATCTTTTTTTTATTTCCAGCAATGACGCTATCGTAACAGATGGAGGGAATGGAATATCTGTTGTCGGAAAGAAAGCTGGTACAGCTTATATCACGGTAGAAGTGGACAGAAGATACATAAGTTGTCGAGTTGTAGTGTCGGCACCGAAGATAAATTACTCTAATCTGTTTCTGACTACTGGTAAGGCAGCCAATCTAACGGTAACGGGGCATTGGAAGATATCACCGGTCACCTTTACTTCTAGCAATAAGTCAATTGTTACAGTAACTTCGAAAGGGTATGTGAAAGCTATTAAAAGAGGCAGTGCCGTAATTACTATTACGGTAGATGGCAGTGTTTATTCCTGCTATGTAGCTGTAAGTAAGAGTGGTATTACGGATTCCTTGAATCGTGCCTATAAAGCGTTAGGTAGCAAATACAGCCAGACTTATCGTATGAAGAAGGGGTATTATGATTGTAGCTCACTGGTATGGAGAAGTTATTCTCCGTCAGGTTACATATTTGGCAATAAGACCTATGCACCTACAGCGGCATCTCAGGCGTATCGCCTGGTAAAGGAGAAAAAGGTTCTGGCTTACGAGGGAATTAGTCTGTCTAAGTTGTTACCGGGTGATGTAATATATTTGAAGGGAAGCTCCAATAATGGCCGATACAAGAATATCAGTCATGTGGCTATCTATATAGGAAATGGAAGAATCCTTCATGCCAGAGATGAAAAAGGCGGTGTATGCATCGAAAGCTATAATACATATAAAAATAGAATTGTAGTGATTGGACGATTATAGAAGAAGTAAGGAGTGAATCCTTCCGTTGGTTGGATCGCATTCGGCGCTATAAAGTGTCTTTGCCACTTTAAATAGAGGAGTAAAGGATTCCTCTGTGGCAAAGATGCTTTTTTTATTACAATATTTGTGATAGAATATGCAAGAGAAGAAAGAAACATGTGGAAGGATGGCTAATATTGTTGAATAAAACTAATAGATCTACGACTTCAAAGGGAGTTTTGTATACATTAATTGCGGGGACCTGCTGGGGGTTTTCTGGCGTTTGTGGTCAGTATCTCTTGTCCAATTGCCAGCTAAATGCCAAATGGCTGACTTCTATCAGAATGTTATCGGCAGGAATCATTTTGACCAGTTATTGTTTGTTAAAACAAAGAACTGCTGTAGTAGGGCTGATGAAAGATAAAGGGAGTCTTGTTCAGCTCTTATTATTTGCCATCGCAGGACTTACTGTTTGTCAGTACACCTACATCAATGCTATCAAATATACCAATGCTGGGACAGCCACCGTTCTTCAATACTTAGGACCAATTTTTATCCTTATTTATGTCTGTATAAAATCACTTAGACTACCAAAGCTGAAAGAAATCATCGCAATTATTTTAGCTCTTACCGGAACATTTTTCATTGCAACTGGTGGTAATATACATACATTGATCATTTCAAAAGAGGGATTATTCTGGGGAATTCTGTCTGCAGTGGGAGCGTTTTTATATACGCTTCTTCCAGGCGCAATTATTAAAAAATGGAACAGTACCGTAGTTACTGGGCTAGGCATGCTAGTAGGTGGAGTTGTGCTATTTGTGGGAGTTAGGGCCTGGAATATTCCTGTTACTCTATCAAAGTCTGCCCTAATTGCATTGGTTGCTATTGTAGTCATTGGTACAGTGATTGCATTTACCTTATACCTACAGGGAGTAAGGATGTTAGGGGCAGTAAAGGCAAGTATGATAGCCAGTGTAGAACCAGTATCGGCAACCTGTTTTAGTACCTTCCTTCTAGGAACCCATTTTCATACTATGGATTTTTTAGGGTTTGCCTGTATTGTTACTACTGTATTCTTATTATCTAACAATTGATGGGAGTACTAAATTTTTACTATAAATAACAAAGAGTATTATATTAAATGATAAATTGACAGGGATAAATTCTTTGTTTATAATAAAAAAGGAGGTGAACCCATGAAGACCATTATTACAATTAGTCGTGAATTTGGTGCGGCTGGTGGAGAAATTGGTAAGAAACTGGCCAAAGAGTTGAACCTACAGTATTATGATAAAGAAATTATCCTGATGACAGCGAGAAATTCTAATCTGGATGTAAATAGTCTTATTGAATGGGATGAGAAGATACCGAAGAATTTTGGTTTTGCCCAAAGTCTGTTTGACTTTTATAATCGCCCTTTAAGTGAGACGATATTTCAGGCACAGACTAAGGTGATTCAAAAAATCGGTGAGAAGGGTAACTGCGTTATTGTAGGGCGCAATGCTGACAGTATCTTACGAGAATACGATGGCTGCCTTACTGTCTTTATCCATGCGGAATTTGATTGGCGTGTTCGTCGAATGAGTAATAAGATGCCTGGAAACAGCCTGGCAAGGGTGGAAGAACAGGCAAAGCTGGTAGATCAAGCTAGAAGAAAATATTATTCTTACCATGTACATCGGGAGTTTGGTATGGCGGATAACTATGATATATCCTTATGCTCCTCTCGACTAGGCATTGATACTTGTGTGCAATTAATTAAAGAATTAGTTCTCAGATAAACCAATAAAATATTGGATATAAGAAGTAATGTGTTCAAAATAATAACGAAAGAAAGGATTAAATTTATGAAGAAAAGAATAGGAAAAGTAATTACATTAGTGTTATGTTTAGCTTTAACCATGACAATGTTTACAGCATGTGGGAGCAAAAAAGAGGATAAAGAGGAAGGTAAAGGGGAAGATAAGAAGCAATATGTAATCGCTACAGATACGGCATTTGCTCCATTTGAATTTACCAATGACAAGAATGAATTCGTTGGAATAGATGTTGAAATTCTTGCTGCAATAGCAGAAGATCAAGGGTTTACATATAAATTAGATGCGCTTGGATTTGATGCAGCTTTAGCAGCTGTTCAGACTGGTGCAGCTGATGGAGTTATCGCAGGTATGTCCATCACTGATAAGAGGAAAGAAACCTTTGATTTCTCTCAAGCATACTATGATGCTGATGTTACTATGGCAGTAGCAGAAGGATCTACCATTGCTAAACTTGAAGATTTAAAGGATAAGAAGGTTGCTATTAAAACTGGTACCAATGGTGCTGACTATGCAAAATCTATTGCAGATAAATATGGATTTACTGTTGTTGAATTTAAGGATTCACCAACCATGTATCAGGATGTAGTTCTTGGTAATACAGTAGCTTGTTTTGAAGATTACCCAGTTATGGCTTACAGTATCAAACAGGGTGCTAAGATGCAGATTCCAGAAGGTATGACTTCAGCTGGTTCTTCTTATGGTTTTGCAGTTGCTAAGGGTAAGAATGCAGAATTATTAAAAATGTTTGATAAAGGGCTTGAGAATATTAAGAAGAATGGTAAATTCCAGGAAATCGTAGATAAATATACGAAGTAGTGTACTAGGAGGAAAAGGAGATGCTAAAAATCCTAAATAATTACTCCGGTATGCTGGCTGAGTATTTGGGTACGACTTTAATTATAACAATTATTGCAATGTTATTTGCATTATTGATAGGCTTAATATTTGGGTTACTTAATATCAGCAAAAGTAAAATCCTAAACATACTTGGGACAATATATGTAGACGGCGTCCGTGGTGTTCCTTTGATTGTTCTGGCATTTTTCATTTACTTTGGTATACCTATGGCGATTCAGAATATAAGATTTCTTGGAATGCCCCACTTTAAATTTGATGCAGTCACTGCTGGTATTATCGCCCTGTCTTTAAATGCAGGTGCTTATATGGCAGAGATTTTCCGAGGTGGTATCCAGTCTATCGATAAAGGACAGATGGAGGCAGCCAGAAGCTTAGGCTTAAGCTATGGAAAGTCTATGAGAAGAATTGTAATTCCACAGGCTATTCGTGTTATGATTCCATCCTTTGTAAATCAGTTTATTATATCATTGAAAGATACTTCTATTCTTTCTGTTATAGGAATTAAGGAACTGACTTCTGCTGGAAATAACATTGTACAGAACACCTATGATGCATTGGGTGCCTGGGCAATTATTGGTATCATTTATATGATTGTCATCATTTCTCTATCAAGACTTGCAAAAATACTAGAGAGGAGGATGCGCCGTGGATACCAATAATAATATAAAGATACAGGTAACTAACCTGAAGAAGAATTTTGGTAAACTAGAAGTATTAAAGGATATCAATGTAACTGTTACGGAAGGTGAAGTAGTGTGTGTCATTGGGCCTTCTGGTTCCGGAAAATCCACCTTTCTTCGATGCTTAAATCGTCTAGAGAATATAACTAGTGGAAGCGTAATAGTAGATAATGTCGATATTACGGATAGAAAGACTAATATAAATAAAGTGAGAGAGAATATCGGTATGGTATTCCAACACTTTAATCTATTCCCACATATGACTGTATTAGATAATATTACACTGGCACCAGTAGATTTGAAGATTATGAATAAAGAAGAGGCCAATAAGAAGGCAATGGCTTTGTTAGAAAGAGTAGGTCTTGCAGACAAAGCCAATATATATCCACCACAGCTTTCTGGTGGACAGAAGCAAAGAGCTGCCATAGCCCGTTCTCTAGCCATGAATCCTGATATCATGCTCTTTGATGAACCAACCTCCGCCTTAGATCCTGAAATGGTAGGAGAGGTATTAGCAGTTATGAAAAATCTTGCTGAAGCAGGTATGACGATGGTTATTGTTACTCATGAAATGGGCTTTGCAAGAGAGGTTGCCAGTCGTGTCATCTTTATGGATGGAGGTTATATTGTGGAAGAAGGAACTCCAGATCAGGTAATTAATCATCCAAGAGAGCCTAGAACCATAGATTTCTTAAATAAAGTATTGTAAATAAATAGATTAGAAGGCTGTTGTGTTGTTGGCAACAGCCTTCTTTTTGCATATATTAGTTTATATATGTATAAAAGGAAGTTGCCATGAAGAAGATTGATACAAAAAAGGTAGTTACAGAACTGCGAAATGGAGCAACCAATACATTTCCAATCAGTGGACGTAAATACACTATGACTCATTCTGATAAAACAGGAGATTTATTTGTTACAATAGGAACTAGCTTCGCTGAGGATAAGATTGATAAATTAAGGGATGAAGTCAGACTGCAGTATATTATCATCGATCGTATGCCTATTTTATATGGTGAGGTAGTTGTAGATGGAATGGGCGTTCCAGGGAATCCTCCTGTAAGAGAGGCAATCTTTAAAAGAGAGATGCCTGTAGCCCTTCAAGCAATCCGTTATGCAGATGATGTTCTGTTTACTACTTACCCTGGACTTGACGATACCCCTATCTATATTCAATTTATTTCCTCTAATCCAGATCGTAATAAGCTATACGACTATGGAAACATAGGGGATTATGAACAATCCATAGTACAAGATATAGATATTGAGTAAGGAGTATGCTATACTAGTGATGAAATTAAGAAAAAGGTGATTCGATGTCAAAAATAACTAACGATTGGTCAGAAACTGTACATGAAGAAGTGAAAAAGCCGTACTATAAGGATTTATTTTGTTTTGTGAAATCAGAATATAGTAAGGCAGTTGTATATCCTCCAGCAGATGATATATTTAATGCCATGCACTTTACTCCTCTTAGGGAGGTGAAGGTGTTAATACTGGGGCAAGACCCATACCATGGGGAGAATCAGGCTCATGGTTTAAGTTTTTCTGTATTACCAACTCAAAGGGAGATTCCACCCTCTTTACAGAACATCTATAAGGAGTTACAGGAGGATGTGGGATGTTATCTTCCTAACAACGGATATCTGAGAAAGTGGGCAGATCAGGGAGTTCTATTGTTAAACACAGTATTGACAGTTCGGGCTCACCAGGCCAACTCTCACAGGGGACATGGATGGGAGCAATTTACGGATGCTATTATTCAAGCAGTCAATAAAGAGGACAGGCCCATTGTGTTTATGCTTTGGGGAAAGCCGGCTCAGAGTAAGATTCCGATGCTTAATAACCCGAAACATTTAATATTAACAGCACCTCATCCTAGCCCATTATCGGCTTACCGTGGATTCTTTGGATGCAAACATTTTAGTAAGGCCAATGAATTCTTAATGGCTAACGGAGTAGAACCAATCGACTGGCAGATAGAAAACATATAGGTATAGAAACCAGAGGAAGGGAAGATAGCAACTTGAGAACGGAGGAGTACATACAGGAAGAGAAGATTTCCTTTAACTTCATAAAGAAGGAGAATTTGACGGGAAGCTTTAATGGTATGCGTTATCTCCTAAAGAAGCAGGAAGATAAATTGGTAGCTGTTATTTGGCCAGAGCCATTTTGTTTTGAAATCACTCCTGAGGAAGCAAAGTCGTACGCTGAGTTTGAACTTTCCGTAGAAGGAAAGAAAGAGGCGGTTAATTGGCTAAATGAGCGATTTCTTACTGATAAAGAAAAATGGCTTAAAGCAAAAGCGAATGCTTTTTATTGGTAATGTCGAAATAAAGCCACATAGTATATTTAGTGTGGACAAAGGATGAATGGAAATAATTGACAGCTTTGCTTGCGGATAGTTATAATAATTACAGTTCCATAAATATGGAAAGGGGGTAATTGTATGGCTACAAAAAAGCAAGCTTCTACTAAAGCTTCCTCTAGTGCATCCAGTTCATCTAAGAATGGTAAGCCATCTAAGACGGTTGCAAGCAATTCCGTTAAAGGAAAGAAAAGTAAATAGAGGTATATTGGGGCTTAACAGAGATTACTGTCAAAGCCCCTTTTTAGGTGTATAGAGAAGTTCCATCGACTTTCCTATATAGCTAAAGATAGCGCGATAAGGAGGACATCGGCAAATTGACAATATCCAAATAATGGATTATACTTGATACATCTATCTAAAATCGAGAAAATATGTAAATTTCGTATATAGAATTATTGTGAAAGGGAGTGGGGGTTTGTGAAGAAAAGACAATGGTTTACTTGGAAAAAGTGTTTTGTTGCACTTAGCAGTATATGTTTGATTACTTTTGCCGCGATTTGCTTTGTGACCATTGGAAGTAAAGCAGAAGATAGTGGGGAGATTGCTATTACACATGGTTATGCAATTAATAATTTGGTGCCGCCTGAAAACGGGGAGAAGGGAACGGCCGATAACCCGCTAGTATTACTTGAATTGGTGCCAGATATGAAGTTTGCCTCAATTGGATATCTTATAAAGGGATGTGAGCCGGTAGACGTAAATAAGATGTTGCAGGATTTGAAAAATGGTGATTCTAGTGTGTGGAATTATTTACCTAATGTATGCAGAAACGGTATAGCAAACCTGAATCAAAGTGATTATCAGAATATACGATATGAACATTATAATTCATTTTTAAAGAATGTAGTACAGATACCTGATTCTGAGATAGCTGATTATCATGTAGTGGTAAAAACCATAACACCAAGTGAGTTAAATGATAATAGCCAGTGGGCAGACCGGGCGGATTTGGTGTATATAACAAATAAGTCTTATTCTCCTCCTCTTTCCAATGTCAATATGAGTAAGTACAGTAAGATTCCTTATAAACCAGCTTCAGGAATTAAAGATCGTGGCGATTTTGCCAATTTTTCTAATAACAATGATCTAAAATGGAAAACTGTAATGAAGTTATTCAATAAGATTGTGCTAGATGAGGATGCAGCAGGTGCTGTTATTGATCAAAATGTGTTCGTACAAATTCAAAACTTTGGGGTAGAAGAAAACATACTTAAAAAGGGTATTTCATCAAAGCAGATTGGTCTAGATGGTAAAGCTTCATCCAATACGATTACTGTAACAGAAGGCTGTAATAACAATGTGTTTAAACTTTGTCTCATGCTAGACACCATGAATCCTCAGGCATTTTATAATATGTTTTTATATGACTATCCGGATGAAAGTAGAAAAGCATCTGTTACAGAAGAGACTGTAGATGGTCGAGATACAGGTGTGTTTAATATTCAACAAGGAGATGCCAGAAGTTATTGGGGAATTAATACTTTTATGCCTCCTAAGTCAGATGGATCAGCATCTACATATGACGATTGGAGAATCGGAGAATGCTTTATAAACTATGAAACGAAGACGCAATTTGGATATAGTAATGCAACAGTAAACAGTTCTGTATTTAAATTTCCAGGTAATATGAATATGCTAGATGATCTGGCTAATGAGAGTAAGATTGATCCTAGCCAATTAGGTGGTAATGCCCCTAAAGAATTGACAAAGGAATTATTTGATTACATATACGAAGAGACTGGAAAAATGCCTTCTACCACCTCTCCTGCAATGGCAGTTCGGTTCATTATGGGCCTCGTAAAAAGTGGGAAGACTAAACCTAGTATTAGTATTTTAGATTTGGAACCTTGTACGGTATCTTACACGCTACCATATAGCAAGCCATATTTGAAAGAGCTTGATTTGCGAACCAGAATAATTCCTAAATACGCAGGAAAGATAAACATTGTACATCAGAGCACAGCAGAGTTTAATGGTAAGTTAGAAGATATAAACAGTACCTATGATATGATATATATGGGCTTGTATGATGGAAGGCTTAATTTATCTGGTGGTAATACTGTTTACAATAATACTGATTTAAAGGGAAAGATATATCTTCATGTGGGTGATAAGATGATATCTCGTAATAGTAATCCTTATACTGTTCAGTGGCCAGCCGATATGAATAATATCACGAGAGGCCCTGGGAATGATATTACTAACCTAAAGAAGGCTGCGTTAGAGGGGTATCTAAAAGCAGGTTTACCAATCGTTGCGAATGAAGATTTATATAAAGGTAACGATCTATACATTGATCAATACAGTAATATTTGTAAATTTATAAAGGATAATAAAAATACATCTGGAAATGTGCTATTAAATCAGGGAAATGCTTCTACCGGAGGAGCATTGATGAATAATTTTAAAAAGTCAGGTTTGATATTACATATGAAAGAAGGGGATTACCCAAAGACATACGTAGGTAATTCAACGGATGGCCTGATAAGTGACAGTGCATATATTTCAAGCAATTATATAGCGTACCATTTTTCTCTGGAAGATAGTGAGTATACCTCGGGTGTCACTTATACGGCCAGATTGTATATTGACGCCAATCATGATGGAAGTTACACTCCGGAGGAAGAAGTTTTCAAAAAAACCTCTTTAAAAGCGGATAAAACTTCATATTCATTGGACGGAACTTTAGATAGTAAATATGAGGGAGTGATACCTTGGAAACTAGTTGTGACAAAGGATAGCAATTCCGCGATTCGAGCTTGCCAACAAGGAGTTTCAGCAATTAAGAGAGATAAAACAAAGAAGAGAGTTATCAAGGTTCTTCAGATTACTGACGATTTGAACTCCAATATGAATTTGCAAAAGAATATTGAAGAAAAAGGTATATTCGACCAATACACGTCAAATCTAAATGATTACACTTTTGAATTTACTACGGAAGATATTGCTACTTTTGAAATGAGGTATAATGAAACAAATAAATTTGTAGATACTACACAAGAGCAGAAGCTGACGTCAGATCAACTTAGTGGTTATAACATGTTGATTCTTGGATTTGCCAATTCCAATGGTGATTTTTATAGCAATATTTCCAATCAATATGGTGCACTTGATAATATTAAGTTTTTTATTGATTCTGGTAAGAGTGTGGTCTTTACCCATGATGTTACGTCCTTCTTCAATTTGGAACAAGAGGATTTGTCAGCGAACAACAAAGCGAATAGAGGATATAACTTCAATCGATATTTTAGAGGCTATCTGGGAATGGATCGGTTTGGTGTGAGAACTGGTACTGATAAGGCTAAGGATAAGGCGACAAACATTAGTGGAGGCGAGTACAAGGAGATACATGGTTATACCTACCAAGCTATTGCACAATTAGCTGATTGGAGTGTTAACCAGAAGGCATTGTATTCCGAATTGCCTAAGACGAATAGTGTCACTCTGACAACAAAAGCAGATAAGCTTAATGATGGCCAGATTACGGAATATCCATATAAGATAGATGAGATTCCGACAATAACTTCTACTCATAGTCAGTATTATCAATTGGATCTTGAAAGGGAGAATGTGAAAGTCTGGTATACGTTAGCTCCGAATACTAGTGACAACGGACAGTTTTCCTGTTCTGCTTATGATGGTTCCAATAATTATTATATCTATAGTAAGGATAATGTGACTTATTCAGGAGTTGGACATAAGGACATCACGAACAATATTACAGAGGTTAAACTATTTATCAATACCTTGATTTTAGCCTTCGGGAATGGTGTGGATACACCTAGTGTAGAGGTGGTAAACCCTGGTGTTTATTCAACTGCGCCGAATGACTATTCAATGTATGTCTCTGTTGATTATGCCGAGACTACGTTCAATGATGCACGGTATGAGGATGTCTCTTTTATAGCAAGGAGCAACACTAATGCATCGGTAATCGTATATGTAAAAGCCATGACTGCAGATAATGAGATTATGGATATATATTATGAGGGTGGTAGTAAGGTTGCTTCAGATTCTTCTGGATATGCAAAATTGATAGATGGGGCTGTCTATCATTTAAAATGGTCCCAAAACTATCTGAAAAACCAGGATAAGAAAAATATCATCTTCAATTGTTATCACATAGATGATAAAGGTAACAAGCGTTTCGGATTGACCAAGGCGCATTTACTTAGACGTAATTTATTTGATTTAGATTAATAGTTGAATAAAAGGGTGCTTTTGTAAATGGTTTAATAACCTATGGATCAAAAGCTCCTTTTTATTTATATAGGAAATATATTTAAATTAATATAAAACTCATAAATGTTCATACTAAATAATTGTTAGAGAAAATGTAAATACACAATAGGAGGAAACTTGCAAATGACGTTTTTTAATCAACTATTAAGCAATATTAATGATTTTCTGTATGAATATATATTAATATTGCTATTAGTAGCCGTAGGCATTCTCTTTACCATAAGAACAGGATTTGTACAGATTTCCATGGTTGGTGACGCATTTCGTACATTGAGGGATAAGAAAGAAGATAATACAGGAGTATCTTCCCTTCAGGCTCTTATGATTTCAACTGCATCTCGGGTAGGTACCGGAAACATAGCCGGAGTATCGACGGCTTTAGCAGCAGGTGGCCCTGGCGCAATTTTTTGGATGTGGTTATTGGCAATTATCGGAAGTGCCTCAGCATTTATTGAAAGCACACTTGCGCAGATTTACAAAGTAAAGGATGGTTCAGAATTTCGAGGAGGACCGGCCTATTATATACAAAAGGGGCTGAAGAAGAGATGGCTTGGAATAGTGTTTGCCATTTTATTAATTGCTTGCTTTGCATTCGGCTTTAATGCACTTCAGTCTTATAATGTTAGATCAGCTTTTGAATATTATGTAACGGAGGATAGTGTAGAGCTATATCTTAATTTGGCTGTCGGAATAGCATTAGCTGCCGCTACTGCATATGTCATATTTGGAGGTATTCATAGAATAGGGATTATAACCTCCTATTTGGTACCAATTATGGCAATCCTATATATATTATTAGGGCTATATATTACTTTATCTAACATTACAATACTTCCAGAGATATTTAAAACAATTTTTAAACAGGCATTAGATATAAAGGCTATCTCCGGTGGGTTTGCCGGGTCCTGTGTTATGTATGGAATTAAGAGAGGATTATTTTCCAATGAAGCCGGTATGGGTTCAGCTCCTAATGCGGGTGCAGCAGCAGCTGTAAGTCACCCTGTGAAGCAAGGGTTGGTACAAATGATTTCTGTATACATTGATACCCTGATTATATGTACTACCACAGCTATGATGTTGTTAGTTTATGGGGTTCATGACAATCTGACTGGCATTCCTTACGTGCAGGCGGCTGTTCAGTCTAAAATCGGAGAAGTGGGAATTCATTTTATTATCATATCCATTGTGTTTTTCGCCTTTAGTTCTCTGGTAGGAAATTATTCTTATGCAGAATCTAATATAAGATTTATTAGCAATAATAAAAAGGTACTATTTGCCTTCCGAATCAGTTGTCTACTTGCCATTATTTTTGGTTCTATGGCCAACTTCGACTTGGTTTGGGATTTGGCAGATGTACTGATGGGCTTTATGGCCTTAGTAAATGTCATTGCTATTCTGTTCTTGCAGGATAAAGCTATCAAAGCTTTAAAGGATTACAAGAAGCAGAAAAAGAAAGGGAAAGATCCTGTCTTTATAGCTAAGAATATTGGTATCATAGATACGGAATGTTGGGAAGAATCCTAAGAGGGTGCTGACTAGCAACTAAAATAGAAGTCTCAGGTTTTATAGCTCCGAAAGGGAATAGAGCCTGAGGCTTTTGTTTATGCATTCATATTATCACAGGAATGTCGAATATATGATGATAGAGTTATAATAATATAGTTTAGATTCGAATGAAAAACAATTTAGATAGTTGCAGTGATAGCCAAAATGGTTATAATAAGATTATAGTAAATAGAGGTAAAAATAATAATTAATAAAGGAGAGTTATTATGTTAAGAATTGAACATTTAACGAAAACCTATGGTGAGAAAAAGGCTGTAGATAATTTGAGTTTACATATTGGACAAGGAGAAATCTATGGTTTCATTGGACATAACGGAGCTGGTAAGACAACTACCATTAAGAATTGTTGTGGTATTTTGGACTTTGATCAAGGTGAGATCTATATTGATGGTGTATCCATTAAACATGCGCCTCTTGAATGTAAGAAAAAGATTGCCTATATTCCAGATAATCCAGATTTGTATGAATTCATGTCTGGCATAAAGTATTTGAATTTTATTGCTGACATCTATGGTGTTCCGAAGACAGAACGAGAGAACCGAATAAGAGAGTTTTCAGATAAATTTGATTTAACTAAGGATCTGGCCCAGCCAGTTAGTGCTTATTCCCATGGTATGAAGCAAAAATTAGCCATAATTTCAGCTCTGATTCATGAACCAAAGTTGATTATTATGGATGAACCTTTTGTCGGACTTGACCCAATAGCATCCCATTTATTAAAGGAAATAATGAGAAACCATTGCAACGATGGCGGGGCAATCTTTTTCTCTACTCATGTATTAGAGGTAGCAGAAAAGCTTTGCGATAAAGTTGCAATTATCAAAAATGGTAGATTAATAATTTCCGGAACCATGGATGAAGTACGTGGAAATACATCTTTGGAGAGTGTATTCCTGGAATTGGAGGAAAAGCATGCTTAGAGTATTGATTAAATCCCGTTTTCAATCTTTGTTTTATTCAATGTTTAAAGCGAAAAGAGGTAATAAGAAAAAGAGTATTACTGGTGGTAGTGTAATTAAAGGAATAGGAATTGGTATCCTTGTGGTATACATCATAGCTGCTCTTGCATTTGCCTTTGGAGCTCTTTTTAATACGCTATGTGAGCCTATGGTAGAGGGAGGCTTTACTTGGCTGTATTTTGCTCTTGTTGGCCTGGTAGCCTTTGCATTATGTTTTATAGGTAGTGTCTTTACTACACAGACACAGATATACGATGCCAAGGATAATGAACTATTGTTGTCTATGCCAATTCCAGCTAGATATATTCTGGCCAGTCGAATGATTATGTTACTTGGCCTTAATTATATGTATGAGGCATTTGTTGTCATTCCTGCTGTAGTAATCTATTGTATGGTAGGTTCTGTTTCGACTTTAGGTATTATAATATGTGCAATTGGATTTTTACTGCTTCCATTTTTAGTTATGACCTTTTCTTGTATCATTGGATGGTTGGTAGCTTTAATTACAAGCAGAATGAAGAATAAAACAATTATTACTATGGTGTTATCCCTTGCATTTTTAGGCGCTTATTTCTACTTATATAGTCAGATGAGTAGATATATGCAGACTATAATTGAGCATCTTGGAGATATAGCGGAAGGAGTAAAGAAGGCATTTTATCCCTTCTATCAGCTAGGTATCTCAATTGCCGATAAAGACTTTTTAAGCCTTTTGTTATTTGCTGTATGTGCCTTGGTTCCATTTGCATTGATTTATGCACTCTTATCCAAGAGCTTTATAAGAATGGCAACCATGAAACGTGGTACAGCCAGAATCGTTTACAGGGAGAAGCAGCTAAAGGAAAGTAGTCCAAAGGGAGCCCTAATCAGAAAGGAATTAAAGCATTTCACCAGCAATGCCATGTATATGATGAATGCAGCCCTAGGAGTTGTCTTTCTCGTATTTGGAGCGGTTGCCTTGCTTGTGAAGCAGGAAATGATATTAGCGGAACTGGGTAAGATAAATGAGATAAAGGATTATTTAATACCAGTATTGGCTATAGGTATATCAAGTATCTCTGTAATGAACTTTATATCTGCACCTTCTATATCTCTAGAAGGCAAGAATTTGTGGATAGCCCAGTCTATTCCGGTTAAGGCTATGGATATACTGATGGCGAAGGTAGATATGCATTTACTAGTTTGTATACCACCGGTGCTATTCTCTTGTGCAGCTGGTGCGATTGTAATGAAGCCGGATGCATTGGGGCTTATCCTACTGTTTTTATTACCAATCTTGTTTACTATATTTTCCGCTGTCTTTGGTCTGGTATTGAATTTGAAATTTCCTAAGTTTAACTGGGTTAATGAGACTGTTGCTGTGAAGCAAAGTATGAGTGGAATCCTAACGATGTTTGGATCCATGGCTATGGTATTTCTTCCTGTTATTTTGTATGTGGTTGTATTCATTAATGTAATGTCAGTGGAAACATATATGTGGTTGGTTTCCGCGATTCTAGCGCTGATTTGTCTGGGACTTTATGAGTACATTAAACATAGAGGAACTAAAATCTTTCTTGGACTTACCAATTAACCGACTATAGGAATCAATTTATCTTCTCTACTCCATATATTAATAGTAAGAATGGAGTAGGGAAGTTTTATTTGTGTTAAGTAAACTATTATATTCTGCTGGAAATGGTACAAAAGAACAGCCATTTGAAATCAGGAGCGAGGAGGATTTTATTAATTTCTCCGTGCAGTGTATGGAGGAATCAGAATATCTGCATTATGTACTTAAGAATGACTTAGACTTGTCTGGGTATCTATGGAAACCTATTGGAGCTATAGAGAGTCAATTAGAGAACCGGGAATGGAGAAGAGGCTTCCTCGGCAGTTTTGATGGAGGAATGCACAGTATTAAAGGACTTAAGTTGGAACAGCTAGGAATCAGAGCAGAACTTCATTGCCTTGGTTTATTTGCAATGCTTGGAACATATAAAACTATGGTGCATAGGCAGGCAGAGGTAAAGAACTTGCAGGTTCAATATGATAGTCAATCCTTTGTGTTACAGGCAGAGGATACGTATTATGGGGGGATTGCCGGGCTCATTTATAACAGTTTAGTGGATCATTGTCTTGTTTCAGGGAATCTTATTTTTGTAGGAGATCAAAAAGGATTATTTGCTGGAGGAATCGGTGGCATTCTGAGGGATTCATCAAAATGGGATGAGAATGCTAGTGCTCTTATTCTAGACTCCAGCTTTCACGGAACCTTGATTGCCACTATAGAGAATAAAGAGATACCGAAGACATATCTGGGTGGAATTGTAGGAAGCGTGCAGAGCAAGAACTGTGAAATCAGTCACTGTATCAGTCAGGCATTTCTTCATGGAAGTTTTACTGGAAATATAGCTGGAAGTGTTATGGGAGGAAAGGTAACAAATTGATTTGCTTGCCTTGTGAATACAAGTGATTTATAATTAACAAATACAGTAAGAGAAGAGAAAGGCAGGAACATGTTATTTTCTAAAGAACAATTAAGAAAGCTGATTATACCTTTGATTATAGAACAGATTCTGGCTATTACAGTCGGAATGGCTGACACCATCATGGTATCTTCAGTGGGAGAAGCGGCAATATCTGGGGTTTCCCTAGTTGATATGATAAATGGCTTATTGTTGGCAGTTTTTGCAGCATTAGCCACAGGTGGGGCAGTGGTGACTGCCCAATACATAGGTGCAAGGAAGATTGATAAAGCGTGCGAATCGGCAAAACAGCTTCTTATTATAGCCTTCGTCATTTCTATAGGAATTATGGCTATATGCCTGATTGTAAACCGTGGTTTATTAAGACTGTTATTTGGAAGTATCGACAATAGTGTGATGAAGAATGCTTCTCTTTATTTTTACATCTCATCCCTATCATTTCCGTTTATGGCTTTGTATAATGCAGGAGCGGCCTTGTTTCGAGTTATGGGGAATTCTAAGATATCCATGAAAGTTTCCTTGCTTATGAATGTAGTTAATATTGCTGGGAACGCCCTCTGTATCTATGGACTGAAGATGGGAGTAGAAGGCGCTGCCATCCCGACCCTGATAGCTAGGGGAGTTGCAGCGTTGGTGATACTAAAACTGGTCTTTAATAAACGTAATCAAGTACATATTCGAGATTTTCGTATGTTTCCTGATTTTATAATGATTAAGAAGATCCTTCACATTGGGGTACCAAGTGGAGTAGAAAACGGCCTCTTTCAATTAGGTAGAGTGCTTGTGGTAAGCATAATAGCTAAGTTTGATAATGTTCAGATAGCAGCTAATGCAGTAGCAAACAGTGTAGATTCAATGGGCTGTATTGCTGGACAGGCTATGAGTCTTGCTATGATTACTGTCATAGGTCAGTGTGTTGGAGCACAGGATGAGAATCAGGTCCGTTATTATACGAAAAAAATAATGAAACTAACCTATATCATTACTTTAGTAGCGAATTCGTGTATTTTGCTATCATTACCTTGGATTTTGCAGATTTTTAACTTAAAGACGGAAACCAGGGAGTTGTCATATATACTAATTATGATTCATAACGGTTTTGCGATGCTTCTTTGGCCATCCTCCTTTACTCTTCCAAATGCACTTCGTGCATGTAATGATGTGAAATATGTAATGTGTATATCAATATTTTCAATGTGTATGTTCCGTGTAGTATTCAGCTATATTATTGGTCTTGGTTTTGGCCTGGGCGCAATTGGAGTATGGATTGCCATGCTTATTGATTGGGTATTTAGAGTAGGTTGCTTTATATGGAGATTTGCCAGTGGAAGATGGCGTAAATATGCAGGATTTGTTTAAGCTTAAGTAAGTGTTAGTAAGGAAAGGGAGTGTATAACATGGATCAACAAATGTATAATCAAAATGAAATACCATACTCTGGACATCCTATGTCCAATAATCAGCCACCGTATCAAGGCCAGCCACCGTATCAAGGTCAGCCACCGTATCAAGGTCAGCCACCATATCAGGGCCAACCTATGCAGAGTGATTTCTACTATATGAATACTCCTATGCAAAATGAAAGAATGCAGCTGTTGATGGAGAAGAAAAGGAAGCAGAAGGAGATAGGACGATTATCCAGAGTGTTGATTTATTACACGTTGGCTATGTTCATACCTACCTTAATATATATGTTTGTATATACTGTCTATGTGGCTTTTAAGTATCAAAGCAATTCTTCGGTAATGGAAGAAAAAATAACCACTTTAGTACAGGAAATTACCAGAAATGGATGGGTTTATCTCTTAGGTTTGGCATTTGGGTTCATTGTTTTATTGATTTACCGTAGAAAAAAATTATTTACAGAGGATATCATTGGTAAGAGAGGAGTCATGAAGGTTTCTACTTTTCTGATTCTAATTATACTTTTGTTAACCCCGAATACCTTTGTTACTCTGTTCTCTTATGGTAGTGAGGTGTTCTTAAATTTATTTGGATTAACTAGTCAGGGGGCATTGCAAGATATTCTTTCCTCTGCTGGAATGTCAATTAGTATGTTACTATATGTAGTTTTCTTTGGACCAATTATGGAAGAAGTTCTATTTAGAGGAGTATTGCTTCACAGACTTGAAAAGTATGGGAAAGTGTTTGCAATCACTGTCTCTGCTATTTGTTTTGGAATTTTTCATGGTAATCTGACACAAGGGTTATTTGCAATAGCTGTAGGTTTATTACTAGGATATGTAGCCCTTGAGTATTCTTTAAAATGGAGTATTGTACTCCATATATTAAACAATGGATTATCTATGGGTCTTGATATGTTAATGAATCAATACCCGGATGTGCCTGTAGAATGGATTAGCTTTATAGGTTTTGCTGTGATTACTGTTTTTGGTATCATCGTTCTACTTGTGAAAAAGCCTCAATTGTCATCCTATGTGGAGGATCATCCTACTGTTCCTCATAGTAAAGCGCTGGTTTTTGGGAATCCTTGGTTTATTGTATTTCTATGCGTGTACTTTGTTACTTTTATATTATATTTAATATCCGCTATTTCTGTTGTATAGTTTATTGAGCAATTTAAAGTGCACTAAAATCTTAAGGGGTTTTAGTGCACTTTTTACATGTAAAATTATTTTTGCTATCTCTTATGGTGAAATGAATAAAATACATAAAATATGCATAAAAATACTTTATTATTTTGTAATAATGTGGTAACATGGTGAAGATAAGAAATGAGAACCTAAAAAATGTAAGATTAAATGGAGAGAAGAAATGGGAAAGAGAAATGATATTCATAAAGTTATGATAATAGGATCAGGTCCTATTATAATTGGACAAGCGTGTGAATTTGACTATTCAGGAACTCAGGCTTGTAAGGCTCTAAAAAGTCTTGGATATGAAATAGTACTGGTGAATTCTAATCCAGCAACTATCATGACAGACCCAGGAATCGCCGATGTAACGTACATAGAACCATTAAATGTAACAAGGCTGGAGCAGATTATTGAAAAAGAAAGACCGGATGCCATCCTACCTAACTTAGGTGGTCAATCTGGATTAAACTTATGTTCCGAACTTTCTGCTAAAGGAATCCTTGAGAAATACGAGGTAAAGGTAATCGGTGTTCAGGTAGATGCTATTGAACGTGGAGAGGATAGAATTGAATTTAAGAAAACCATGAATAGTCTTGGTATCGAAATGGCAAGAAGTGAAGTGGCGTATTCTGTAGAAGAAGCTCTTTCAATTGCAGAACAACTGGGCTATCCTGTCGTACTTCGTCCTGCCTATACCATGGGGGGTGCAGGTGGTGGTCTTGTTTATAACGTAGAAGAATTGAAGACAGTTTGTGCAAGAGGTCTCCAGGCAAGTCTTGTGGGGCAGGTACTGGTGGAAGAATCTGTTCTCGGTTGGGAGGAACTTGAATTAGAGGTTGTTCGTGATGCCAAGAATAATATGATTACCGTATGCTTTATTGAAAATATTGATCCATTGGGTGTACATACCGGAGATTCCTTCTGTTCCGCTCCTATGCTTACTATTTCAGAAGAGGTACAGAAGAGACTTAGGGAGCAGGCATACCGTATTGTTGAGGCCATTGAGGTAATTGGTGGAACTAATGTGCAGTTTGCTCATGATCCGGAAACTGACCGTATTATTGTTATTGAAATCAATCCTAGAACTTCTCGTTCTTCTGCTCTTGCTTCGAAGGCAACCGGCTTCCCAATTGCCCTAATAAGTGCTATGTTGGCAGCAGGCCTTAACTTAGATGAGATTCCATGTGGCAAATATGGAACTTTGGATCGTTACGTACCGGATGGAGATTATATTGTAATCAAATTTGCCAGATGGGCATTTGAAAAATTCAAAGGGGTAGAAGATAAATTAGGTACTCAGATGCGTGCGGTAGGCGAAGTTATGAGCATTGGCAAGACCTATAAGGAAGCATTTCAAAAGGCTATTCGAAGCTTAGAAATCGGACGGTATGGCCTGGGCTTTGCCAAAGACTTTAATACTCTTTCAAAAGAAGAACTGTTAAAACGTCTGATCGTTCCAACTAGTGAGAGACAATTCTTAATGTATGAGGCTCTTCGCAAAGGTGCTACTGTAGAAGAATTATTTAACCTTACTAAGATTAAGCATTATTTTATAGAGCAGATGAAGGAATTAGTGGAGGAAGAAGAGCAGATTATGCAATTTACAGGAAGTCTTCCAACAGATGAAGTGTTACTTCAAGCCAAGAAAAATGGTTTCTCAGACAAATACTTAAGTAAGTTGCTTAAGATTTCGGAAGAACAGATTAGAAACCAGAGATTATCTCTTGGACTGAAGGAAGCCTGGGAAGGTGTACATGTAAGTGGAACAAAGGACAGTGCTTACTATTATTCCACCTACAATGCACCAGATTATAGTACAGTTCATTCAGACAAACCTAAGATTATGATTTTAGGTGGAGGACCTAATAGAATCGGACAGGGTATTGAATTTGATTATTGTAGTGTTCATGCAGCGATCTCTCTTAAAAAGCTTGGTTTCGAAACCATTATTGTAAACTGTAATCCAGAGACTGTATCAACGGATTATGATACTTCAGATAAATTGTATTTTGAACCACTTACCTTAGAGGATGTGTTAAGTATCTATGAGAAAGAGCAACCGGTTGGTATAATTGCACAATTTGGAGGTCAGACACCACTTAATCTAGCTGCTGAGCTTGAAAAAAATGGGGTAAAGATTCTGGGAACAGCTCCTTCTGTTATTGATATGGCAGAAGATAGGGACTTATTTAGAGGCATGATGGAGAAGCTAGAGATTCCTATGCCGGAGTCCGGAATGGCAGTTACAGTGGAGGATGCACTACAAATTGCCAATCAAATCGGTTATCCTGTTATGGTACGTCCTTCTTATGTATTAGGAGGACGAGGGATGGAAGTAGTATTTGATGACAAGAACTTGATTTCCTATATGGAAGCTGCAGTTGGCGTTACACCAGATCGTCCAATCCTTATTGATCGTTTTCTTAGACATGCAATGGAGGTGGAGGCAGATGCCATCAGTGATGGCACCAATGCATTTGTTCCAGCAGTTATGGAGCATATTGAATTAGCAGGTGTTCATTCAGGTGATTCTGCATGTATCATTCCATCTATAAATATTAGTGAAAAGAACCTAGAGATTATTAAAGATTACACCACAAGAATAGCTAAGGAAATGCATGTGTCCGGCTTAATGAATATGCAGTATGCTATAGAAAATGACAAGGTATATGTATTAGAGGCTAACCCACGAGCATCCCGTACGGTGCCTCTGGTATCTAAGGTGTGTAATATTGCCATGGTACCAATTGCAACTGACATCATTACTGCAGAGATTACAGGGAGACCTTCTCCAGTTCCATTATTAGAGGAAAAGATGATACCTCATTATGGAGTAAAGGAAGCTGTGTTCCCATTCAATATGTTCCCTGAGGTAGACCCGGTACTGGGACCGGAAATGCGTTCTACTGGAGAGGTTCTAGGTCTTGCAGATACCTTTGGAGAAGCATATTTCTTAGCTCAGGAGGCTACTCAGACACCACTACCACTAGAGGGTTGTGTTCTGATTAGTGTATGCGATTCTGACAAAGCAGAAGTTGCGGAGGTCGCTAAGGACTTATATGAGGCTGGTTACTCTCTCATGGCCACTGGGCATACTTATGATACTATTCTTCAAGCTGGTTATCCGGTAGAGAAGATTAATAAGCTCTATGAAGGAAGACCAAACATGAATGATGTTATTATTAATCGTCAGGTTCAGTTAGTCATTAATACGCCTATTTGTTCAGGAAGTGAACATGATGACAGCTATGTACGTAAAGCTGCTATTAAGGCAAAGATTCCTTATATTACAACCATGGCAGCAGCTAAGGCAGCAGCTAGGGGATTAAAGGCTGTTAATAAGCAGAAAGGCATACCTGTTTGTTCCTTACAGGAACTTCATAAGCATATCAAATAATTATTTTATACGAAAGAGGTTGAAAGTAGAGGACCCTCATCTGCTTTCAACCTCTTTGTGTGTTAATAATACACCAAATACAAAGTATTTGGCGAGTGTCCATCTGTGAATGGTAAAACGCTATGAATGGTCAGGCAGGCAAAGAGTTTCCTTAGTAAAATTTATATAGAAGTATAGACATAATTCGTATAAAAATGATAAAATATGGTTAATAGTTTTAATAAATGGAGGGAGTCATATGCCTAAGAAAATATTGGTTATAGAAGATGAAAAGCCGATTGTAGATATTCTTACATATGGTTTAAAGAAAGAAGGATTTCTGGTGATTAGTGGAGATACTGGAAAACTTGGATTACAAAAAGTAAAAGAAGAGGCTCCAGATCTGATTTTGTTAGATTGGATGTTGCCTGATTTAAATGGTCCTGATGTATGTAGAATACTAAGTGAACGTTGTAATACACCAATTATTATGCTAACAGCCAAATCCAATATAGAGGATAAATTATATGGTCTTCAGGTTGGAGCTGATGATTATATTACCAAGCCATTTGATCTTAGAGAAGTTGTGGCCAGAATAAAGATTGTAATAAGACGTGGAACAGAACCTCAGAATCAGCAGAAAAATGACCGGTTGGAGTTTGATGGAGAAATTTGCGAGGTGGAGCGTTCGGTGAAAAAGGATGGGCATCTGATTGAGCTTACTCCAAAGGAATATGATATGTTGCTTTACTTTTTGAAACATCCAAGACAAGTTTTAACAAGAGAGACACTTTTGGAAGAATTATGGGATTTTAGTTATTTGGGTGACTCGAGAACTATAGATATACATATTCAAAGAATTAGAAAGAAACTTAACATGGAACAACAGTTAATCACAGTGTTTGGAGTTGGTTATAAATATGTCCCAGCGAAAAAGTAAAAGATGGTGGGGAATACGAAAAAAAGTATTCGAGGGATTGCTTGTAACAGCTATATTGGGTTGCGTGGCACTTACTTATAGCGTAAATAGGCAGATTAATAGTAACAATGAAATGCAGATCCGGAAGGATGTTGATGTTCTGCGTGATACGACCACGATGCATGTTAAGCAGACTATTATGCTGCGTATTGAGAGATATAATGAATATGGTTTTAATCAGGCATCTTATGCTATTTTATCAGACTTAGATAATGAGGGACGACGTTATATAGCTTTATATGATAATGAAGGAACTCTACTAGTGTCCTCCAAGAAGTCTTTATTTGTTGTTAATAAAAAGGCGACCACCAGTGATAAATCCATCATTACAGGAAATCATGGAAATGATCTAAAAAATGCATTGCAAGGTAAGGCTTCCTATACAATAGACCGAGATAATAAGGATAAGCTGATTTTGTATTTATCTATACCTATCAAAATAAATGAGAAACAGGCAGGAATAGTACGCTATTACATAGATTATACGGATTTACTTTTAATGGGTAGGGAAAATACTTCCACTGTTTTGAAGATTACGATTGGGATTTTTGTTCTGGTGTTTGTCCTTATAACTTTTATAATTCAGATGATTTTGTCTCCAATTAGGCAGTTGGCTGGGATTTCTAATCAAGTAACAGATGATTTGAATGCAGGCAAGTATGATGAATCGTTTTATTTTTCTCTTGCCCCATCTAGTCGCAAGGATGAGTTGGGGGATTTGACTAATAATTATAGAATTATGGTAAACACTGTACAGACACAATTAGAGAAGCTTAAAAAAGATAAGAATCAAATCTATGAGCTTATGGAAAACAGAAAAGAATTTTACGATAATGTAACTCATGAGCTAAAAACACCACTTACCACTATTAGTGGCTATGCCCAATTACTACAGGATAACGGAATTGAGGATAAGGATTTATTCCAAAATGGAGTACAGAATATCTTGGCTGAAAGTGAACGGCTTCATAAAATGGTAATCCAACTTTTAGAGATGTCCACTAAGGATAGCCAACAAATTTGGGAGACTATTGAATTGAATCAGATACTAAGGGATGTTTCGGAAGCAATGGAATTAAAGGCTAAAAGATATGACAGTCACATAGAGTTTATCAATATTGTCCCTATTAAGATTACTGTATTAAAGGATCGAGTCAGGGAGGTATTTGTGAATATTATAGACAATGCGATTAAATACGGAACAAATCCTCAAACTATACAGATTAGCCTGAGTAAGAAGATAGAATGGATTGAGATTGCCATAACCAATGAGGGAAAGCCAATCACTGAGGAGGATTTTTCTCATATATTTGAACCATTTTATCGTGTGGACAAGCAAGCATCTAGAGAGCAGGGAAGTGCAGGTTTGGGGCTATCTATTTGCAAGCAAATTATGAAGGAGCATGGTGGGAGTATTCGTGTATCAAGTAAAAAGGGAATGACGTGCTTTATTATTCGGTTTCCTTCTAAATAAGAGCGTGAGTACGAAGCCGAACACTTCCTAGTAGGAATATTAATTAGTAAGGTGATGATTATGAAACAAAGAAGAATTACGGCTGTGAGTATTATCATTATACTTCTGCTGACAGGCTGTAATAGTTATGAGACGAAAACCTATGTGTTAGATGATAATAATGAGGAAAGTGATGAATATCTATATAACGACTCTGATAGCGTATATGATTATTACTACAGTATTAATACTTATGGTAATGAAGAGCTGGCAAAGAGCAAAACAGCCTGTTGCAATCCTAATGATGAAGACAATGGAAGCATTATAATAAACAAGTATAGTGATGGAGATAATAAGAATTATATTACCAAATTAGATTATAAGAGTGGAAAAACATATACATCCAAGGGGAAAGTATGGCAGGAATGTGATACTCTTCTTGGGATGTCACCAAATGGATCCTACATGGTATTTGTAAGAGAATTAGTAGATTACAATTATATTATGGTTTATGATTATCAAAAGGATAAAGAGACAATTATTACTTGGTATGATACAAAGGAGATACCTTCGACCCTGTTTCAGCTGACGGTTTGTTGGGCAGATAAAGGAAATAGGTTAATTTATGGATGGAAATATATCGGTGTATCAAAACAAGTGGTTGCGCTTGACGATGTTTACGATTATAATAATTGGGGATATATCTTTGAAAAGATATATAATATTTACTGCTACGATGTTGCCAAACAAGACGATTTTGTGGTTTATGAGTTTACTGATTGGAAATCAAATAGACTGATATATAATTACAGCATACAGAGCAATGATAATGGTTATGTTTTAATTCATGCACTGGATGAAGAAAAGTTGTATTTGTTTAATTTATATAGGCCATGGGAGAAAAGGGCTATAGATAAAATGTTTACTTATTTGGAGCACTATTGGCTTGGTTCCTCAGGAATATATGTGCAATTAAATGGCTACAATTTAATGTGCTATAACTTTCAACTAGATGAATGGGTTGGTGAAAATTACTTAGTCACCCAGGAAATCGATCATTTTATTGTAACAAAAAAAGGGGATGCAATATACTTTTCTGTTCGTCAGAAACCGAAACAATATGGGCAACAAGAAGAGAAAATAAGTTGGAATATCTTCCGTGTTACAAATGATTGGGAGGATGTAGAGTGCTTATATCGGGGTGTTAAAGATCTTATAGGAATTGAACTTAGTAAAGATGAAGAGAATCTTATGCTGGAGATGAGGGATAATTCTTATGAATCTAGAAGAGATGAGTCTATGCTAACTAGGCTTTTATTTCTTGAATTAAAGCCCCAATTCAGAAGAGTAGATTAGAAAGTGGATGGTAGAAAAAATGTGTGGAATTTGTGGAATAATTGGGAATGTGAATGGATATAACAGAGAACAAGTATTATCCAATATGATGAAGAAGATTTATCATCGAGGACCTGATGATGCAAGACAGTATATTGATGATAAAGCTGCTTTAGGTTTCCAACGCCTTAGTATTATCGACTTGGATCATGGTGCTCAGCCTATGCAGAATGAGAACAAGGATGTCATTATTGTGTTTAACGGAGAGATTTATAACTTTCCAAAACTAAGAGAAGAACTTATTAATCTTGGTCATACTTTTGCAAATAAGGCTGATACTGAGGTTTTAGTACATGGCTATGAGGAATATGGTGTAAAGCTTCTTAATAAGCTTCGTGGTATGTTTGCTTTTGGCATCTGGGATCAAAAGCAGGATACATTCTTTGCAGCTAGAGATTTCTTTGGAATTAAGCCTTTTTATTATGCAGTAGTAGAGAATACTCTAGTATTTGCATCAGAGATTAAGAGTATCTTGGAGTATCCTCTCTATCAAAGAGCGGTTAATGAGGAAGCCCTAGAGCAATATTTAAGTTTCCAGTATTCTGTTCTTCCTGAGACCTTCTTTAAGGGAATCTATAAATTGGAGCCTGGATATTATTTGCTATGGAAGGATAATAAGTTAACTGTAAAACAATACTATAATCCTATGTTTGCCCCAGATGAGAACACTACTGAGGATGGACTTGAAAGCGAGATTAAAGCAGCTTTAAAAGATTCTATGGAAGTGCATAAAATCAGTGACGTTGAGGTAGGTTCTTTCTTATCCAGTGGTGTTGATTCCAGTTACGTGGCCAAAGGACTTGGGGAATGTAAGACATTCACAGTTGGTTTTTTAGATGAAAAGAGCCGTTTTAATGAGATTAGCTATGCTCGTAATTTGTCCAAGCATATTGGTGTGGAGAACTATAGCAAGGTTATTACCACAGAGGAATACTGGGATATTGTTCCTTCTGTTATGTATTATATGGATGAGCCGTTGGGAGACGCTGCAAGTGTTGCACTGTACTTTGTAAATCAGGAGGCTAGAAAACTTCTAAAGGTTGCCTGGTCTGGAGAAGGTGCTGATGAATTCTTCGGTGGTTACAACATCTATCATGAAACTTGGGATCTTAAAGGTTGGAAACGTGTTCCTAAGTTCATCAAGAAGCCTTTAGGAGCTTTAGCTACTCATTTGCCAAATATCAAGGGTAAGAGTTGGCTGATTCGTGGTTGCAAGCCAATTGAAGAGACTTTTATCGGAAATGCTAACGTATATTCTAAGAAGGAAAGAGAATCTGTCTTAAAGCATCCGGTAGGAGCTCCATCTGCTTATGACTATGTAAAAAAATATTATAAAGAAGCAGAAACCTTAGATGATCTTGGTAAAATGCAATACATTGATATGAAATGCTGGTTGCCAGGAGATATCCTTTTGAAGGCGGATAAGATGAGTATGGCTAATTCCGTTGAGGTTCGTGTACCATTTCTTGATCGTAAAGTATTCAATGTAGCAAAGAAGGTTCCACCTAAATATAAAGTTACTAAGAATGCAACCAAATATATCTTCCGTAAGGTAGCATATAAAGAGTTGCCTAAACAAACTGCTGAGAAAAGGAAACTTGGTTTTCCGATTCCAATGGCTCTTTGGTTAAAAGAAGAGAAGTATTATAGTGAAGTAAAAGCCATGTTTTCCAGTGAGATAGCAGGTCAATACTTCCATAGAACGAAACTATTACAGATGCTAGAAGACCACAAATCGGGAAAGAAAGATAATTATCGTAGAATCTGGCTCATATACGTATTCTTGGTATGGTATAATGTTTATTTTGAAGAGGGCGGAATTGATTCCAAGCATTCAGGATTAAAAGAACTTAAAGCAGAATAATAGTTTGTTAAGATAAAGTTGGAGGAGATATCATGTTAGATTTAAAATTTGTCCGGGAAAATCCCGAGATTGTTAAGCAAAACATCCGTAATAAATTTCAGGATAGCAAGCTTCCTCTTGTGGATGAAGTCATAGCTCTGGATTTGGAAAGCAGAAATGCAAAACAGGAGGCAGACTCTCTTCGTGCGGAGAGAAATACCATCAGTAAACAAATCGGTGGCCTTTTTGCCCAAGGTAAGAAGGAAGAAGCGGAAGAAATGAAGAAGAAGGTTACAGAAAAGTCTGACCGTCTTGCTGAATTAGAACAAACCGAAACTGAGCTTGCTGAGAAGATTAAGACTATTATGATGACTATTCCAAATATTATTGATCCTAGTGTTCCAATCGGTAAGGATGATAGTGAGAATGTAGAAATAAAACGTTATGGCGATCCATTTGTTCCAGATTTTGAGATTCCATATCATACAGAGATTATGGAAAAATTAAATGGTATTGACTTAGATGCTGCCAGAAAAGTAGCTGGTAATGGTTTTTATTATCTGATGGGAGACATCGCAAGACTTCATTCAGCAGTAATCTCCTATGCTAGAGATTTTATGATAAACCGAGGTTTTACTTACTGTGTACCACCATTTATGATTCGTAGTGATGTAGTTACGGGAGTTATGAGCTTTGCAGAAATGGATGCCATGATGTACAAAATTGAAGGCGAAGACTTATATCTAATTGGAACCTCTGAGCATTCTATGATTGGTAAGTATATTGATACAATTGTTCAGGAGGATACTCTTCCTCATACCTTAACTAGCTATTCTCCATGCTTTAGAAAAGAAAAGGGAGCTCACGGTATTGAAGAAAGAGGCGTTTACCGTATCCATCAATTTGAAAAGCAGGAAATGATTGTAGTATGTAAGCCAGAAGAAAGCCCTATGTGGTTTGATAAGTTATGGCAGAATACCGTAGATTTATTTAGAAGTATGGATATTCCAGTAAGAACCTTGGAATGTTGTTCTGGTGACTTAGCGGATCTAAAAATAAAATCTATCGATGTTGAGGCATGGTCTCCAAGACAAAAGAAATACTTTGAAGTAGGCAGCTGCTCCAATCTAGGAGACGCACAAGCTAGAAGATTAAAGATTAGAGTGGTAGGAGAAGGGGGCAAGTACTTCGCTCATACCTTAAACAATACAGTAGTAGCTCCTCCAAGAATGTTAATTGCCTTCTTAGAGAATAACCTTAATGAGGATGGAAGCATCCGTATTCCTGAAGCATTACGTCCATACATGGGTGGTAAAACTGTAATTGAACCATAATAATAAAGGAGTCTTTGTCCCGAGTATCTCGGTGACAAAGACACTTTTTAAATTCATAAGTTTGGCTATAGAAAAGAAAGGCGATGGCACTTTTTAAGGTGTCACCGCCTTTTGATTATACTTTATACATTTCTATGATTTGTAGCACTGCGTTATTGAGGTAAGGTTTCAATTCATTAATTGTAACAGGTTCACTATAAAGAATTGTACTATAGCAAGTGGCACTTACCAATTCAACTATCATAAAAATCATTAATTCTGGCTGTTTAAACTCATAGGGAGAGTTTTTTAACAGCTGAATATAGACATTATAAAAGTCAATGGAATTCTCATTTGGTGTAATCAATGCATTTTTAAATATTCCCCAGCTTAGATTCTTGCTAATAAAGTTCAGCAAGGAATGATCCTTGTCCAAATCATCTATAATATGATCAATTAAAAAAATAATTGACTTATCAAAATCGGTAATTCCACTTCTTTCCAAAGCAGAACTGGCTGATTGGAACAACTGACTGGATTTGTGACTAATCAGCTTGTTACGAAGGTCATATTTATCTTTAAAATACAGATAAAAAGTTCCTTTTGCAACCCCAGCTTTTTCAACTATGTCTGAAATAGAGGTTTTGCTGATTCCCTTTGAAGTAAACAAGTCAAATGCAGTGTTTAACAGGTTTTCGGACTTACGTTTTTTCTTGATATCCAATTTTCCCATGATTAACCTTCTCCTTTGAATTGAATAGGAAATACATAGAATTATTTTTCTTTCTGACACTAATTATATTGTTATTTGTAACTTGGTGTCAATGCTACCTAATACAAAATTATTAAAATAATATAAATCAATTGACCAATGGTCACTTTTGTGATATAACAATTGTAGCATAAATAATGACCAACGGTCAATTACAAAATATGAAGATATGAAAAATAACATATCAGAGAGGAGACAATATGAAAAAGTTTAGTAAAGTAGTTGTAAAACATAGAGTGCTTATATTCATTTTGGGTATTCTATTGTTGATTCCATCCATCATTGGTATGATCTCAACAAGAATCAATTACGACCTACTTTCTTATTTGCCTGGCGATATTGAGACAATGAAAGGCCAGAATATACTAGTAGATGAAGTTGGGACAGGGGCATTTTCCATGTTTGTAGTAGATGGCATGGAAGAAAAGGATGTAGCTAAATTAAAGGCTAAGATAGAGGATGTGGATCATGTAGAGAAAGTAGTTTGGTATAATTCTCTTGCTGATCTATCAGTTCCAATGAGTGTATTGCCGGATAAGATTTATAATGCTTTTAATAAAAATAACTCAACTTTAATGGCTATTATCTTTGATACTACTACATCAGCGGATGAAACAATGAATGCCATTACTGATATTCGAAAAATTGCAGATGAACGATGCTTCTTAAGTGGTATGTCTGCAGTAGTTACGGACACAAAAAACCTAGTAGAAACTCAAACAGCTACATACGTTGGAATTGCTGTTTTACTGTCCACTATCGTATTAAGTCTGACAATGGATTCATTCTTAATTCCATTTTTGTTCCTAGCCAGTATTGGTATGGCAATTCTGTATAATCTGGGAACGAATTTCCTAAAAGGGGAGATTTCCTATGTTACAAAGGCTTTAAGTGCAGTGCTTCAATTAGGTGTTACCATGGATTACTCTATTTTCCTGTGGCATAGTTATGAGGAACAGAAGGCAAGGTTTAATGGCGACAAAGAAAGGGCAATGTCCCACGCTATTACTAATACCATTTCTTCAGTTGTTGGTAGCTCAGTTACGACAGTAGCCGGCTTTGTAGCACTTTGCTTTATGAGCTTTACCTTAGGTCTTGATCTTGGTATTGTTATGGCAAAAGGAGTCATCTTTGGTGTTATCAGTTGTGTAACCATATTACCAGCCATGATTCTAATATTTGATAAAGCTCTTGAAAAGACCAAACATAAATCATTAATTCCGGATCTAAGTGGGCTGTCAAGATTTTTAACAAAGCACTATGTTATTTTTGCTCTTGTTTTTTTAGCATTATTATTCCCAGCAATCTATAGTAATAATCATACAGATGTTTATTATAACCTGGATTCTACCTTACCTAAGGACTTGCCAAGTATTATGGCTAACGACAAGCTGAAGGAAGATTTTAATATGAACGCAACCCATATGGTATTGGTAAGTTCAGACCTTGGTTCCAGCAAGGTGAATAGAATGCTTAAGGATATTGATAAGGTAGATGGTGTTCAGTGGGCCCTTGGTTTGGAATCTGTGGTTGGGCCTAACATTCCGGAGAGCATGATACCGAAATCCATAACCAGTATACTTAAAAATGACAATTGGGAAATGTTTTTGGTAAACTCAGAATACAAAGTTGCAACTGATGAGATGACAAAACAGTGTGATACCATTAATGATATTATTAAGAGCTATGATGACAACGCAATGTTGGTTGGTGAAGCGCCTTGTACCGTAGATCTGATTAAGATTACAGATAATGACTTCAAGGTTGTAAGTTTTGTTAGTATTGGTGTTATCTTCTTTATTATTATGGTATTGTTCAAGTCAATTTCACTACCAATTATTCTTGTATCTGTCATAGAATTTGCCATTTTTATCAATATGGGTATTCCATATTGGAGTGGAACAAAGATACCATTTATCGCTTCTATCGTAATTGGAACCATTCAGTTAGGCTCTACAGTAGACTATGCAATTCTTATGACCACACGATATAAAAAGGAACGTAATAAAGGTGCCAGCAAGAAGGATGCTATTACCATTGCACATGGAGCATCTATTAAATCTATCGTAGTCAGTGCCTTAAGCTTCTTTGCAGCAACCTTTGGTGTAGGATTGTATTCTGATATCGATATGATTAGCTCTCTATGTACTTTGATGGCAAGAGGCGCATTAATCAGTATGGTAGTAGTACTCTTTGTATTACCATCCATCTTTATGATATTAGATAAAGTAATTTGTTATACGTCAATCGGTTTTCGTCACAAAGAGTCTAATTAGGATAATAGTAAGGAGGAATCAGTATGAATCGTAATAGTAAATATAAAAAAATAGCAGCAGTGGCCACAGCAACTTCACTAATGGTTACAAGTTTAGTAGGATGTCAGGCTAATAATAATGCATCAGATACCAATGCAAAGAATCCAGAAAGTACAAAAACTCCTGTTTCTTCAGAGACTGAAAAGACTAGCTCTACTGCTACTCGTGATGGCGTTAGTATGAAAGAAGAAACAGTTTATGTGAAGGCAGATGCCAGTGGTACTACCAATAATATAATCGTCAGTAACTGGTTGAAAAATGGGAATGGTTCCACAGTTATTGATGATATCAGTAATCTAAAGGATATTGTAAATGTAAAAGGGGATGAAACCTTTACTGCTGATGGAGCTAATCTTAACTGGGCAGCAAATGGTTCTGATATCTACTATCAAGGTACTACAAAGGAAGAACTTCCGGTTGGATTAAAGATTACTTATCACTTAGATGGAAAGGAAATAAGCCCTAACGACCTGGCAGGAAAGAGTGGGCATGTAAAAATCCGTTTTGATTATACCAATAATGAGAAACAGAAGGTTACAGTAGATGGTAAACAGATTGAGACAGTTGTTCCATTCGCTGTATTAGGTGGTACACTTCTTGACAGCGAGAAGTTTACGAATGTTACAGTTACTAATGGTAAGGTAATTAGTGATGGTAACAATACAATAGTAGCCGGTTTTGCTCTTCCAGGACTTCAGGATAGTCTGGTTGATAAAGATAATGATCTATTAAAGGATTTAGAGATACCAAGTTATATTGAGATGGAAGCAGATGTGACTGATTTTGAAATAAGTATGACAATGTCAGTTGTATTAAATAATCTTCTAAAGGATGTGGATGTTGATGACATTAACACTGCAGACGATTTGAAGAGTAAACTGGATGACATGACCAAAGGTTATGATGAAATCTTAAATGGTGCAAAAGATTTAAGTGGCTATATGGAAGAATTGGAAAAAGGCGTAAATGAATTAGCTAAAGGTTCCAATAAATTAACTGCTGGTTCACCACAGCTTAATACTGCAGCTAGTGATGTTGCTAAAGGAATTTCTTCAGCTCAAAAGGGCAGTGCCGCATTAAAAGATGGTGCCGGGCAGCTATATGAAGGCGCTTCTACATTAAGTGGTTATACAAGTAAAGTAGCAGATGGTGTTACAGATACATTGAGTGCCATTGACCAGTTAGTGGCAGCATATGAGGGAAGCAGTAAGGAACAAGGTTTAAAACAGGGTGCTTCTGATGTATCTGATGGTGCTTCTCAAGTGAATGCTGGAGTTACAGCTTTAAATTCTGGGTTAGACACTATGTATGAAACAATTAGCAATTCCATAAAGACAAACAATACAAAGCTTACAGCATTGAACGAACAAGTAAAACGCTTAAAGGAATTGGCTACAAAACAAGCGTTAGGAACAATTACAGCTAAAGAAGCACAGGAACTTGTCGCATTGAGTAATCAAAAGGAAACAATAACGACTAATATAGCTGCTTTATCCGGAGCAAATAAGGCTTTAGAGCAGATTAAAGCAGGAATAGATAGTCAGAATATGATGGCTCAGGTAGATGCATTAAATGATGGAACGAAAGATCTGGCAACTGGTGCGAAACAAATATCTGCCGGTATAAATAAAATGTATGGAGCAAATGTAAAGTTACAGACGGGTCTTGCAACTTTAAAGAAAGGTGCCGATGGCATTGATTCGGGAGCTAAAGAATTGGCTACCAATTTGAAGAAACTCGATACCGGTGCGATTGCTCTAGATGATGGTCTTATAAAGCTAGATAATGGATACAGCAAATTTAAAACAGCTCTGCTTACCTATAGTAAAGGTGTTAATTCACTAGGAGAAGGGATTAACAGCTTACAAACCAATACGGTTAAGTTAAATGATGGTGCCAAGAAATTATATGATGGTACCGAAGAATTTAAAAAGAAGGCTATTGATAAAATTAATGATGCTGTAAATGAAAACTTTGAAACTATAAAAGAAAAATTGACTGCTGTGGTGAAAGCAGATCAATCCTATCACACCTATTCAGGCGCTAATGAGAATATGGAAAGCAGTGTTAAATTTATCATTGAGACAGACAAGATTTCAAATCAATAAAAGACATCTTAGGGGATTCCCTAAGATGAGACCTAAAAGGGCTATCGCTTAATGCGCTAGCCCTTTTAGGTCTCAATCAACTTGCTATATTATCATTAATAATTTCAACAGCAGAAATCTTATCTATACTAATTATTTTATGAATATCCTCTTCTGTATCCAATGGATAGGTAACGTGTACCCATTCCTCTCCTACGTTATGTATATTGCATTCTAATACTAATCCAAACTCCTTATAACAGTCGGGTTGGCAGAATGTAATTCGGCAATTGTGACGCTCTGCGTTCTCTAATACTGGGTATAGTGGACTGACCACATTAGTATTTGGAGCATTGTGAGCTAAATGATGTCTTTCTAAATAGACTATCAATGATGCTAGCAATATGATTCCCCCAAGGATGATAAAAAAAATAGGATTAGTTAACATAATTGATCACCTGCGATTCTAAGTAGTGTGAAACTGACGAAATTATACATTGGTTAAGCTATTTTTACAACATAAAATATGAACAAAAAATATGATAGGATTTGTACAAAATGCACAATAAAAATGCGCTAGATACAGCACTATTCACAAGATGTTAAGCAGCTGTTAAGGGTATGAAAGCTGAATTATATGGAGATTCTATTAAAGGAGTAATATATTTTAAAGAAAGGATGTTAAGATGTCTGAACAAAATACAATTGATTTATTAAAGGAATGTAACGCTGGAACTAAAATGGCCGTTACCTCTTTTGATGAGGTAATGGACAAGATTAAAAGTGAAAAATTAAAGAATCTTATAGTAGAAAGTAAGACAACCCATGAAAAATTAGGAGATGAGACACACATTTTATTAAATAAGCACCATGACTCTGAGAAGGATCCCAATCCTATTGCAAAAGCAATGTCATTTATGAAGACTAATATGAAGATGATGCAGCATCCGGGAGATCAAGAAATAGCAGATCTTATTACAGATGGCTGTAACATGGGAATTAAGTCTCTGTGCCAATATTTAAATAAATACACGGAAGCGGATGGAAAATCCAAAGATATAGCAAGGGAGATAATAAAAGTTGAAGAAAAGTTAATGGTGGATTTACGTGAATTCTTATAATTTTATATGGAAACAGAAACAGGATTAGAGTAAAATAAGTTCATACTTAATGAAAGGGGGATATGTTTTCAATAGAGAACATAATCATAGTATGAATGTAATAGAAACGAAGAATTTGACTAAGTATTATGGAAAAGCCAGAGGTATCATAGATAGCAACCTAGCAGTTGAAGAAGGTGATATCTTTGGCTTTATTGGACCAAATGGAGCAGGAAAAAGTACTACAATACGATTACTTTTAGGGATGATTAAACCCTCTAGAGGAAATTGTTACATATTTGGAAAAGATTGTACCACTGAGAGCAAAGACATTTTAAAAGAGGTTGGCTATATGCCATCAGAAGCGCAATTTTACGGACAATTAAGGGTCGAACAGGTGATAAAGCTAGCTGCTGATTTGCATAGAATGGATTGTTCCAAGAATGCAGCGAGACTTTGTGAGCGTTTTCAGGTGGATACAAAGAAAAAGGTAGAGGATCTCAGTTTGGGTAATCGAAGAAAGGTCAGCATCGTATGTGCATTGCAGCATAATCCGAAGCTTCTGATTCTGGATGAGCCAACATCCGGACTAGATCCTTTGATGCAAAAGGAGTTTTTTGCTGAATTAAATGAAAGAAATGCAAAGGGTGCAACTATCTTTCTCTCATCCCACGTACTGGCTGAAGTTCAAGAGTATTGCAGAAAGGCTGCAATCATAAAGGAAGGCAAGCTTATTGTTAGTGGACTAGTGGAAGAGTTGGCGAAGACGAATATGAAGAGAGTTTGCATAAAAGGCATAGAGGACTTGCCGGAATTGGGACCAGTTGTAGATGTAAGACGTCAGAATAATGATTTTGACTTTTTGTACAAAGGTCATCCACAGGATCTAGTTGCTGCTTTAAATGGACTTTCATTTGAGGATATAACAATTACTGATCCCAGTTTAGAGGAAATATTTATGCACTTCTATGAAAAGGGGGGAAAGTAAATGATATTTTTAAAACATGAAATTAAAATGAATCTGAAAGCCCTTATAATCTGGAGTTCTTCAGTAGGTGGTATGATTTTTGTGATGTTACTAGTATTTCCTTCTATGAAGGATGAATTAGATGGTATGACAGATATGTATGCCAATCTTGGAGCTTTTTCCTCTATGTTTGGTATGGAGACACTTCAGATGGGGAATATAATGGGTTTCTATGGAATTGAGGCAGGAGCTATGTTATCTCTTGGTGGTTCTATGTTTGCAGCAATTTTAGGGGCTGGTATTCTGGCAAAGGAAGAGGCAAATCATACGACAGAATTTATCTATGTTACGCCTAATACAAGAACCTATTTTGTTACTCAGAAGGTTATGGCAGCAGGTGCTTTAATTCTTGCTTTTAATATACTTTGTCTTCTTTGGAGTGTAGTTGGAATAGTAGCCATTGGAGAAGAGGTAGCATGGGATAAATTACTTTTGCTGCAACTGGCTCAGTTTGTTATGCACCTTGAAGTTGGAGCCATTTGCTTAGGCATATCTTCCTTTATGAAGAAGTTAAACATCGGTCTTGGAATCGGAATCTCTCTTCTACTATACTTTCTACACTTAATAGGGAATATTACTGATTCTGTGGAGAAGGTTCATTATGTGACACCATTTTATTTCTGTGATGCAGCTACTGTTTTTAAAGATACCTCCATACCTATGGTATACTTGTTGATAGGTGTGGGAATTACTATTGCAGCAATTGTAACAGCGTATGTAAAATACACAAAAAAAGATTTAAGTATTTAACTATAGAGTGGAGGGAACACTTTGAAGATACAGGGTGTATACAAACACCAGGAGAACATGACTCTAAACGACTGGTTGGCAGTTGATCGAACCAGATTGGCCAACGAACGTACCTATTTATCCTATATGAGGACAGTTGTTACCTTGGTAGTAGCGGCCATAACACTATATAACTTATTAAAAGGACCTGAAGGAATTATCTGTGGAATCATTCTAATGGCCTCCTCAGTGTATTTTTTTATACGTGGAACAAGAATTTGCCACAGTGTAGAGAAAAAACTAAATGGTCTGTACGATGAGGATGAATAATGGCACACATGAAAGAATAACGAGGAAAATTGATAGATTGGTAAGCATATAGCTAAAGCAAGGAGTATAAAAATGAGTAAAAAGACAGTTGTAATTGCAGAAAAACCATCAGTAGGACGCGACATTGCTCGCGTGTTAAAATGTAATAAGAAGATAAATGGAGCTTTGGAAGGAGATTCTTATATTGTAACCTGGGCACTGGGACACCTTGTGACTTTGGCTGATCCTGAGAGCTATGATGACAAATATAAGGAATGGAGGTTAACAGATCTTCCAATGCTTCCGGATAAATTGCAGTTAGAGGTAATAAAACAATCAGCCAAACAGTATCAGGCGGTAAAGACACAACTGAAAAGAGAGGATGTCGGACAGATTATTATTGCAACAGATGCTGGTAGAGAAGGAGAGCTGGTAGCCCGTCTTATTCTAAATAAAACCGGAGTGAGAAAACCTATAAAACGTCTCTGGATTTCTTCTGTAACAGATAAGGCGATTAAAGAAGGTTTTGCCCATCTACATGATGGTAGAGAGTATGATAATTTGTATGATGCTGCTCTCTCTAGAGCGGAGGCTGATTGGTTAGTAGGGATTAATGCTACCAGAGCACTGACTTGCAAATATAATGCTCAGTTATCCTGTGGGCGAGTGCAGACACCTACTCTTGCTATGATAGCTAAAAGAGAGGAAGAGATTCGTGCCTTTGTACCAAAAAGTTATTATGGACTAAAAGCAAGAGTGGCTCTGCCTTTGGCACAAGGAAGTAAGAGCCTTACCTTCCTTTGGATAGATAATGCGACAAAGAGTAGCAGAAGCTTTCAAAAACAAAGAATGGAGCAGTTATTAAGAAGCACAAAGGGTTCAAATGGTGTAATTAAAGCAGTTACCATCAGTGAAAAGAGAAAACAGTCTCCTTTGTTCTATGATTTAACAGAACTTCAAAGAGATGCTAACCTAAGATACGGCTTTTCTGCCAAAGAAACCTTAAATATAATGCAACGGTTATATGAGAATCATAAAGTCCTGACTTATCCCAGAACAGATTCCAGATATATCACCACAGATATTGTAGATACCTTAATGGAGAGACTTAAGGCTTGTAGTGTAGGTCCTTACCGTCAGATTGGAAATGGACTTGTGAGCCAGAAGTATAGCCCTAAAGCATTTTATGTAAATAATCAGAAGGTCAGTGATCACCATGCCATTATTCCTACTGAGCAGTATGTGAATCTTTCCAATATGACCAATGAAGAGAGAAAGATTTATGATTTGGTTGTAAAAAGGTTTTTCTCTACTTTATCTCCAGACTATGAATACAGCCAAGTTGTGATTGAGGCAGATTTAGGAGGGGAGACCTTTACTACCAAAACCAATGTGATTCAAAAGCTTGGATGGAAAGCGGTTTATGGTCAGGAAGAATCAGTAGATGAAGAGGAAGAAGCTGTTAGCGCTAAAGAGGATGCAGTTCTTATCAAGCAGATGAAAAAAGGTGATGCCTTGCAGGTGCAGGATGTTACTTTGACAGAGGGTAAGACCAATCCTCCTGCTCCATTTAATGAGGCTACCCTGTTGTCAGCTATGGAACATCCTCAAAATTATCTTGAAAATAAGGATAAACAAACGATTCAGACTCTGGATGAAACTGGTGGATTAGGAACAGTTGCTACTCGTGCAGACATTATTGAAAAGTTATTTTCCAGTTTCCTTATAGAAAAAAGAGGAAAGGATATCTTCATTACCAGTAAAGGGAAGCAACTTCTTTTGTTAGTTCCGGAGGACTTAAAAAAGCCAGAACTTACAGCTTCCTGGGAAAATAAATTAAGCCGTATTGCGAAAGGAAATCTGAAACGTGATAGCTTTATATTAGAAATCAAGGATTATGCCAATACCATTATACAAGAGATTAAAGAAGGAGAAAAGAACTTCCGACATGACAACCTTACTAACCAAAAGTGCCCAAATTGTGGAAAACGATTGTTATTAGTAAAAGGGAAAAATGCTACGTTGCATGTATGCCAGGATCGTGAATGTGGATATAGAGAAACGGTATCTAGAAGCAGTAATGCCAGGTGCCCAAAATGCCATAAGAGAATGGAGCTTTATGGCAAGGAGAATAAAGTGTTTCAGTGTAGCTGTGGATATAGAGAAAAGTTAGATAGCTTTACAGAACGTAGGAAAAAGGAAGGTGCTGGTGTTAGTAAGAAGGATGTGGCAAGATACTTAAATCAGCAGAAAAAGGAAGATGCACCATTAAATAACCCATTTGCAGATGCATTCTCCAAACTAAATTTAAAATAGTACAAGTAAAGATTTTATACCTCCTAGTGGTTGTTGAAGATGATATGCCACTGGGAGGTTTTTTAATCTGTAGTTCTAAATGCATTCTCTTTCTAATAAAAATGTATGGAAATAGTATTTGCCGGATGGAATGGGAATATTAAGACAACCTGTCCCTGCTTAGTCTGGAGAGAGGAAGGAAAGAATGGAACAAGGATTTGTTGAAGATCCTGGTTTACAAGAAAATAAAATAGAGGAAGTTACAAGCAAATTAGAGTATCTATCCCAACTGTTAGAACAATTGACAAAAGACTTTGAGGAACGTTTTCTCTATGATGAGAAGCAGGAAAAACTGATAGACCAGATGCACACAGAATTACAGAACTATCGTAATGATTTGTATGCCTCCTTGATAAAGCCTATATTAATAGACATTATTGAGGTTGTTGACAATATCAGAAAAGCAGGTATCACTTATGGGGCAAAAGGGGCAGAACAGGCAGAGGCAGCTTTTGTCATAACTGACTTTATTGAAGATTTACACTATATTTTGAATAACTATGGAGTAGATATATACAAGGCCACAGCAGGAGAACCTTTTATACCGGTTCGTCAACGTATTCTATCTACCATTGCCACCAACAATTTAGAACTTAACGGAAAGGTTTCGGAAAGTATGGGTTTTGGCTATTTCTACAAAGGAAAGGTTCTTTGGCCAGAAAAGGTTACGGTGTATAAATACCAATCCAATACATGATAGGAAGGAGAAGATTGATTATGTCTAAATATGTGTATGGAATTGATTTAGGAACTACTTATTCCTGCATTGCCTATCAGGATGAAACAGGACGGCCGGTTGTTGTCCAAAATAGGGAGGGAACCAATACAACTCCTTCCGTGGTACAATTTCTGGAGGATAGCAATGAAGTTCTTGTTGGGCAGGTAGCTAAGGATACCTCTGTTCTTTATGCAAAAAATACTATTTCTCTCATTAAGACAAAAATGGGACGTGAAACAAAGGTTTATTATGGGGCAAATGGGGATAAAGAGATTACACCAGTAGAGGTGTCTGCCTGTATTCTTCGTAAGATTTGCAAAGACGCTGGAGAACTCTTGGATGATCAGGTTAAGGATGTTGTGATTACTTGTCCGGCTTATTTTGGAGAGGCAGAGCGTATGGCAACAAAACAGGCTGGAATAGTAGCAGGGCTCAATGTTATTTCTATTCTGGATGAACCAACTGCTGCGGCCATATATTATGGATGCAGTAAAGAAACTGAGAAAAAGACGGTCCTTGTATACGATCTTGGTGGAGGAACTTTTGATGTGACGGTGATGAAGATTGAAGGAGGAGACATTAATGTAATCTGTACCGATGGAAACCATGATTTAGGAGGCAAGGATTGGGATGCCATGATTATGAGGTATGTGGCAGAGCAGTTTGAACAACAGTCTGGGTATAGTGGTGATTATGATGATGAGGCAAAACAGGATCTTGCCATTAAAGTAGAGAGGGCTAAGATTCAGTTGAGTTCCCGGGATAAGACTACCATAATGTTACATATTCAGGGTTATAAAGCTGCAGTAGAGTTAACTCGGGATAAATTCGATGAATTGACTAGGCCATTATTAGATACCTCCATGGATCTGACCGATCAGGTTATGAAAACAGCCAGAGAGTATGGATGTTCTCACATTGATGAATTCCTTTTGGTGGGTGGCTCAACAAAGATGCCACAGGTAAGGAGAGCTATTGAAGAGAGACTTCATATACAACCAAAACTAATGGAACCAGATGAGGCTGTTGCCAAGGGGGCAGCAATCTATGCAATTGTAAAATGTATGGCTGATGCGAGAGCCTCTTATGAAATCACTACAATGGATCATAATGCTGAGGTTGAAGAGGTGGACTATATACCAAGTATTTCTGTAGAACCAAAACGCTCTCAGCGAGTGGTAATTCACACTAAAACCAGTAAAAGCTTTGGTATTAAAGCTATGAGAGATGGGAGACTTATCATTTCAAATCTAATTTTGAAGAATACCAACACACCTTGTAAAGTTAAGAAGATATTTGGTATTGCAGAGGAAGACCAGGAATATGCCAACATTGAAGTGTATGAAAGCTCTATCTTAAAAGGCTCGTATCCAGTGGAAGAGTCCTATAAGGTAGGTAATGCGATTCTGGAACTGCCACGTAATTTGAAGGTTGGATCAGGAGTGGAGATTACCATGGAATTGACCAATGAAGGAACGTTAAAGTTAACCGGGAAAGAGCTTAGCAGTAATCGTGAGATTCAGGCAAGCTTTCAGTCTGAGTGTATCCTAACAGAAGAAAAGGTGATGGAACTCAAACAGAAAATGATGTATCTGACAATCGAATAATGGATGCAGGAAAGAAGGTTGGTCTGTGGGTATTCGTGTGGGAATTGACCTGGGAACGTGTTATTCCTCCCTTGCTTATGTAGATTCAATGGCAGAAGAGCTGGTCTTAATCCCTAATGTGGAGGGTGAACTGAAAACACCGTCTATTATGGTGGCCTTATCTGACAAAACTCTTTTCTATGGCCAGGAAGCTCTAGATAAAAGACTTGCTGGTGAAGGAGATATGGTAGCACTGACTTCCGACTATCTAAGTTATTTGTTAGAAATGGCCAGACAAAGGGTGGGGCAGGAGATTACTGAAGCAGTTATTACAGTCCCCACCTTCTATACAGATGGTGAGAGGAGAAATCTTAAAGAGATGTTAGGGGAAGCTGGTGTACAGGTGGTAGGTATTATAAATGAACCTACGGCAGCTGCCTTAGCTTATAGTTATCGTAATCCAAATACTAAGAGAAAAGTTCTTATTTATAAGCTGGGTGGAGGTACCTTTGAGACTGCAGTAGCAGACCTGAACAATGCCCAGGTGCAGATATTAGGGGCTATTGGTAGCAGGGATCTAGGAGGACGGGAATGGGAAGATGTAATAGCCTCCTATATTAAAGATCAGTTTTATAGAGAGTTCAAAGTTGATTTTACCGAGGATAAGTTAGAAGGTATCAAAATAAGAGAATTAGCAGAACAGGTTTTAATCCGTCTAAGCCAGGTTTCCGGTGCAGAGGCTGTGGTTCGCTATAAAGGTTATACAGGAAGATATTATATTACCAGGGATATGCTTTTTATGATGACTAAGACAATGCTTGCACTGACTGTGGATATGATAAAAAGACTATTATCCAGTCTTAATATAAAAGAACCCGAGGTGGATGGAATTCTATTCTCTGGTGGCGCAACAAAGATTCCTATGCTTAGAGAATATGTAGAAAAAGAACTGGGTTGTACAGGCATCATGGGTGTTAACACGGATTATGATGTGGTTTATGGAGCTGCAATAAAGGCTTGGCTATGGAAGAGAAATACTAATGAAAAGAGTAGAATTCATGAGGTAGTAGCCAATTCCATTGGTATGATTTCTGTGAGTATAGATGGCGCCTGGTTTGTGAATTCTATTCTGATACACAAGAATACAAGAATTCCTATCAGCAATACTAGAACTTTTCTTCTTTCTGTAGGGAAAAAAGGTGGTAGAATGACCATCTATTTATTACAGGGCGAAGGCGCAGTACCAAAGGATTGCATAGTGGTAGGAAAATATATAATTGACCACATAGAATATATTGAAGGTGGTAAGACCTTAATAGATGTGACCTTTTCTTATGATGAAGATGCCATCATACATATTCAAGCCAGACAAAGGGAGAAAGGTGAACTACTGGCCATTCATAGAGAACCGATTCCTCTTGATATGGAATGGGTCAACCAACAGCCTCAAATCATAGAGGAAGAAATAGCTAAAGAGGAAGTGGGTATTGTCTACTTTTGTGTAGATTTGTCTGGAAGTATGGCAGGACTTCCATTTGTGGAAGCGAAAAGAGCTTTACGGCGAATAGCCAGTGAATTGGATTTGACTTGCAAAAAGGTAGGAATCATTGGCTTTTCGGACCAAAGCCAATTTATTCTGCCACCAACAGATAATATTAATAACATCAATAGAACACTACAAAGACTTCATATCAGTGGGAGAATGTTTGGTTACGGTAATGGAACTTCACCATTTGCCGCTGTTTATGAAAAACATTGTCAAAATGAGAAAGAATTGAAGGAAGAGGTAGCTATGGTTGTAGTTACAGATGGAGCCTGGCCAGATAAAGAAAGAGCTATGCAGATAGCAGGACTTTGCAAAGAAAAGGGTATAACTGTCTATACCATGGCATTTGGCAGGGCAGATACGGAATACTTAAGTAGGTTGGCTTCCTTAAAGGAGGTAAGTGATTTTACAGAAAAGAAAAAAGGTAAAGGAGAATGGCTTACAATAGCTCAAATTGTCAGTGAAAATCAGTCAGAATAGGGGGATTGCTGTGGCTCGTAGCAATTACTATCTCCTGCTGGGGCTTCCATTTGACCCACCAGAGGAACGTATGGAGGAGATAACGAGAAGCATTGAGAAGAAACAACATGAATGGTCAAGGGGTGCCATGGATTTTAGAAAAGGGCCTGTGTTCCGAGAATATACGGCCCTTTTACCTGATATAAAAAGAGTTATGTCAGACCCGAATCTTAGAAAAAAGGAAGCAGAGGAAGCAGCTGATCTTACAAGAAAGAAGATAGAAAATCATTTAATCATTGTAGCCAAAAGAGGGTTTCTTTATGAAGCAGAGATAAAACTAATTGCCGATAAGTGCCAGGTTTCAGTGGAGATGGTAGAGAAAGTCTGTCAGGTTCCCATCAGGAAAGAAGATAGAGAACAGTCTTTGTTAAAAAAACCGGAAGAATACGACCATTTTCAAGTGTTCTTAGTATATTTGGAAGCTCTTCAAAAGAAAGATTATTATGATTATCTTAGAAAAGATAAATTATATGATAGGGTTCGACGACTTTCAACTAGGGAATTGCTTGGATTAGCCAATAAAATGGATAGGGAGAAGGGAAAGTATACCTCCACAGAGTCAGCCAATGAAAAGCTTTGTGCCGAGTGTAAGCGTACCTTTGCTTCTGAGGAGGGAAGGAAGGCCTATGATGAGTATCTTCAGTGGAAAAGTATACAGGCTGTGTATGAGCAGATTGAGGTGGCAACCAGGTTTACAAAGGTACTTGAGAAGGGGCAGCGGGAGGAAGCAATAAGGCTTCTTGTAGAAGTATGCGGAAACAAGGAAAAAGCAGAGGAACTTCTAAAAGCCTATATGGAAAAGGAACATATCAGCTATCAGGAAAAAGAGGCTAATTTTCCTATAGAACATCGTTATGTACCTGCCACAAAGAAATCTAAGGATAGGTGCAAACCTAGTCAGGAACCAATCTCCAGAGCCAATAGTCTTTACCCAAAGGTAGTTGAAATTCGCGAGGCAATGTCTAGGTTACACTATGAAGAGGCTGAGAAGTTATTACAGGAGGCAATTAGGCAATGTGGTACTGTTCCGGAGCTCATGCGAATACAAGACCAGTTAACGGTGCAAAACAAGCGGTTAACTACACTGTTAGGTAAAGTAAATGAAGAAGCAGAGAAGAAAAGGTTTTATACAGCCAACCAGGAATTCATTCAGTTAAAGAGGGAATTTCCACAGTATAGCAACCCACTGATGGAGACGAAGATTAACCATGGCCTACTAAGTGGAAAGAACTTTCTTACACAGGCAAAAAACTCCAGACAGGAAGAAGAAATAATAAATGCTTGCATGGATGCACTTGCAGTCTGTTCCGATTATCCTGGTGTCATGGAGATATTGGAGAAATATCCGCCAAAGCTATATGGCACCATTACAGTTTCTGTTGACAGTGTCCGTCATTGTAACTATATTCACTGGAGTGATAATCGGAAAGAAGCTTATATCAGTTATTGTGTCATGAGAAAAAAGGATGCCAGACCTTATCATAGACAGGATGGTCACGTTCTTGGAACTGTGGATGGTAACAGCTTTGTAGATCAAAGTATTGTGCCTGGAGAAAAATATTTTTATGCAGTGTATGCAGTTAGATGTGGAATATACTCTAATGGACTGATTTCAAGATCCGGTATAGCAAATTACTGCGAAGTGGAGAAACCTTCTATTGGCTTAAAGAGCGGGGGAGTAGAAATTACCTGGGCAAAGGTTCCAACCGGAGCGAAGGTGGAAGTTTACCGTGCAAAGGGCTATGTACCAGCACATCCTTCCGAGGGAGTGAAGCTTTTTTGTGTCACTGCTAATGGCTACATTGACAGAGCAATCAAAGCTGGGAATATCTATGGTTATCGAGTTTATACTGTATATGTGGCAAATGGGGAGAAGCATTATTCAGAAGGAATAGGCTTACGTACCAACGCCGGTATCGAGAACTTTGAAGCTGCTACTAAGGTTACAGGTAAGAAAGAAAAGATTCGAGTGGAATATTATTTCGAGGTAAAAAAGTTCTTATGGCACACTTATCAGGTTCTGTTGCACATCCAACCGGAGCGTTATATACATACGTTGCCGCCACTATTAATTGTGGGAGGAGAGAACCACGCTCCGCTATATAGATCTAGCGGAAAAGTAATTGCCATGATTCCCTCCCAGGAGGTAAAGGAAGAGTTAATATTCACCCTTAGTTATAAGGAAATAGGCGAAGTGCAATTTCTTAATTTATTTTTACAGAGAGAAGAAGACGGTAATGAAGTTATGCTGTCATTGGGTGCCGGAAAAACACTTTATATTGGTAAATACCAATGACTATAAACTAATTCAAGTCTAATAATAGGGGAATAGGTCGTACAATTTAAATGGACAAAAAGACACAGAAATGACATATTATAGTATATACCATTTGGCATGAAGTGGTATTATCTAATAATAGAAATTGAAAGGGGTACAAAAATGAGGAGATTAAAAAGACGAATACTATCCATGTTGATGGCAGTACTTTTGGTATTTAGCTTAACGGGTAATGTGGTTAGTGCTCAATCTGAAGGGGAAGACGTATCGAGCAGAGTAGGGAATGATATTAGAGAAATATTTGCAGGGAAAACTGGGACAAGGAATACTGATTTCATTGCAAAAAACGATAATGGTAAGGCCTATAAAGAACATGAAGCTTTAGTAATGGCTTATGTGGATGATACTGCCACATCAGAAAATTCAAAGAAAGTGTTTCAAGCAAGAAAGAATAGTAAAGGTGAATTCAGTTCAAGTAAATTTGTTCTTGCAGGGGATACAGTAACAATAAAGACTACATATGAGTTTGAGAATAAAGACACGGTTCAAAAGAGCATAAGCAGTGCTCAGTTAGCACCTGCTACTACTGCAGTTAAAAAACTGCAGGTTTCTCATTTGGTTTCAGAAGATCTCAGCACAGAAGCACTAATAAAGGCTGTAAAGGAGCAATATACCAATATCGTTATAGCTCAGCCTAACTATGCGGTAAAAGAAAGAGGTGCGGGTGATAATTATAAACAATACCAGTGGGCTTTGGATAACCAAGGACAGAATAAAGGAACGGTAGACAAGGATGTCAATCCGGAAGCAGCATGGGAAGCAGCTAAACCAGATGAAAAAGTGGTTGCGATTATTGATTCCGGTATTGATTATACTCATGAAGCCTTACAGGGAAGAATGTGGGAGAATACAACGGGTGTTCTCAGTGGAACCTGTGGCTACGATTTTTTCAATGGTGATGCAGATCCTTTGGATGACGCTGGTCATGGAACCCACTGTGCAGGTATCATTGCCGGTAATGGAACAGGTGTAACAGGAGTTGCAAAGAATGTAAAGCTTATGGCATTAAAATTCTTAGATAGTGAAGGTGGAGGTTATGAAAGTGATGCAGTTGCCGCTTATGACTATATTAACCGTGCTATAAATTGTGGGGTGAATGTGGTTGCTATCAATTGTTCCTGGGGTGGCGGAGGCGGCTCAGATATATTTGAGAAGTTAGTTAATCTTGTAGGTAAGAAAGGTGCCATTACAGTTACTGCTGCAGGTAATGCGGCTTCTAATAATGATACAGAGCCTAATGACCCTTGGGCATTTACCAGTGACTATATGATTAGTGTGGCTGCCAGCACGGAAAAAGGAGAGCTTGCCGCTTTTTCCAACTATGGTGAGAATACGGTAGATCTAGCGGCTCCTGGAACAGATATTCTTTCCTCTGTATCCTATAATGCTTATAATCCTACCATTCATAGTGGAGATGCTCAGGCTAACTACAGTGAGTTATATAATGATTTTAGTGGTTCTGAGCTTCCTGTTGGACATAAGGAATTTAGTATCGATTTTAATAGTATGGAACCTACAACTGCTCCAACATTGACGTTTGACAAAAATGATAATTTTGGTTTGGGAAACGATACTTCAGGTAGTTTAAGTCTATTAGTAAATTCGGATAAAGATGAGATCTTTGGATGTTATTGGCCAATTACCCTTCCTGAATCCAGTACTGACTATTATCTGAGTGCTATGGTGAAGGACAGATTATTGTCATCAGAGTTTGAGGGTTCGGGCAATGAAGTATATTATGGTGTGGAGTTAGCTAGTAAATTTGATGAACTTTATAACAATACAGGAGATATCGAGCAGATACTTTCTAGCCTAAAAATTGCTGGAATGCATTATTCAATGCCAAATAGTAATTACTGGTCTATGGTAAATGGTAATGCAGCGATTAAAAATGCTGAAGAAGGTAAATATGTATTTTTTATGATAGGTGTTAGCTTAGGAAAATCCACCAGTGAAATAAATATGGATAATATTGGGATTAGCAAACAAAATATGAAACCTGATGATTTCGGAAAGTATGACTTTTATAGCGGAACATCCATGGCGGCTCCTCATGTTACTGCTAGTGTGGCCCTTCTTAAGCAATGCAACCCAGAAATCACCACAGAAGCCCTTAGAGACAAAGTGGCAGCTTGCGCAAGATCTGAGGAAAAACTAGCGGGTGTTACTAAGGAGGAAAGAAATCTTGATTTAAGTAATTATAAAAAGAATATAATGAATATTAAGTCAATTTCCTTTAGCGATGGAAAGATTACTCTAAAAGGAAATAGCCTTTCTGAAGTGGCATCCATCAATATAAATGGTAATCCGACAGTTTTTACCTGTACCAAGGACACTGAGCTTTCTGCTATTGCTAGTGATTGCGTAAACAAAAAAGTTCGATTTGATTTTACTTTTAAGGATGGTACCACTACTACAAGAACAGAATACATATCTTATAACACTGTTGAGGTTAGTGCCATTACGGATGTTGAAGATGTTGATAAGGGTTCCATAGTAAGTGACGGATCAACAATATATAACTATGGAGATAATGGATTTGGGTCCTACAAATTAACTGGTGGTTCCGGGGAATGGTTAGAAAATGAAATAGTAACCAATAAAGTGGTAGACCCTGAGATAGTGGAAGATTTGGGATCTGAGCCCGCTATTATTAAAACCAATATCTTCTATAATAATCATAAAATATATGCATTGGCACAGAATACCATAAGTTACGCTACTTCAAGTGCTATTGTAGTCTACGATACTACAAATAATAAATGGTCCAAACTCTGTGATTTTCCTGCCAATATCAACATGTCTAATATAGTAGGTAGTAGCTTAGCAGTTTATAATGGTAAGATTTATCTTATGGGAGGAATGAATGAGAATAGTTTAGAAGTCTTAAACACCGTTTATTCTTATGACCTTAGCAAACACATTTGGTTGCAGGAATCTAATCTTTTGGAAGGACGGGCTTTTGCCAAGGTTAATGTGGTAAAAGGAAAGCTGATTCTTACCTTTGGTACTGTGGATGGACAATCTTCCCTTAGTGACACTGCACCAGCTCCACTTCTTATGACCAGTCAAGGTTGGAGTAAATCGACTGCTGTATGTAAGGCAACTGCAAACAGAAAAGAGTATATGGGAACGAAACCATACTCCTATTATGATGCATCTGTTGGTGCATCTACAAAAGGCTTGGTATTTGCCGGATTGGTAAGTGACGAATTCGGTGATGTGTTCTATTATAATGTTGACAAGGATTCTTATGAAGCTGCTTCAAACTGTAGTTTATATGAATACACAAATGTACCGGAATATTATGGAGGTACTTCGGTAGCTGACCAATTCTGTTTTTTGGGTAAAGGGGAAATGACCCAGAAGTATGATGATTGGGGTGATCCTTATTATGAATACTCCAGTAAGCTATACAGTATTCCTATGGAAACAGGCTACTACAATGTAGTAGGAGATAATACATTCTGTCAGTATGATGGCACTGGATATTATCTACCTGGAGAATCCGCAAAGATTACTATTACGCCAATGGAAGGTTACACTTTTTCAGGCTATCTATTAAATGGTGTTAAGTATGAAGGAACGACTGTCACTATTGATAAAATTGATAAGAATTATACGATTGAACCAATAGGCAAACCTCTTGCCATGGGAATTGTTTTTTCTCAGAGTGAGTATGAAGTGATAGCAGGAAACCCTCTTACTATAGATGCACAGTTGCTACCAATGGGAGCACAGGATGAGATCTTTTGGGAAGTAGATTCAGACTATTCTAGTATTACCAATGGAGTATTAAAGACCAGTTTTAAGGATGCAGGTCGCTTGCTTACCGTAATTGCTTATACAGAAAGTGGAGCAATCGGTATCTGTAAGGTTAAGGTCATTAGCGTTGCTCAAAGTATTCGATTGAATAAACAAAAGATTGCTCTTCAACAAGGGGATTCCTTTAGTATTGTAGCCACAGTATCCCCTGCAACCCCAGTAAACGGACTACTTCGTTATAAATCTTCGAATCCTTCTGTTGCGATGGTAAATGATTCCGGTGATCTAGTTGGATTAAAGCCTGGAAAGGCCATCATAACAATATCGACAGTAGCGACAAAGAATGTAAAACCTGTACAAGTTCAATGCCAGGTAACTGTTGTAGCAAGAGTAAGCCAGGTAACAAAGCTTAAGGCAATAGCTTCTTCTAATCAGATTAAATTAAGCTGGAATAAAGTAAATTCAGCAGATGGCTATGTAGTTTATCGTTATGACAGTAAAACGAAGAAGGATGTTCAGATAGCTGTTGTAAATGGTGGCCAGAAAACTTCCTATACAGTAAAACAGTTATTAGGTAGCAAAGGAGCTAAGTTGACTGCAGGCACTGCCTATGTATTTAGAGTATTAGCATTTGATAAGGTTGAAGGCACATTACTTTATGGACCAAAAGCATCTATCACTACCTATACCACTCCAAATGCAAGTAGCATAAAAGGTGCTAAGAATTCTAAAAAGGGACAACTTAAAATTACCTGGTCAAAGGCATCTAGTATCACAGGATATCAGATTTACTTGTCAGCTAAGGCCAATGGAACGTATCTTTTAAAAGCTACGATTAAAAAGTCTGGTACCGATAGTGTAACCTTGAAGGGATTAAAGAAAGGCACTTGGTATGTAAAGGTTCGTACATACAAAGTGATAAATGGAAGAATTATTTACAGTAATTATAGTACATATAAGAAAGTTAAAATTAAAAAATAGTATGGTGATAGAGAGATAACACCATGATATAAGATCAAAACTTTAAAGAGGGAGTGTTGCGCCATGATAATCATAAGCAACATTCCTTTTTTCTTTCGTATACAACATGGATTCAATCTTATTTTTTTTGGAGAATTTAACCATTATATTAAGGTAATGTTGACTTTTTCATTACACACTTGTAAAATAGGTATCGAATTTCTTTTTTTGTGTAAATTTTATGAAATAGAAGGATGGGATTTTTTACTAGAAAGGTAAGGACGACATGTTAACTCATTTAAAATATAAAAGGAAGGACTTGTTCTTTTTACTTGCTATATCGGCTATATTAATGACATTTGGTTCTATGACTTCTATATTGTTTCCTGTTCATGTAGGAGTAGATCAAAACTGCTTCTTTACGATTGGTAAGAGTGTATTAGATGGTAAAGTACTATATCGAGATATTTATGATCAAAAAGGTCCTTTGTTATTCTTTATCCATACTTTTGCAGCTATGATTAGTGATAAGAACATGTATGGAGTATATTTACTTCAGATTATTAATTTTGCTGTTATTCTTGGATATGTAGGTAAAATCAGTGACCTATTTTTAGATAGAAAATACAACAGGCTAGTAACTTCGGTTACCGGCCTTGTTATAGTTACTGCATTTTGTTATAGCCGTGGAGATAATGCAGAAGAATTCTGCATGCCATTTCTTTTAATTGCTTTATATCATATGTTATTATATCTTAATAGCAATAAAGAGAAGCTACCGAATAAGATTTTATTTTTGCATGGTATATTAGCTTCTTGTATTCTTTGGATTAAGTTTACTCTTCTAGGCTATTATATTGGATGGGTATTGGTAGTAGGAATCGCCATATGGAAGAGAAAAGGTTTTCTGGAGTGCTTCAAAGCAGCACTTTTCTTCTTGATAGGAATGTTAGCTGGATCTATTCCTTATTTTCTCTATTTTGTACTAAATGATTCTGTGGGAGAATTCTTGTACGCATATTTCTATACCAATATTTTTATGTATTCCAGCCAGGTTACCGCTCTTGAAAAAGTAATGTATTTCTTTACAAATGATATTATGTGGAACCCGGTATTTACTCCTTTGATTTTATGGGGTCTCCTGTATTTTTCACGATCAAAGACGTTGAAGATGAATAATGAAGCCAAAATTGGATTGCTAGTGACTGCAGTGCTTACGTACTTCTTTGTTTTTATAGGAGGAACTAGATATAAGTATTATTTGCTTATTCTAGGAGTATTTGTGGTTTTTGGAGTAATTGCAACTGTGAAATCCTTAGAAAGGGTACTTCCTCTAATCTATGAAAAGAGAAGAATTGCTCTTCCTATTTATGCCGCTATCTATGCAGTGATACTGTTATCTGCTAGTAATTGTGTTACTTATCTTTACAAGCCATTTGATGATTACGTACAAGTGCAATTTGCTGAAGCTATCAATCAGGTAGAGAATCCGACTTTGCTTAATTACAATTTCCTTGATGGAGGTTTTTATCTGATGGCAGACACCCCTTTGCCTGACACAAAGTTTTTCTGTAGGCAGAATATACCTCGAGAGAACTTCCCTGAGATGTATGAGGAGCAGGAAAATATCATAAGAAATCGGGATGTGGATTTCGTTATTGTACGATATGGAAGAAAGAGACCTTTGGAGGATTTTACTGAATGTCATGAGTTGTTTACTAACTATCAGCAAGTTATGGTAGCTCATGAGGGAATAGATGATTATTACTATGTTTTATACAAAAAGAGAATATAGTCGAAAAGTGGAAAAACTGGGGAATAATTGATGGTGAGTTACAAATCTTGTTGAGTTTTTGCTTTTAATGTATTATAATTATTGTTGAATATATTAATTTCGATAGGAAGCAGGGGGGTGAGTGTATTGAATCGCAACTGTACCTTAGGGAATTTTTTGGAATTATCAAATTGTTATAAAAGTATTTTTGCAGGGGCTCTTTTTGACGTTGCATTCTGTCATGATAAAATGGAAGTCCTTAATATTATAGTTAATAATAATGAAATCATCTCTAATTTTCTGGAGGATGCTTCTGTTTGTGAAGAAATTATGATTTTAAGTCAAGGAATTCAATGGGGAGAAAAAAGTTTCTCCATTGAATATATTACTGAGAGAAGTAATCGTTCAATGATGCTTAAAGCTTCTTATACTGAAGAACTTCATCACTCACAATTTCCGATATTTCGCCTGTATATTTATGATGTAACAGATCTAAAGGAAGAGCTAGAAAAAGAAAGAGAGTCTAGTCTTGAATTTGAGTTATTTGCAGAGAGTTTAGCAATTGGCATACTAAGGCTTGGACTGGAAGAAGGTTATCCGGTTTACTGGTGTAATGAGAACTTTCATAAGAACTCTGGATATACATCTCAGGAGATGACTAACCTATTTCAAAATCACTATTTAGAGATGGTTCAACCGAGTGATAGGGGAGAATTCTGTTCTTTAGTTGAAAAGTGTCTAAAATCTGACAAGACGAAAACAGGTAGAATTACTATGTACAATAAGGAGGGAAAACCTCAGTTGTATGAGGTAAAGGTTTTTCCTGTTAAAGATTCTCGGCAAGAGGATGTAGAGGTTTATTGTGTTCTCACTGTTATGACGGAGGATATGAAGAAAGAGCAGGAGATTAAAAGCTTTGAGGAACGATATAAGTTGGTTCTTTCCTTTGCAAGTGAGATTGTATTCGAATATGATTTGGAATCGGATGTTGTCCATTATTATGGAGGAGAGGAAAGCACTTTAAAGCGCCCGGCATGTATCAAAGATTTTTATAAAAAAGTAATTGCGAATTCTCTTCCTAGTGGTAAACTTACAGAGGAAAGTCGTGAAGAGATTAAACGCATTATTACTATGTTTAAAGTAAATAAACTAGGATCAACGGATGCCTACCTATGTTATCAAATCAGTAGACAGAAATCCCAATGGGTTTATCTTGTTGCAAAATGTGTTTTCTCTGAAAATAATGAGGCCTTGATTATTGTTGGTAAACTTAGTGATGTAACTGTACATAAAGAAGTAGAGCAAAAATTAATGATTAAGGCGAGCACAGACTATTTGACACAGGTAAGCACTCGAGAATATGCCCAAGAGGAAATACAAAAATATTTGAATAATAAAAATAGTGATATGCTATCTGCATTATTTATTATTGATGTAGATAATTTTAAACATATCAATGATGTTTATGGACATTTAGAGGGAGATGCAGCACTAACTAAACTTTGTGATATACTTCGTAGAGAATTTAGAGATTCTGACATAATAGGCCGTCTTGGTGGCGATGAATTTATTATTTTTATGAAGGATGTTGCAACAGTATCTGCTATATATAAAAAAGCGGATACTATCTGTCAAATAGTAAGAGAAAAGATAAATCATGTAACAGTCAGTATAGGACTTAGTCTTTTTACTGGAAATTCTTCCTTTCACGAATTATATAAAACTGCAGATATAGCCCTTTACCAGGCTAAAATTAAAGGTAAGAATAAATATGTATGCTACAATGATCTAAGTGATGATATGATGCAACTAGAGGAAATCACAAGAACTGGAATGAATGTGACCGATTTGTCAGATATATTTGATAAGCAAGAGTTTAGTAGTAACGTTTATAATAACTTTGGTAGAACTATTCAGGAATGTTTTGATTATATTTATGCGGTAAACCTTACCCAGGATAAAGTAAGACGGTTCAATGAGCAAGATTATCCAGGAAATGAGCACAATTTTAGAACTTATCATGAGATGTATGATCATGTTTATCAGGAAATCTTTGATATGGAGGAACAACTTGCTTTTGTTCAAAATTTTTCTTGTGAAAATCTAATAAAAGCTTTTGATGAAGAAAAATCAGTTCATTGTTATATTCGCATCTTTAACCAAAACCAGGAGTTTCATTGGTACTTTATTGAGGCAGTGTTATATGAAATCAGTCCTCAGGATGGTATTATTTGTACTATTCTATTAAAAGATGTGCAGAAGAGTCGAAATGATGAAATGCGTAAATATGAAAATAGGACAAAGAGTCATATCATACAAAAATTGGAGGATGAGAAGAGTTACGATTCTTTGACAGGACTCTATCAGGCAAACAAATTCTACGAGGTTTCAAAGGAAAAAATAAGTAAAAATGTAGGCAAAAAGCATGCGATAATCTTTTTTGATATTGATAATTTCCGCGTAATCAATGATATTTATAGTGAAGAGACTGGAGATCAGATAATCTGCTTTATTGCTGAAGTATTGTGTCGAATAGGTATAGAAGATAAAGTGTTCTGTCGCTATTATGCGGACTGCTTTACCCTACTGATTAGTTATGATACAAGAAATGACATTATTGATGTAATTAATTGGATTCGTGAAGAATGTGCCAAGACACCATATATTACCACAAGCTTTAAAATGTCTTTCGGCGTTTATCTTGTGTCGGATTCAAGTATTCCTATCAGGTTGATGTGTGACTGGGCAAGATTGGCCACGCGACCAATTAAAGGTTTGGCTAATCAATACTTTGCTTTCTATAATGAGGAATACCGTAAGGAACTTGTGGAGACACAGCGAATAGAAGCCGAGATGCACCGTGCATTAGAAAATGATGAGTTCAAGATGTATCTTCAGCCAAAGTATAATCTCCGCACCAATCAGGTTGTAGGTGCTGAGGCCTTGGTCAGATGGATGCATCCTAAGCAGGGGATTATTTATCCCAATAAATTTATAAAATTATTTGAGAAGAATGGATTTATCCTACAGTTAGATGAATATATATGGGAGCAGGCATGTAAGGAGTTAAGAAAATGGTTAGATATGGGCATTGCATACCCTATTTCAGTTAACATTTCTAGACTTCATACTTATGATCCATCTCTTGTACAGAAATTATTAAGCTTGACTAATAAGTATGGGATACCAGTTTGGTTGTTGGAACTGGAGTTTACCGAAGGACTCTTTATGGAAAATGTCCATATGCTGTATGGATTAATGTATGAGCTGAAGAAAAATGGATTTGTTCTTCAAATGGATGACTTTGGAAGTGGCTATTCTTCTCTTAATATGCTAAAATCAGTTCCGATTGATGTAATTAAGTTAGATAAGGCATTTTTTGAAGACATTAGTGGGAATGAACGAGGAAAGATCATCATAGAGGACTCCATTAAAATGATCCATAATTTGAAGTTAGAAGTTATGGCTGAAGGAATTGAAACTAAGGAGCATGTTGATTTTTTAAATAAGTGCAATTGCATTATTGGTCAGGGCTACTATTATGCTAAGCCAATGCCTTTGGAGGATTTTGATAGAAGATTGCTACAATCGATAGATGCAAAAAGCGAGGTTTAAAAATGAAAATTCGTGATATAGTAGGACGGGGAAAACCAACACTGTCTTTTGAAGTGTTTCCACCGAAAACAAACAGTGATTATGAGAAAGTTAGGGTGGCTACGGAAGAGATAGCAAAGCTTAAGCCTTCTTTTATGAGTGTAACTTATGGTGCCGGAGGTGGGACAAGTGCTCATACCGTAAGTATTGCCAACAATATAAAGAACCAATTTGGAGTTACACCGCTGGCTCATTTGACCTGCGTATCATCTTCAAAAGAGGATATTCAAAAACAATTGGAACTTCTTAAACACCAAGGGATTGACAACATTCTGGCTTTACGTGGTGATAAACCCAAGGATATAAATGAGGTAGCTGAGGGTGGATACCAGTATGCAAATGAGCTAGTAACTGCAATTAAGAACTATTCTGACTTTTGTATAGGCGCTGCATGTTATCCGGAAGGACACGTGGAGGCTAAGACCATAGAAGAAGACATTCAATACTTAAGGCAGAAGGTGGAGGCAGGGTGCGATTTCTTGACTACACAAATGTTTTTTGACAACAATATACTATATAAGTATTTATACAGAATTCGAGAAAAGGGAATTACGATTCCGGTCATCGCAGGAATTATGCCTGTTACTAACGGAAACCAGATTAGAAGGATATGTGAACTTTCTGGGACATATCTTCCAAGTCGTTTTAAGGCTATTGTTCAAAAATTTGGGGATAATGGAGCGGCTATGAAACAGGCTGGAATCGCCTATGCGACAGAGCAAATTATTGATCTATTAGCTAATGGCGTCAATGCAATCCATGTTTACTCAATGAATAAACCAGAGGTTGCTAAAGCAATACAGGATAATCTAAGTGAGATTATGTAGCAAGGATATCTGTATCCTTGCTATATTTTTGGAATCTTATTCTGTCTTTATTTGTAGGAATATCATCTGATACTTTTTTCCATAATCCATGATTGCATAATTCAACAAATCAAAGTATTCTTTTTCTAGCAGGTTGGCAAAGAAATCATATACAACCAAAAAAGTTCTTTTTTGCTATCTACATAATGGAGCATGAGAGCTTTAGAAATACCGGCTTCTTTCGCTATTACATTCGTTGAAGCCTTATCATACCCCTGTGATGAAAACTCCTTTAATGCAGTATTTAGAATTGTGTCTCTCCTTTTAAGAGGGCAGAGCATATAATTCCCTCCTATGTTTAATATAGAATTTACCTAATAGGTCAATAGTATAATAGGATGACAGATGCTTCATACAAAAAGGATGGGTAATTCGCTTAGATAAACATGCGATTACCCATCCTTCTTTTAGGGTGGAGAATTAATTGCCCGTTGCAAGGCCCCTCAGGTGGAGAGTTTTGTAAGCAAAACTCTTAGTTCTTAGGGATTCTATAGCCCTTTCTTTTCTTTGTTGTGATATACAATATAAAAGGTAAGCATCATAGCCATCATGGCAATAAAGCCTGCAATGAGACCAATTAAGCCACTGTTAAATAAACCGGCAAATAAGAAACCAATTAAACAGCATCCAGCTACACTAAGAGCATATGGCAACTGGGTAGAGACATGCTCAATATGGTTACATTGGGCTCCTGCTGATGCTAAAATAGTTGTATCAGAGATTGGAGATACGTGATCTCCACATACAGCTCCTGCAAGAATTGCTGCTACGCCGATTACTAACATACCGTATTCAGCAATTGGATCATATACAGTAGTAGCCACAGGAATTAGGATTGCAAAGGTTCCCCAGGAGGTACCTGTGGAGAAGGCAAGTCCTAACGAGATTAAGAAGAATACCGCAGGAACAAGGACCTTTACACGGTCAACATACATAATGTTATTTTGTACAAAGCCTCTTAAATCCAAATGGTCTCCGTCACAGATAGCGGATAAGGTCCAAGCTAGACATAGAATTAAAATGGCTGGTGTCATAGCCTTAAAACCTTCTGTAAAACTATCGCAAAACTGTTGAAAGTTAATGGTTCTTCTAATTAGATACATCATAAAAATAAAGAAAATTGTAAATAGAGAGCCAAGTACAAGACTTCTTGCCGAAGAACAGTTCGCAAATGCATCTATGATGCTGGCACCTTTAAATAAGCCACCAGATTGAAGCATAAAAAAGATACAGGAAATGATTAAAACAAGAATTGGAAGGACAAGGTCAATTACAGTACCTTTTCCAACAATTTTAATCTCGTCATGTTCAAGTGCAACATCTTTATTCTCGCCTTTCTTCTCAATTTTTTTCATAGAAAAGAAGTCCATATTACAAATTACTAGAAATAGCATAAAAATTATTGTAAAAATTGCATATAAATTAAATGGGATAGTGTCTAAAAATAACTGGAAACCATTTATTTTACTACCCTCAGGTAAGGAAGAACTAACAGCAGCTGCCCAACTGGAGATAGGAGCAATGATACATATAGGTGCTGCAGTGGCGTCAATAATATAAGCCAATTTGGCTCTTGTAATATTATGTTTGTCTGTCACAGGACGCATAACAGTACCAACTGTCAAACAGTTAAAATAGTCGTCTACAAAGATAAGAGCACCTAAAGCTGAAGTAGACAGCAAAGCGCCTCGTCTGGATTTGATGACACGGGAAGCCCAGTCACCATAGGCGCGAGAAGCCCCAGATTTGCTAATTAACGCTACAATAATTCCTAATAATACGAGGAATATCAGGATATCTACATTGCCTCCAATCTTTGAACTCATGGCATCAAAAGTTACATTTAATGCACCAATTGGATGTGTGATTCCAGTCAAGAGAAGAGCACCAGATACTATACCAACCATTAAGGAAAGGTAAACTTCTTTGGTTAGTAAAGCTAGCACAATAGCAATGACTGGTGGGAGTATAGCCCAGATAGTTGCTTGCATAAGATTTTATCCTTTCTTGTACTTTATTTATTTGTAGAACGTAGAAATTTATTCATTTCTATGTGTTCTTAACAACTTTTTCACACATCAATTCTACAATAAATCGACATAATAATCAATTTAATTTATAAATATACATAATATAACATACGATGATGAGATTTCGACAGATATGAGTATTTATTTTAATAATCTTTTAAGATTTGTGTCATTGACAACTTCTCATTGGAACACTAATATACTAAGTAACACTTAGAATATTAGTAGAAAGAGGTATTCGTATGAGATTAATGGATCGTTTTCGTCAATGGATGATAGGTAGATATGGTTCTGATCAGCTAAATGTTGCATTATTGGTGATATATCTTATCTTAAGTGTTATATTGCCCTTAAGTGGCTCTGTAATTGTATTGGCCTTAAGTTATGTAGTGTTTGTGCTGATCTTCTATCGTATGTTCTCTAGAAATATAGCAAAGCGTACTGCCGAAAATCAAAGGTTTTTAAAGATATGGGAACCAATTCGAAGAAAACTGCCGGGTAAGAAAAATAGTAATAGGTCAGGTTACTATGGTCAGAATCCATATAATAACCCATATGGGAGCCCTTATGGGGCTACTAGTCAGAAAAAGAAAAAATCACATGGAAAACCAAAAACCGATAAAAATCATAAGGTATTTCAGTGTGGAAAGTGCGGACAGATGATTCGAGTACCTAAGGGAAAAGGGAAAATTGCCATTACTTGTCCGAATTGTAAACAGGAGTTCATAAAAAGAACATAAAAAGAGGTGTTATCTCTAGCTGTTTAATGGTATAATGCCAATGTATAGGATTGTATTCTCCCATATTTGTGATAGAAGATTTATACAACAGGAAAAGTAAGATATGGAGGCCTTATGTTTGGCTATGTTATGATAAATAAACCGGAGTTAAAAATTAAAGAGTATGAGAGATATCATGCTTATTATTGTGGGCTGTGTCGCACTTTAAAAAAGGAATATGGAATGTTTGGTCAGTTTACCCTGACCTATGACATGACTTTTTTAATCGTTTTGTTAACTGCCTTATACGAAGAGCAACCTAATCATGAGAAACATCATTGTATGGTACATCCGGTAAAGAAGCATTCTATGCTTCATAATGACATTACCTCTTATGCAGCTGCTATGAATATGGCATTGTCTTACCATCATTTTCGTGATGATTGGGAGGATGAGAGAAGCATTAAGGGACTGTCCGGAGCAAAGTTTGTGAAATGTAGATATAAGAGGATTGAGAAGAAGTATCCCCGCCAAGTAGACGTAATCAAACGGACACTTAAGGAACTAAACCAATTGGAAAAGGCGAAGGAAACCAATTTGGATTATGTAGCAAGACCATTTGGAGAACTGATGGCAGAACTTTTTATATATAAGGAAGACCAGTGGCAGGAAGATTTACGCAATCTGGGTTTTTATTTAGGGAAATTCATCTACATTATGGATGCTTACGAGGATTTAGAGGAAGACTTGAAGAAAGGAAGTTATAATCCTTTCATTGAGACGGACAAGGAAAAGCTTTTTGAAGAAATAGGCCACATTTTAACGATGATGATGGCAGAAGCAACGAAAGCATTTGAAAAGCTTCCTATTGTGGTGCAACCGGAAGTAGATATTTTAAGAAATATATTGTATGCTGGCGTGTGGTGTAAGTACGATAAACTTCGTCAGAAATGTATAGAAGAAAGGAACATGACCGATGATAACAGATCCATATAAAGTATTAGAAATTAGTCCAAATGCGACGGATGATGAGGTAAAGAGAGCGTACCGTGATTTGAGCAGAAAATATCACCCAGATTCCTACGTAAATAATCCTTTATCTGATCTTGCAGAAGAGAAATTTAAAGAGGTACAGGAAGCATATAACCAGATTATGAAGGACAGAGAAAATGGATATAGTTCCAGTTCCTCCTACGGACAAGGAAGCTACGGAACTGGAGGTTTTGGAAGTGGAGGCTTCGGAGGTTTTAATAAAGGAGGCTTTGGAAGTAGTTCTGCTGGAGGGTTTGGTACGAACTACGCTAACTCAGCTTATGATACACCTGAATTATCCGAGGTAGCACAGTTTTTAAGTCAAAGACGTTATCAGGATGCTCTCAATCGATTAAATACAATCTCCGATCATAATGCCAGATGGTATTATTATGGAGCAATCGCCAACAATGGAGTAGGTAATAATGTGCAAGCTTATAATTGTGCACAGACAGCCTATCAATTAGACCCAACTAATCAGGAATACGCTAATCTGTTAGATCAACTTCAGTATGGTAATGGTCGTTATCAGGCAACTGGAGCAGGTTATGGTCGTGGATTTGGAGATGATCCACTAGATTGCTGTTGCAAGCTATGGGCAGCGGATACTTGCTGTGAATGTATGGGAGGGGATTTGTGTTCATGCATGTAAATGCAAGAAAGATGTCGTTTTTAGGCCTTATGATGGCTTTTACAGTAGTTCTTGTAATACTAGGTAGTGTGATTGAAATGAGTACTCTGTTTTTTCTTGCCTTTGCATCCTTTTGTACAGGCATTGTGATTGTAGAGTATGGGGTGTCCATAGGAGCCGTATTCTGGGTGGGGAGTGTGTTGTTAAGCCTCATCCTTTCTCCACACAAGTTGTATGCAATTACCTATGGTGGTATGGCACTTTATTTGTTATTAACAGAGTTTGTATGGAAATACATTTTTAAGCAAAAAGTAAGTAAGTACAATAGAGTTGTTCTAGTGGTAATAAAATTCCTTATATTCAATGCTATGTATATTCCTATATTAGTTTATGCACCAAGCCTAATTATAACAAAAGAGATAAATTCTTATTTACTGATAGGCTTTATAGTGGCTGGACAGGTGTTGCTTCTAATTTATGATCGAGCATTTCATTATTTTATAGGAAGATACTGGGTGGATATGAAGAGAAAGTTGAAAATATAAATAAAAATAAGGAGGCTTAGTTATGGATATTTTTAACAAAATAGGTGAAACAATTACCAGTACAGGTAAGGATATTGCAAAAAAGGCAAAAGATATCGTAGATGTCAATACAGTAAAGGCTAATATCAATGAGCAAAAGAAGATGATACGTAAATCCTATGAGAGAATAGGAGAGGCTTATTACAAGGAACATGTAGATATGGGAGAACATGCTTATGAAATCGAATTTGAAGTAATTGGAGAGGCTAGTGCTAAGATTAAAGAACTATATGAGCAGCTGAATACCTTGCGAAAAGTATGTGTATGTCCAGCTTGTGGAGCTACTCTTCCTGATGATAGTGAGTTCTGTAATAAATGTGGGATTAAGTTACAGAAGAAGGTTGTAGATGTAGAGACTAAGGGAGAAGATACAGAGGACGATACGGATAATAGTTAATTGGAGGGTTATATTTGAGGTTATATATTAAACAGAAGGTATTTAGTATTGGGGATAAGTATGATGTATATGATGAATATGGTAATGTTTATTTTGATGTAAAAAGTGAGATATTTACCATCGGCGATAAGATTCATCTATATGATTTGCGAGGTCAGGAACTGTATTTTATTAAAAGAAGGATTACCCTATTATGTGCAAGATATGAAATCTATCGAGGACAGCAGCTTTGTGCAGAGATTCAACAAGAGTTTCAGTTCTTTAAATCAAAGCTTAATATTGGCAGTGCTTATGGAAACTATACAATTGAAGGGGATTTGTGGGCTAGAAGCTTTATTATTTACCGAGATGGATTCCAAGTTGGTGGAGTTGCTAAGAAATTTCTTAGCTGGTCAGATACCTATGAGATGAATATAGCGGATAGTGAGGATCCTGCCTTTTTCTCAGCACTAGTCATTGCCATTGATAATTGCTTACATAACCATAACGATTAACACATAAAAATGCCACCTTCCCAATATGAGACGGGTGGCATAATTTGTACAAACTTTTCTTTGATTTGATTCGCGCAAGCACGAAAATGAATTATTCCTTGCTATATCAATTTATCTAAAAAAGATTAAGCAACTGCAACGTTGATAGCCTGTAAACCGCGTTCAGTTTCTGTAGTATCAAATGTTACATTTTGGCCTTCTTCTAAAGTCTTAAAGCCTTCAGCAACGATACCAGAGAAATGTACGAATACATCTTTTCCTGTTGCTTCATCAGTGATAAATCCAAATCCTTTTTCGCTGTTAAACCATTTTACTGTACCTTTGTTCATGTTAAGATACCTCCTTGAAAAAATAAAAATAGTACGTTAGATGGAAATCCCTTGGCAAGTACCTCCAAAAGGTTATTATCATGGCCGATATGTAATGAGCATACGACTCAGGATAAAAAAACACATACCCTGTAAATTAAATAGAAAAGCAATTTACAAAGGTATGTGAACATCTAATCTATACTTTAAATTACTCAATTATAGTAGCATGTTAATGCTTGCAAGTCAAGGGTACAATGCAAAAACTTAACTTGTTCTGAATGTAGGAAATATGACTTATAGTTGTGGTAAGCCAAGAAAATTAAGTAAGCCAACATAGATTCCATAAGCAAACTGATACTGGTCATTTTGTAGCTTTTCCACATCATCTTCATTACTAATATAAGCCAATTCCACCAGAACAGCAGGCATGTTAGTCCTTCGAAGTACATAAAGAGCCGGATTGGTACGAACTCCATTATTTTTGGTACCTACCCTTCGAACTATCTCATTTAGTATGGCGGTGGCAAGCTTTTCAGCCTGAGTACCGGTTTGATAGATATATACCTCACTTCCATTTATACTAGGATTATTATTGGAATTTACGTGGATACTGATAAAATAATCTGCAGGCCAGCTATTTGCTGCATCTACACGAGCCTTTAAACTGGTGGCATTGCTAGTACCGAGTACGGTGGTTGGAGTAGGCCTTGAGGTTCTTACTTCAAAACGACTGTCTGAATCTAAGATATCTGCCAGATAAGCTCCTACTTGGAATGTTATGTCCTGTTCCTTCAACCCAAATCCTTCTGCCCCGGTATTATGATAGCCAGATGGATTATGGCCTTGATCCACAAAGATTTTATATGCCAATAGATCACTTCCTTTCTACTGATACTATATAATATGAAAAACGAAAGAGGATGTGTATTTTATAAGCTTTATCTGCTCATAAAATCATAATTTACAACAATGCATCATATGTGATAAAATAAATAAGTTATTTAGAATGAAGAGATTAAAGGAGACGCTTATGAACGGATTATATATTCCAGAAGGCTATAAAGCTACTCTTAATATAAGAGAGACAGAGGTAGCTATAAAAGAGGTTAAAGATTATTTTGAGAGAGAACTTGCACAACAACTAAATCTGACTCGTGTGTCAGCACCTTTATTTGTACGTCCAGAAACAGGACTTAATGATAACTTAAATGGTGTTGAGCGTCCTGTTATCTTTGGTATTAAGGAGCAGAATGATGCTAAGGTTGAAATCGTGCATTCACTTGCTAAATGGAAACGTCAGGCGTTAAAAAGATACGGATTTCACAAGGGAGAAGGTCTTTATACAGATATGAATGCCATTCGTCGTGATGAGGATACAGATAATATCCACTCCCTTTTTGTAGACCAGTGGGACTGGGAGAAGGTAATTGAAAAAGTGGATCGTAATATAGATACGTTACAGTCAGTGGTAAAAAAGGTATATATGGCATTACGAAACACAGAAAAATATATTTCTAATAAATATGATTACATAACACCGATTTTACCAGAAGAGATTTCCTTTGTTACTACACAGGAATTAGAGGATACTTACCCAGATTTGACACCAAAGGAGAGAGAGACCAAAATTGCTATGCTCAAAGGAGCTGTTTTTATAATGCAGATTGGTGGAACTATGGCATCTGGTGAGAAGCATGACGGTAGAGCTCCAGATTATGATGACTGGGCATTAAATGGAGATATTATAGTTTATTATCCCATTTTGAATATGGGTCTTGAACTATCTTCTATGGGAATTCGTGTTGATGAGGACTCTCTGTTAAGCCAGCTTGAAATAGCGGGTTGCATGGACCGCCTTGCAATGCCATTCCAAAAAGCTATTGTAGATAAGGAATTACCATATACCATTGGTGGAGGTATTGGACAGTCCAGAATTTGTATGTTCTTTTTAAGAAAGGCTCATATTGGCGAGGTTCAGGCATCCGTTTGGCCAGATTCGATTTTAGAGGAAACAGAAAAGAAAAACATACCTTTATTGTAAATAAAAACCGAAAAGGTGTATAGAATGAGAATATATTTAATTAGGCACGGAAGACAGAATGCAATATTTTGTAATGAGAATGCCCACCTTACAAAGGAGGGTATGGAACAGGCTAGACTTGTTGGACAGCGATTAACCAATTATGGAGTAGATGCAATTTATGCAAGTTCTTATATCAGGGCAAGAGAGACAGCAGAGATAATAAAGGATGAGCTAGTAAAGGTAGGAAAATTTCCAGTAGAACAACCCATTGAAGTAAGAAGGGAACTTCGGGAAATTGATTTTGGATCTTTTGAAAAATACAAAAACAAAGACGTCCCTGTTCTGTTCAAAGAGTTTATGGAGAGAAGAGATGCGATGACAGAAGATCTTGCATTTCCAGAAGGTGAATGTGGACAGCAGGTATGGGAGCGTGCCATAAAAGATATACAAGAAATCATAACAAGTGGCTATAAAAAGGTAGCTGTTGTCACTCATGGTGGCGTAATTCGCTCTCTTTTATGCGGGATTCTTGGAATGGACCAGACTAATAAATTATTATTCTGTAAGGACCTTGAAAACTGTAGTATTACTGAGCTATATTATAGAGAAGAGAAAAAACGTTTTTATGTAGAGCGGGTAAATGACTATGCACATATTGAAAACTATCCACATCTATTACGAGAGGGCTGGATATAGGAAGGATTATCTATGTATCAGGTTGTCTTAGCATCTAATTCTCCAAGACGTAGAGAAATATTAACTCAGGTTGGCATTGATTTTACAGTGATTCCAAGTAATGTGGAAGAAATTATGACCAAGACAAAACCATTTGAGGTTGTGCAGGAGCTGTCTCTGCAAAAAGCAGAGGATGTTGCCAGAAAATGGTATAAAAATAATAAGTTGGGTTCTGCTATTATTATTGGAGCCGATACTGTGGTTGCTATAAATGACTCCATACTGGGGAAACCAAAGGATGTAGAAGACGCTAGACAGATGCTGTCTATGCTACAAGGTAATACACATAGTGTATATACCGGGGTTTCTTTAGTCGTTCTTGATAGGGAAGATAAACACACTCTACAGTTTTATGAAGAGACAAAAGTTGAGGTATTCCTGATGGAAGAAGAAGAGATTGAAGCTTATCTAAGTTGTGGGGAGTACCGGGATAAAGCTGGAGCCTATGGCATTCAGGGCAAGTTTGGGGCTTATATTAAGGGAATCCAAGGAGATTACTACAATGTTGTTGGTTTTCCAGTAGCCAGATTTATTCAGATATTAAAAGAGAGGAATATCAATCTGTTACTTTAAACGAAGAGAGATTCTTTTAAATTTCCTATAAGTAGGGAAAGGGGGGTACATATGAAACGTCGTAAAAGGATCGCAGGTTTCTTCTTCCTGATTTTTGGTATGATAGTAGATCTGGCTGGAGGTATCTTTTTGGTATATTACCTGGATAAGGCAGCCACCTGTACTTTGCCAATACAGGCAGAGGTGGTAGGGCTAGATTATAATTACAATGATTTTGACTTTGATAACGATGATAGCTCAGTTGCTTTTGCACCTGTATTTTATTATGAGGTGAATAATGAAGCATGGACAGAAACCTATCCTGTATATTCGAGTTTTTCTAGCTATGAAATTGGAGATAAAGTAGAACTGTTAATAGATCCGGATAAACCAGATAATTTTATGGTAGCAGACAGTATATGGATGCAACTGACTGCAGGAATCTGTCTTTTAGTTGGAACACTATTTATTTTCATTGCTGTATTTCTATTGCGTTCAGCCAAAAAGGGAGTAGCTATGAACAAGGCGGGTGCGTTCAACTATAGTTATCAGCCTAATTCGGGGACTTATGGAAGACCTAATCAACAACCTCATGTAGAGAATTATGGACAGTCCAATCGCCCGATTGCTCAGGACAATTCCTATACCCTTAACGGAGTAAAATATCACTCAGAAGAGATTAACCAAGAGGGGTATTACAACTTAAATGGAAAGATATATAAGACCAAGGAGAATAATAATTTAAATTAAGGGATTCATACAGAAAATTCAAGCTGAAACTTGTGACAGGATTGCAATGCAAGTTGCGGCTAAGATAGGAAGAAGGATGGATAATGGCATATATTAGTATGCCAATTATCCATCCTTCTCCTATTATACAATCGTAAGCGTCCTTGCAATCAAGTGAGAACGTGCCTCCACCGAAGACATTAAGGTCGCTTCTTATTCTACCGTTACGCTTTTTGCCAAATTACGTGGTTGGTCAACATTAAGCCCACGATGTAGGGCGCAGTAATATGCAATAAACTGAATGATTACAGCAGTGGCAAATGGAGTAAAGCAATCGTCCATCTTAGGAATGGAGATGTGGAAGCTGCAAATAGATTCGTCTAATTCCATTTCACCATTGGTTACTAGGATAACCTTAGCACCTCTAGCACGAACTTCTCTAATATTACTGATCATCTTGGAGTAAACAGAGTTTTGGGTAGCCAGTGCAATAACAGGCACATTTTCCGTAATTAAGGAAATGGTACCATGTTTTAATTCGCCGGCAGCATAAGCCTCGGAATGAATATAACTGATTTCCTTTAATTTTAACGAACCTTCGCAGGAGAGAGCATAATCTAAACCACGGCCAATATAAAACAAATCCTCAGCATTATCTAGGGAAGCACTTACCATTTCCAGATCTTCTTCGTATTCTAATACTTCATTAAGAGCTGCAATTGCATTTTGCAGGCCTGTAATATAAGTCTTCGTTTCTTCCGCAGTTAACTTTCCAATTGAATAAGCAAAACGGAATGCAATAAGATAGAAGACAGACAGTTGCACACTATATGCCTTTGTGCTGGCTACTGCAATCTCAGGACCGGCATGAGTATAAAGTACATAATCACTTTCTCTTGCTATAGTGGAACCCTTCACATTTACGATGGAAAGAGTCTTGGCATTGTGCTCCTTAGCAAGACGAATGGCAGCCAGGGTATCTGCCGTCTCTCCGGACTGAGAAATGGTAATTACTAATGTATGCTCATCCATGATTGGATTACTATATCTAAATTCTGATGCAATATCTACTGTAACTGGAACTCTTACGAAGCGTTCAATAAGAGAGCGCCCAATCATACCGGCATGCATTGCTGTACCACATGCAGTAATGAGAATTCTGTTGCAGCCAGTAAAAATATCATCTGGAACGCCGTCAGCTTCAAAGGTTGGTAGCCCATTCTTAATTCTAGGGGAAATGGTGTTAAGCAAGGCCTGTGGCTGGTCGTGAATTTCCTTTAACATAAAATAATCATAACCACCCTTCATGGCAGCTGTAACATCCCAATCTACATGAAGCATTTTTGGTTCAACTTTATTACCTTTTAAATCCTCTACAGTAATGGCATCTTTAGTGAGTACTGCAATATGTTGCTCAGGAAGTACAAAGTAATCCTTGGAATACTGTAAAAGTGCCACCATATCAGATGCGATGATGGAACCTTTCTCTGTATGAGTTGCCACAAGTGGACTGCCATTTCGAATACAATAAATCTTTTCTGGTTGATCCTTGAAGAGAATACAGAAGCCATATTGACCTTCTAATTTTGCAACTGCTTTGCGAATCGCCTTAATTGGGTCATAATCGTAGCAGTCATTTATTACCATAGCTGCAATCTCTGTATCAGTCTGTGATACCGGATGCTTGTCTTTGGCTGCCATTTCCTGTTGAAGTTCCTTGTAGTTTTCAATAATGCCATTATGGATTAAAGTTACCTTTCCTGAGGTATGAGGATGGCTGTTAACATCAGAAACCCCACCATGAGTAGCCCATCTAGTATGACCAATTCCACAAGATGCCCCATTAATATCTGCTTTATTTACTTTGTCAGCTAAGCATGCAACTTTACCAGCTGTTTTTATGGTACGAATTCCATCTTTATCAAAATATGCAATACCTGCACTGTCGTAACCACGATATTCCAGTTGAGAGAGACCTTCTACAAGAACCTTTTCTGCTTCTAAAATACCAGTAAAACCCACTATTCCACACATATATTTTGTCTCCTTATGATTTGATTTAATGGATTAGGCAATAAAAGGTAAACAAAGATAAGCTAGTGTCATAACACTAACATAACGTTATCCCTATTAGGAATGCCCAAGATTTTTTATTACATCATATTATTACATAATAAATAGAAGCAATTAGGAAGTTCTGCCTATCTTTTGATGAAAATTTGAGATAGCACAAAAATTGCCCATTGCTTTTTCTTGATTATAGAGACTTGTGGATCAGTTACCTGATGCTTTCGTCTATATATACGTATTCAAGAGGATACGAGAGAGCATCCGCCGAATTTTCGATTACTCTCTACCTCGTCAACCTCCAAACTTCGTCCCAATGGAGGTACTGGCGCTAAGTTTATCATTTGAGGACATTGTTTACAACTAGACGCAACGTGGGTCAAATGAAGACATTTCTGTCAGGGCTGTGATACCCTTTCTTTGATATCCTGTTGGGAGCAGGCTATCCTTATTCACTCCTTTGCAATAATTATATGATGAATATTTATAAAGTGACACAGATATTGTAACAAAGTAACATTAGAATGTCAATGTTTACCTTGCTTGAGGTAGAGCATCTTGTTTTTTGAGGTCAGATAGAAGAATATCTAAAGCATCACAGCTGATAGGTCTTCCCCATAAAAATCCTTGGATGAATTGACAACCTTGATCTTTTAAGTAATGTAACTGGTTTTCTGTTTCAATCCCTTCTGCTATAGTGACTAAAGACTGTTTCTTTGCAATTGTAATAATGGACTCTACCAAATTGCATTTATCTCCTTCATCGATATTATTTATAAAAGATCTGTCTATTTTAAGAATATCTAGAGGAAGTAGTTGTAAATAGCTTAAGGAAGCATATTCTGTTCCAAAATCGTCTAGTGCAATATGTATCCCCATTTTCTTTAATTCTTGAAGTATACGAATAACGGTTTCCTTTGATGTAATTAACACGGTTTCTGTTATTTCAAATTCTAAAAGGGAAGGAGGAAATCCTGTTTTTTCTAGTACAGTTGTTACAGTGTCTAAGAAGGAATTTTCTAATAATTGTACAGTACTTATGTTTACCGAAAGGATAAGGTTTGTATTATATTTATCCAAGATTTTATGAAAGGCCTCGCATGCATTTTCCAGAACCCATTTTCCAATGGGTATTATACTTCCTGTTTTCTCTGCAATTGGAATAAAACTGGATGGAGGAATTAAACCAAAAGTAGGATGATTCCATCTTAAAAGCACTTCAAAGCCTCGAAGCTCTTTACTATTACAGCTGTACTGGGGCTGATAAACCAAGTAAAGTTCCTTATTGTTAATTACGTCTTTTAATGCATTCTCTAATGTAGTATTATAAACAAGTTTTTGGTACAAATTCTGGTCAAAAAAACAGATAGGATGTCGAGGGTTCTTTTTTGCTTCGTAACATGCGATATCTGCATACTTCAACAACTGTTCTGTATTAGTTCCATGCTGTGGATAAGAGCATATTCCGTAGTTACAGGTGAGGTAAAAAGAGTTTTGATTGCAGGTAATCTTATAAGATAGTTCCTGTTGTAAGTGATTGACATAGTCTAAGAGTTCCTCATGAATTAATGGACGTTGCACAAGAATAATAAACTCTTCATCACCCATACGGGCAGTCATATCTAAAGGATGAATACTGGATTTTAAATGGTTAGTAAAGAGTTGTAGTTCCTGCTCTCCCTTAATGTGACCTAAATAATCTCGAAAGACACGATAATTGTCAATATCTAAATGTATAACAAAAAATTTATCAGTATTTTGATTCGCATGCATTATAAGAGAGTTCATTTCAGATAATACTCGGTTACGGTTTGGGAGATTAGTATTATTGTGATGAATAATAACACAAGAAATGTATCCAATGGTTATTATAAGAATACCGGTTAATGCACTGCTTTCTGCAGCCATTAGTGCTATAACACCAGTGTGTAGCAAATAAACGATATATAGGATGCTCGCAGTAGTAAAACCTTTATGGGAGAAGAGTACACTTAGAATCAAAAGCATTATAATAAGTAAGGAAATCATAAGGTCGGTGAAGGCTACTCTTTGAAATTCTAGAAAGAACAGTGGAACAGAAGTCATTTTATATAGATTTACGATGGCAATTAGAATCATAATGAAGATGTAATTGAGAATAAGGAATACATAAAGAATGTTATTTAAATGTTTGGTTTGTTTTAGATTTGCGAGTCCAGTAGCATTACTCATAGTAAACCTCCCTATATATAGAAATTACATACTTCTAATTATATATCGGTTTATCTATGTAAAAAAAGCAGTAGTTTTGGTAAAAACTACTGCTTTTTAACAATTATTAGTTCTTTTCTGCCTCAGCCATCTTCATTGCTCTAACTTTTAAGCTTAAACCAAACAGATTAATAAAGCCATCTGCATCATGATGATCATATAAATCACCGGTTGTAAAGCTTGCTAAGGACTCAGAATATAGGGAATATGGGGAAGTGGTGCCAGCTTTAATGATATTACCTTTATAAAGCTTGAATTTAACTTCTCCGGTTACATATTGCTGAGTAGTTTCTATGAATGCTTGAATTGCTTCACGCTTTGGGGTAAACCATTTTCCTTCATATACTAAATCTGCAAATTTATTACCTAATTCTTTCTTTAAGGTATAAGTATCGCGATCTAAAATCAATTCTTCTAATTGTTGATGAGCTTCCATAAGAATGGTTCCACCAGGAGTTTCATAAACACCACGGGATTTCATACCAACTACACGGTTCTCAACAATATCAATAATACCAATTCCGTGTTTTCCACCAAGTTCATTTAACTTCGTAATGATTTCGGAAACCTTCATTGAAACACCATTTAAAGTCTTTGGAACACCCTGTTCAAAAGTCATAGTCACATACTCAGGTTCATTTGGAGCCTTTTCTGGTGTAACTCCTAACACAAGAAGGTGATCATAATTAGGCTCATTCGCTGGATCTTCCAGTTCTAGACCTTCATGGCTGATATGCCACAGATTACGATCACGGCTATAGCTGTTGTCAGCAGAGAAAGGAAGGTGAATGCCATGTAGATTGCAATATTCAATTTCTTCTTCACGAGAATTCATTCCCCAGGTATCTAATCTCCATGGAGCAATAATCTTTAGGTCTGGAGCTAGGGCTTTGATGCCAAGCTCGAAACGAATCTGGTCATTTCCTTTGCCGGTAGCACCGTGGCAAATTGCAGTAGCACCCTCTTTTCTTGCTATTTCAACAAGACGTTTGGCTATCACTGGTCTTGCCATAGATGTACCTAAGAGATATTTATTTTCATAGATAGCATTGGCCTGAACACAAGGAACCACATATTCATCACAGAATTCATCAATAACATTTTCTATGTATAGTTTTGTGGCACCGGAAAGTTTAGCTCTTTCCTCAAGCCCATCTAATTCATTACCCTGACCTACATCGATACAGCAGCAAACTACATCATAATCATAATTTTCTTTTAGCCAAGGAATAATTGCAGTGGTATCAAGGCCACCAGAGTAAGCTAAGATAACTTTTTCTTTCATAATAGAAAGCCTCCATTTCGTATTTAATTATACTTGTAACAACCCCTAGGGATAACATATCCCTGTAGGTAACTCATATGGGGTTTGGTATGTTTTACTAAGATAATAATAAATATACAACAAGGAGAGTAATTATGCAAGAAGAAATTTTAGGAACACGAAAAAAGACTAAATGTGAAATAGAGACGTTTATGTTTTGAAAAGCCTTGAATTATAAAGAAGATTATTATTCTTGTGCAATTTATTTATAAATAGAGGAATTGAAAACCAAATGTTATCGAAAATTATAGTATTGCATAAAATACACTATTGATGTATAATTATTTAATCTTGTTTGTATTAGTCGTAATCTATACATAAAGTTATTGAATTAAATAGAAGAAAGGGTGTTAGTTGTGATAAAATGCGGAATTATAGGTTCCACCGGATATGCGGGAGGGGAACTGGTGAGAATTCTGTTACAGCATAAGGATGCTCAGGTAGTTTGGTATGGATCCCATAGCTATATCGATCAGAAATACTCTCAGGTATTTGGAAATATGGTGAAGTTGGTGGAGGATACCTGTCTGGAAGATAACATGGAGGAGCTGGCAAAGCAGGTGGATGTTATATTTACTGCAACTCCTCAGGGGCTTTGTGCTTCCTTAATAAAGGAAGAGATTCTGTCGCAAACCAAGGTCATTGATTTAAGTGCTGACTTCCGTATCAAAGATGTGGCTACCTATGAGAAGTGGTACGGCATTGTGCATAAGAGTAAAGAGTTTATAGAGGAAGCTGTCTATGGTTTATGTGAGATTAACAGAGAGACTGTAAAAAAAGCCAGATTGATTGCAAATCCGGGCTGTTATCCAACCTGTTCTTTCCTTAGTATATATCCAGCATTAAAGGCAGGGTTAATAGATGAGAATTCAATTATCATTGATGCTAAATCAGGAACAAGTGGAGCCGGAAGAGGAGCCAAGGTCAATAATCTATATTGCGAAGTCAATGAGAATATTAAAGCATACGGAGTGGCAACCCACCGCCATATACCAGAGATTGAAGAGCAACTAAGTTATGTGGCAGGAAAACCAATCGTTCTTGATTTTGTTCCACATCTAGTACCAATGAATCGAGGTATTCTCATTACCGCTTATGCAAATCTGAAAAAGAAGGTTAGCTATGAAGAGATGAAGGCAGCCTACGATGAATGCTACAAGGATGAGTATTTTGTCCGTGTGTTAGAGAAAAATGTGCCTCCAGAAACCAAATGGGTGGAGGGAAGCAATTTTACCGATGTAAACTTTAAAATTGATGAGAGAACTAATCGTATCATTATGATGGGTGCCCTGGACAATATCGTAAAGGGAGCTGCTGGTCAGGCAGTACAGAACATGAATCTTATGTTTGGTTTACCAGAAAATGAAGGCCTACAGTTAGTTCCAATGTTTCCATAAAGGAGGAGTCTTATGCAGATTATAAAAGGTGGAGTTACCGCAGTACCAGGATTTATGGCATCTAGTGCAGCAGCAGAAATAAAATATAAAAATAGAACAGATATGGCGTTAGTATACAGTAAGGTGCCAGCAACAGTGGCTGGAACCTTTACCACCAATGTGGTAAAGGCCTCCCCTGTAAAATGGGATATGAATATTGTCAAGGAATGTGAGACCGCTCAAGCAGTGGTATTAAATAGTGGAATTGCCAATGCCTGTACCAGTAGAGTAGGGGATGCTGCCAATGAGGCCATGGCAAAGGCTGTGGCAGAAAATCTTAATATTCCAGTTAAGGCAGTATTGACAGCTTCTACAGGAGTGATTGGTATGCCTTTACCTGTAGATAAGGTTACTTATGGAGGAAAGCTTTTAGTAGAAAATCTGAAGGATGGTTTAGAAGCAGGGCATGAGGCAGCCAAAGCGATTATGACCACAGATACTATTTCCAAGGAAGTGGCTGTAGAGTTTACAGTAGGGGGAAAGACTGCCCATATAGGTGGTATGAGTAAAGGCTCTGGTATGATTCATCCAAACATGGCAACCATGTTAGCGGTAGTGACTACAGATGTTGCAATCTCTAAAGAGATGCTTCAAAAAGCCTTAAGTGCTAATGTATTAGATACCTTTAACATGATCAGTGTGGACCGAGATACTTCCACCAATGATAGTTTGATACTTTTAGCCAATGGGCTTGCAGGAAATTCGATTATAGATAGTGAAAATGAAGATTATAAGGCCTTCTATGAAGCTCTGCATCTGGTAAATGAGACCTTAGCGAAGCTTATTGCAGGAGATGGAGAAGGCGCCACAAGGCTATTTGAGACAAAAGTAATTCATGCTAATACGAAGGAGGAAGCGGTACTGTTAAGTAAATCCGTGATTACCTCCAGTCTAGTTAAGACTATGATTTTTGGCAGTGATGCCAATTGGGGACGCGTCCTTTCAGCCTTAGGTAATTCCGGTGTAACCTTTGATCCTGAGATGGTAGATCTCTATATAGAAAGTGTATCCGGTAAATTGCAACTGGCGAAGAATGGTATCGCAGCTGCTTTTAGCGAAGAGCTTGCTACGAAGATTCTTTCCGATAAGGAAGTAACTGCAATTTGTGACATGCATCAGGGAGAAGCCAGTGCCACTGCCTGGGGATGTGATATGACTTATGAGTATATAAAAATAAATGGAGATTATAGAAGTTAGAGGAAAGATGGGGATTATGAACGTGAAGGAAGAAAAAATGGATAATTATATGGAGCAGATCACAATAAAAGCTAATACTCTTATTGAGGCCTTGCCATATATCAGACAATATAACAACAAGAAAGTAGTAATCAAATACGGCGGAAGCGCAATGCTAGATGAGAATCTTCAAAGTAGTGTAACAAAAGATGTTGCCTTATTAAAGCTAGTTGGGATGAAACCAATTATTGTACACGGTGGCGGTAAGGAAATCAGCAAATGGCTCGGGAAAATCGGAAAGCAGACCAAGTTCGTGGAAGGCCTTAGAGAAACCGACGAGGAAACCATGGAAGTGGCCGAGATGGTTCTAAGTCGCGTAAATAAGCATTTGGTACAGATGGTAGAGCAGCTTGGTGTTAAAGCAGTTGGAATCAGTGGAAAAGATGGAGCCACCCTTAAGGTAGATAAGAAGCTTGTGAATGGTCAGGATATTGGTTTTGTAGGAAATATCAAAGAGGTCAATACCACTTTGATTGATTCTCTCATAGACAATGATTTTATCCCTATTATTGCTCCAATTGGTTTAGATGATGGGTACCAGACCTATAACATCAATGCAGACGATGCAGCCTGTGCTGTGGCAATGGCCATCGGGGCAGAAAAGCTGGCATTTTTGACAGATATTGATGGAGTGTGTCTGGATCCTGATGATAAGAGTACACTAATCTCTTATTTAACTCTAGATCATGCTCATGAGCTGATTGATCAGGGCTTTATCGGAGGGGGAATGATTCCTAAATTAAATAACTGTATTGAAGCCGTTGAAAATGGAGTGAATCGAGTATATATCATAGATGGAAGAAGAGATCATTGTCTTCTTCTAGAGTTTTTTACAAAAAAAGGTATTGGAACTGCAATTATAAACAATGAAGGGTGGTTCGAAAATGAGTAAGGTAATCGAAGAAGCAAAGAAAGTATTTCTCCCTGTCTATAACCGATATAATATTGTCCTGGACAAAGGAGAGGATGTTTACCTATATGATGAAGAGGGTAAACAGTATCTTGATTTTGCGGCAGGAATCGCAGTATTTGCCTTAGGTTATAGCAATGAATATTATAAAAATGCTCTAAAGGCCCAGGTAGATGCTTTAATACATACCTCCAATTTATTTTATAATAAGCCTTCTGTGGAAGCAGCAAAGAAGTTAACAAAAGCCTCCGATATGGAGAAAGTCTTCTTTACCAATTCTGGAACAGAGGCGATAGAAGGGGCTATTAAGGTCGCTAGAAAGTATTATTACAAGAAAACTGGGCAGGCAGATGGTGAGATAATTGCCATGAATCACTCCTTCCATGGAAGAAGCATGGGTGCACTTTCTGTAACAGGTCAGCCTAAATATCAGACCGCTTTTGGTCCGATGCTTCCTCATATTAAGTTTGCGGATTTTAATGATCTTCACAGTGTCAAGGCTCAGATTACAGATAAGACCTGTGGAATTCTCATAGAGACCGTACAGGGAGAGGGTGGAATATATCCTGCTACAGACGAATTCATGAACGGAATTCGTAAGCTGTGTGATGATCATGACATCCTTATGATATGTGATGAGATACAATGTGGCATGGGTAGAACTGGTTATATGTTTGCCTACCAGGGATATGGTGTTTGCCCAGATGTACTGACATCTGCTAAAGCATTAGGCTGTGGAATTCCAGTTGGAGCCTTTGCTGCGAAAGGAAAGGCAGCATCGGCCATGGAACCGGGAGATCATGGTACTACCTATGGATACAATCCTCTAGCTGGTGCAGCAATAAATGCTGTGTTCGAACAATTTGAGCAGTTAGACATTCTGAATCATGTAAAAGAAGTTAGTACTTATTTTGAAAATCAACTGGATCAATTGGTAAAAGAAAGCGACTGTATGATAGAACGCCGTGGGAAAGGATTGATGCAGGGGATTGAGTGTAGGATTCCTGTAAATGATATTATTGTAAAAGCCCAGGAAAAAGGTTTACTTGTGATTTCTGCAGGTTCTAATATTCTTCGTTTTGTTCCACCACTAATAATTGAAAAGAAACATATAGATGACATGATTACAATTTTGAAGGATTGTTTATCTTAAAAGAAGAATAGATTGTATAGGTTGTTAGAAACGGGTAACAATATAAGAGACTGTATGCTGGTAAAACAGATACAGTCTTATTAAATTCTAGGCAATTGCTTTATCATTTTATTGAATTTAGTAAGGTGATTTCTAAGAAATTTAAAAGGAGAATGCTATGTGGGGATTACTGATTGCGTTGTTATCCGGTGCTTTAATGAGTATTCAGGGAGTCTTTAATGCAGGAGTGACAAAACAGACCAGCTTATGGGTATCTGCTAGCTTTGTCCAAGTTACTGCTCTTGTCATTTGCTTGGGTGCCTGGTATATTACAGGAAGAGAATCAAGTTTTTCAGCGTTATTTAAAATCGATGGAAAGTATATGCTTTTAGGTGGAGTCCTTGGAGCTTTTATTACTATAACTGTAATTAAGTCCATGAACAGCTTAGGTCCTGCTAAAGCTGCTCTTCTCATCGTAATTGCACAACTTTTAGTTGCTTATATCATTGAACTATTTGGAATGTTTGGTGTGGAAAAGGTAGATTTCCAATGGAGAAAGCTAATAGGGATGGCAGTGGCGATTGTTGGTTTTGTCGTTTTTAAATGGGAAAAATAGAAATAACATTTAAGATTGTTATAAAAATCTTAAGATGTACAAAATGCTATTGTAAAACAAAAGTTGATTAGGTAGAATAAATATGTAACAGTAATGTTGCAATATTATGTAAAGGAAGTAGAATATGAACAAAAAAAGCGTTGTAAAGGTATTACTTACAGCTGCTTTTTTAGGGGCAACGGGAATATTCTATAGTTGCAGTGAAAAAACTGATTCGTCGGTTATGGAGTTGGTGTCACAGTCACCTCAACCATCCAACGTAAGTGAGCATGTTCCTGCTCCGTCAGACACTGTTAATTTAAGCGGTAAGGTATATGTGTACATCTGTGGTCAGGTGAAAAAACCTGAGGTCTATGAATTGGTGGTTGGTGCCAGAGTAACAGACGCTGTTGAACTGGCAGGAGGATTTACGAAACAGGCAGCACCTGAAAGTGTAAATCTGGCTAGAGTTGTAGTAGATGGAGAACAGATTTATATTCCTTCCAAAAAGGAAATGGAGCAAGGTAGTTATTCTGTTTCAGAGAAAACCACTACAGAGGATAAAGAAAGTGGCATAAATAAGAAAGAAAAATCTAACCAAACGAATACCAGCCAATTAGTAAATATTAATCAAGCTGAACTGAAAGAACTAATGGAACTTCCGGGAATTGGAGAAACAAAGGCCGCAGCAATTATTGCCTATCGGGAGGAGCATGGGAGCTTTCAAAGTAAAGAAGAACTGATGAATATTACTGGAATAAAGACTGGTTTGTATACAAAGATAAAAGATTATATTAAAGTTAAATGAGGTGGATAAGATGGGTAAAAAAGTTCTTGTAGTTGATGATGAAAAATTAATAGTAAAGGGTATTCGTTTTAGCCTTGAGCAGGATGGCATGGAGGTGGATTGTGCCTATGATGGTGAGGAAGCACTTCAGGCTGCAAAGTTTAAGGAATATGATATTATTTTACTGGATGTAATGCTTCCAAAGATGAATGGATTTGACGTGTGCGTGCAGATTAGAGAATTCAGCAATGTACCAATTATCATGCTGACAGCAAAAGGCGATGACATGGATAAGATTCTAGGCTTGGAATACGGAGCTGACGATTATATCATTAAACCATTTAATATTCTGGAGGTAAAAGCCAGAATTAAAGCTATTATGAGAAGAAGTACGAAGAAAGAGAAGATAGAGGAAGTTGCTAAAGTATACACATTTGGTAACATCAAAGTGGATTGTGAATCTAGAAGAGTTTATATAAATGGCACAGAGGTTAATCTTACAGCCAAGGAATTTGACTTATTAGAGCTTTTGATGCTTAATCCTAACAAGGTATATAGTAGGGAGAATCTTCTTAATTTAGTTTGGGGATACGATTACCCAGGTGATGTAAGGACAGTGGATGTTCATATTAGACGTCTTCGTGAAAAGATTGAAGGAAATCCAAGTGAGCCTCAGTATATACATACCAAATGGGGTGTAGGATATTTCTTTCAGGGATAATGCATAAAATAGTTTAACATCACCATAATTTGACATTTGCATATATTAATAGTGTAAATATGATAAAATCATTGGTGATATTATGCAAAATGAGTTTTCTGATAAAAAAACAACTGATACATTAGAGACAACCAATTGGAGAGGTTGTGGTTCTCCATGGGGTTGTGGCTCACGTCCGCCTAATTGGGGCTGGGGTCCGGGATGTTGTCCAAGAAGAGGTCCAGGTTGGGGTCCAGGCTGGGGTCCAGGCTGGGGTCCAGGTTGGGGTCCAGGAAGAGGCCCGGGTTGGGGCCCAGGAAGAGGCCCAGGAAGAGGACCGTGGCGTTAATACAATTAGATGATACAATTTGTACAATATGGTAGAGACTCACATTGGGTCTCTACCTATCATATTATACTGCACCAGAGATAGAAAGAGGTGTTTTCTATATTTGCTAGACTTAAAAAGATAAAGAAATACATGAAGAGCATGAGACTCCAATTATTCGTAGTGTTACTTTTAATAGGTTGTGTCCCTATGTCCATCTTTATTGAGATTGTTACTTCTCGATATGAGGCTAAGGCGATTGAGTACCGAATAGATGATATCAATCGAAGGTTGGATTTATTAGGGGACAAGATATCCCAGAATAGAATACTGTATGGAGAAGATAATCAAGATATTGCAACAGAAATCCGTATTATTGCGGAACAATACAGTGGACGTGTGATTTTAATCAACAGTAAGTGTAGAGTGTTGCAAGACACCTATACTTATGGTACCCAGGGGACAGTAGCTACGTTGCAGTATTTTGTGTCGGAACCAGTCATGAGGGCTATGAAGGGGGAAACTAGTAATAAAGTTGTTCGAGATACCATTGAAATTGCTATGCCTATTAACACAAAGATTTCTACCGATAGCGCAAATAATGAGGCAGTGGTTGTGAGCAATGCAAGTGAATCCAATGAGTCAGATACTGCTATAGGTGGTGTCATGCTTGTGAAAGTTTCTATAGAGGATATCTATAAAACGATGGACTCAGTACATCAGAAAACGTACTTATTAATTGTAATATTCATACTTCTTATATTGATTTTTGCTTTAGGTTTCTCTTTTCTGGTAACTAAACCATTTAAGAAAATGATTTCCAGTATAGATCATGTGTCTGAAAGCTCCTTTGATGAAAGGGTATCTATTTCAGGATATACGGAAGTGGAAAGCATGGTGGAGTCTTTTAATCAGATGATTGGAAGAATACAGCATCTTGAAAGTTCCAGGCAGGAATTTGTTAGTAACGTATCACATGAATTAAAGACACCAATCACTTCTGTTAAGGTTTTGGCAGACTCCCTGTTGATGCAGGAGGATGTGTCCCCTGAACTGTATCGTGAATTTCTAGTAGATATTGCGGAAGAGATTGAACGTGAAAATAAGATAATCAATGACTTGTTGTCTCTTGTTAAGTTGGACAAGAAAGCAGGAGAAATGAATATAAGCAGTGTGGATATCAACGAACTATTAGAACAGATTCTAAAGCGTTTGAAACCTATTGCTTCTACAAGAAATATCGAATTAATCTTTGAAAGCTTCCGACCTGTTATTGCTGAGGTAGATGAGGTTAAGATATCCTTGGCCATAAGCAATCTGATAGAGAATGCAATTAAATACAATTATGATGAAGGTTGGGTGCGGGTTTCCTTAAATGCAGATCACAAGTTCTTCTATGTAAAGGTATCTGACTCCGGAGTTGGAATTCCAGAGGAATTACAGGATCATATTTTTGAGCGTTTTTACCGCGTTGATAAAGCTAGATCTAGAGAAACAGGCGGAACCGGTCTGGGCTTATCCATTACCCGTAATGCTATACTTATGCATCGCGGAGCGATTAAGGTATATAGCAAAGAGAAGGAGGGCACTACCTTCACTGTCAGAGTTCCATTGAATTATATCTCTTAGTTAGCAAAGGAGGCCTATATGAAGAAGATACAGATCGTTATTCTGCTGTTAGTTAGTCTTGTGTTTTTAAACTCCTGCAGTAACAAAGAGGACACAGTAGAATCAGATTATTATGTTTATTATATAAATAGTAATGAGACAGCATTAGTAAAACAAGCCTTTACCCCTAAACATACAGATAAGGAAGATCTCATACGTGAATTTATTCAAGCTCTGCGAGAAACCCCTAAGGATGTTACTTCTAAAAAGCCAATATCCGATGGAATTCATCGTCCAACTTATTTGTTATCGGAAGGTGGTACTGTCGTAAGACTGAATTTTGATATAAGCTACAACACACTTACAGGGGCTCAGGAAACCCTGCACAGGGCAGCAATTGTAAAGACCTTAAGTCAGATTCCGGGTATTACAGGTGTGGAGTTTTATATTAATCAGGTGGCCTTGCAGGAAGATGGTAAAGTAGTGGGGGTTATGAATGCCAATACCTTTATTGAAGGCAGTAATTATCAAGCACAGCAGAACATAGTGCTATGTTATGCCAACAAGGATTATGATACTCTCGTAGCTGTGGATGCTACTGCAGATTATGATGGCTCCACTTCTTTGGAGAAGATTATTATTGACCAATTGATACGAGGTCCTGCCAATATTAAAGATCTAAATCAGCCTATTTATAGTGTGATACCAAGGGGTACCAGATGCAACAGCATAGTCACCATAGATTATTGTTGCTATGTGGACTTGAGCTCCGAGTTTTTGAAAAAGACCGAAAATATGGATGATGAGCTTATCGTGTACTCCATCGTCAATTCATTGACTAGTCTACCAGCTGTCAATAAAGTAAAGTTTACCATTGATGGAGAAAAAGTACGAAGTTATGGCTCTGTCGATAATTTTGATCAATATTTTGAAATTAATTATGATTTGATAAAAGAATCCTAGAATAATCCTAGGTGAAAAGGTACCTACAGAGATAATTTTGAGTGCATAAAATATCTATACTGGAGGTACCTTGTTTGATTAAACGACCGTTACCCTTGTTACTTGGAGCTTATGTTTTGGGAGGGTTACTATATGAATTGTCCTTTATTATTCTAATAATACTGTCATTAGCAATGTTATGTTTTCTAATATTTTTCTGGTTTCGACAATCTGCTAATCGGTATGACTATTTTCTATTCTTTATACCAATTATATTTCTCTTGGGAGCTGTCTTTATGTGGAATCAAAAACTCCCCGGTCCAGTGGACCAGGCCTTGGAGAAGGGTTCAGTGTATACCTCCTGTAAAGGAACCATTGCAAATATTCTTCAGAAGGATGATACATATCAGCTTCTGTTATCTGATGTTTCTTATAACGATTCTCTTTTAAAATCCAATTCTAATCACAATTATCATACCAATTCCACAATCTATGTTTACATCAAGGAGATGCCGAAATTAGAGTTAGGCAATAGAGTTTCAGTATCCGGTAAGTTATCTTTATTCACAAGTCCAACCAACCCTGGTCAGTTTGACGAGCGCTTCTATAATAAGTTGCAAAATATTGATTACCGCATGATGGCAATGGAATTAAAAATACTTCAATTCAAAGTCGACTACTTTGCTCAGGGCTTGTATCTATTACGAAATAGAATGAAAACGGTATATAATAGTCTGGGAGAGGATACGGCATCTGTCTTAAATGCAATGTTGTTGGGGGATACCAAAAACTTAAAGCCGGAGATTAAAGAATTATATCAGGCAGCAGGAATTAGCCATGTTATAAGTATCTCAGGTATGCATATTACATTGCTGGGTATGGCTATATTTTCTCTTGTGGCTATGCTCCTTGGACGGAAATGGGCAACAGTGACAGCTGTGCTGTTCATTCTGTTTTATGGCATTCTGACAGGGTTCAGTGTCTCAACAAATCGAGCGGTAGTGATGATGATGATTTTCTTAGGTGCCGGAATGGTAGGAAGAACTTATGATTTGCTATCGGCTATTTCTCTAAGTGCTTTGTTGATCTTACTACAGGAACCTATGCAGATCTATAATACAGGATTTTTACTCTCCTATGGAGCAATTCTTGGAATTGGTTTCAGTTATCCTATTCTTATGTCTATCGTGCCTGTGGAGGAATGGAAGAAGAGAGGAGAGGTAAAGATACTTTCCATAAGTTCAAGGTCCCGCAGATATCTTTGTAGACTAAGAACAAACAGTCAATGCAAACTCGTTAAGTTACTTATGTTTCAATTTGCTGTGCAATCTATATTGTTTCCAATCCTGCTAGTTAGTTTTTACCGGATTCCCACCTATTCATGTCTGATGAACCTTCTCGTAGTTCCTATGATGGATTATGTCATTATATTCGGCCTTCCGGCTGGATTCTTAGGATGCTTTTTCCTTCCGCCTGGGCGTTTCTTTCTAGCTTCTTCCCACTATATTATTGAATTTTGCAATAGAATCTGTGGACTAACTTACTATCTTCCACTTTATTATTATGTGGTAGGAAAACCTACTCAGTTGGAGTTGTACGTATATGCTATTTTGATTATTTTGGGGCTACTTCTTGTTAGCAAGGGAAAGAGAGTAGGGCTTCTTAGCATTCTACTTGGAATAGTTGTTTTGCTTATACCTTGGCCCAATGAGGGCATGTTTTCGGTTACATCTCTAGATGTGGGGCAGGGAGACTGCTTTGTTCTTAAGACGCCTAAGGAGCATGTATATCTCATCGATGGTGGTAGTTCGGATGTAAGCGAAGTAGGAACTTATCGAATTCTTCCATTTCTCTATTCATCAGGAATTAGTAAGGTAGACTATGTATTTGTAACTCATTGCGATAATGACCATATTTCTGGTGTGAAAGAACTTTTGAAGGCATCAAGAAAGGGAGAATGTCAGGTAGGACAACTTGTTCTGCCACAAATCTCTTATCAGGATGAGAACTATGATGCATTGGTTGTAGCAGCAAAAGAATGTAAGGTTCCAGTGCTTAAACTAAGGAGGGGGGATTCACTAAAGGAAGGGGAGTTAAGAATTGATTGCCTTCATCCTGCCTTGGAGTATACTCCGGTATCCGCCAATGACTATTCGTTAGTGCTTTCCGTAAGTTTTCGGGAGTTTGACATGCTGTTTACCGGGGATGTTGAAGCGGAAGGAGAAGAGTACATAAGGACACATGGAAGATTAAAACAGTATGAGGTGTTAAAAGTTGCCCATCATGGCTCAAAGAATTCTACTGGTATGGACTTTCTTGAAGAAATCTCTCCCAAAATAGGACTTATCAGCTGTAGTTCTGGCAATAGGTATGGGCATCCCCATAAGGAATTGTTAGACAGATTGGGGAGGGCTGGATGTAAATATTATATCACCAAGGACAGCGGAGCCATAACTTTAACAACGGATGGAACCCAGGTATGGGTGGAGGAGTATTGTGAAAATGAAAAATAGGTTCATGTTTCGTGAAATTAAAACGTATAGTTTTCAATTCAATAAGTTAAATGGGATAATAAACCAAAAACCATTGATATGAGAATTTGAGAGATGATAGTATTGTGATGTAAATATTAATATGAGAGGAGTTATCATGAAAAGAGGTTTAAAATCAATCACACTATTTATTTGTACATTTATTTTAGTAGGTAGCCTGGAGGCTACCACAATTCTCGCTGAAGGTATAGTAACGCTGAATAACTTTGATTTGGTAGATGGAGGTAAGCATCTTGACTGGGATGGAGGCTCCAACTATAAAGAGGTATTTAAAGTAGCAGTGCAGGTTTATAACGAATATAAATCTGGAGTTGTACGACCTGATAGATGGAATACATTAGAGGATGTTACTATTGGTGATTATTATACAGTGAATGCAGTAAATGCCTATACATCATCGAAAGGTTATATTAGATTTAACCAATATAATATGGATCAACAGACAGATGCTCAGAATAGGCAAACTGCGTTAAAAGTATTGGGGTATGCTCTTGGGTTGGGAGCTACGAGTAACAAAATAGATGTAATGTATAAATATACTAGTACAGCTAGTAGCTTATCAGGAAATGATAAGGCGTCTTATGATGCAGCTTATAAAGAATATTGAGAGGAGCTCACATGACAATAAAGAAAAAGATGTATTTGATAATAACGGTACTATTCTTGGTGTTCAGCGGAAAGAATACTTCAGTATCCGCCTATAATCTATCAAGTTGGGATTTAGTTGATAGGGGAAAACATCTTGATTGGGATGGAAGCAGTTCCTATATGAAAGAATGGTATGCAGCAGTAAAAACATGGAATTCATATAAACCTGGGATAATTCGTGCAGATACGGCATGGATTATTGAAGATGTAGACATCAAAGACTACAAAAAAGTAAACAATACATTTGCGTATACAAGTAGTATAGGGGTTATTCGATTTAATACATATCATATGGATGGGTTTACATCTCAGGAGAGACAAAAGACAATCACCCATGAAATAGGGCATGCTCTCGGACTGGATGAGAATAATGGTGATAGTACCAGTATCATGCAACAAGGGAGAAAGCCACAGATCAATCTAAACTCTGATGATAAAAAAGGATATGACGCAGCCTATAAGAACTATTAAATTAAGATATCGAGGAGAAAGAATAGAATGAAAGTAAAATCTGGTGTAATTATTATTTTAGCTCTGTGCTTGCTATTAATATCTGGAGTGATTATATACCTTAGAATAACTAGAGGAATTATACTGAGTAAAGAAGATATGGAGCAGATATTGAAAGAACAAAAATTACCTGTAATCGAAGTATTTCCTTCTTATGTAGTAGATATGAATAATCTTTCAGAAGTAGTGGGAGATGCAGATTATGTTTTTGTTGCGCAAGTGGAGGAATACGTTACTTCCTTTTATGATACGGATATAGAGGAAGATGTCGAAACGGTATATAAGGTGAAGGTACTAGAGAATATTAAAGGAGTGTTAGAGGATAAGGAGAGTATTCAGGTACGAAAAGCAGGTGGAGTAAGTAAAAATGGTAAAAACCTAGTCATCTTTAGAAATGATTTGCTACCGAAATGTGGGAAGAAATATATTTTTAGCGCGTATGGGCAACCAGATGGCTCTCTCTTATGCACCGGATTTAATACAAGTATTCCAATAAATAAGGACAACAATATTCCAGAAGATCCATCCTATCAAAACATAGTAACGTCATACAAAAATCAAATAATAACACCAAGAAAACGGTTTACATCGATATATGAAAAGGTGGCAAAGTGACAGTCTTATAGGTAAATGCATTTAATCCTATATTAAAAGCTCTTGCTAAAATAATTTTAGGAGTTTGTTTATTAAAAGTAGTATAATATATAACATACATATAGATAAAAGGAGGGTAATCTTTATGGAAAAGTGCGAGTCAAGAAAAGCTGAGGAGCCAGTGTTATCCGTTAGGAATCTTGTAAAGCGTTATGATAAGTTCTCGCTGAAGGAGGTATCCTTTTCTGTGAGAAAAGGTACAATCATGGGGTTTATTGGAAGAAATGGTGCTGGTAAGACAACAACGTTAAAATCACTACTTAATATGGTACATCCGGATGCTGGGGAAATCCAATTTTTTGGGCAGGACTTTAAGGATCATGAGTTGGAGATTAAAAGAAAGATTGGATATGTAGGAGGAATGGCAGATTACTATCCAGGAAAGAACCTAAAGACAGTAATTAAGGTGACAAAGAAATTCTATCCGGATTGGAATGAAGAGGTTTGCGAGAAACTAATGGATTTGTTCAAATTAGATCCTTCTAAGAAGATGAAAGAGTTATCCGCCGGTATGAAGGTGAAATTTTCCCTGTTGTTGGCAATGTCCCATGAAGCGAAGCTTTTAATCTTAGATGAGCCAACCAGTGGCCTGGATCCTGTATCCAGAGATTCGTTGTTAGATGTATTCTTAGAACTAGTGAAACATGGCGGAGTCAGTATTCTGTTTTCCACTCATATTACTTCAGATTTGGAGAAATGTGCCGATGACATTACATATATTAAGAATGGTGAAATCCTTGCCTGCGAAGGACTAAAGGACTTCATAAAAGATTATGCTGATCAGGAGGAAGCGACAACTCTGGAGACAATTATGGTACATTTAGAGAAGGAAAACCTTTCTATGGATTCTATTTTTGCAGAAGAGAAGGGGGAAGTACAATGAGAGAATTACTATATAAGGATATAAGGATGGTTCTACATCCTACCTGCATTATCTTTTTGAGTTTTGCAGCTATGCTGTTTATTCCCAGTTATCCATATACAGTGGCTTGCTTCTACACAACCTTAACTTTATTTTTTGTTTGCCTTACAGCTAGAGAGAATCATGACATTGATTATATGATGATGCTGCCAATTCAGAAGAAGGATATTGTCAAATCCAGGATTTTGCTCTTTGTCTGCATTGAGATGGCAAACTTTATACTGACTGCCATTGTAGTAGTGATTCGTTGTACGGTATGTCCGTATGAGAATCAAGGTGGTATGGTACCAAATCTTGTCTTATTAGGAATCTATCTGTTGATGTATGGAACCTTTAATTATGTGTTTTTAACAGGACATTATAAGGATGTTAGCAAAGTTGGAAAACCATTTTTATTGGGCAGTATCCTAATGTTCCTTTTCGTTGCTCTTGAGGAAATTATTATGATAGCCCAGATTGTTATGAGACAGTCTGATAAGAATGTCACATTATTCTTAAATGAGATGGATGGAGGAAGCCTAATGAAACAGCTACCAATCCTTCTAGGATGTATCGTACTATATGTGCTGCTCAATATTACCTGTTATAAGGTCAGTGTGAAACGACTGGAAGTACAGGATTTATAAAAATAATCTTGATAAATCCGTTTATTTTAGGTACAATAAACCATGGTACGAAATCTGTACCATGGTGTTTCTATTTCTAAGCAGTGAAAAGGTAAGGTATATATGCAGGTTATTAATAGTCATATAAAAAATAAAGAGTATAAACCAGTGTATCTACTGTATGGTTCAGAGGATTATCTGAAAAAACAGTATAAACAGAAGCTAAAGGAAGCTCTATTAGTTGGAAGCGACGAGATGAATTACTCCTATTTTGAGGGTAAGGATATTGAGGTGGACAAAGTCATTGGTTTTGCAGATACCCTTCCATTTTTCGCTGAGAGAAGAGTTGTAGTTATAGAAAATAGTGGTCTCTTTAAATCTGCTAGTGATCTGGCTGATTATCTACCTAACATGCCGGAGACAACGGTGTTGGTATTTGTAGAAAATGAGATTGACAAACGTAATAAGCTTTTCAAAGCAGTTTCAAAACTTGGTGTTGTATCCGAGATGAATGGTATGGATGAGAAAAAACTAAAGTTATGGGTTGCGTCTCGTTTAAAAAGCGATGGAAAGAGTATTACAGAGCAGACGGTGGAATATTTTCTAAATAAGACTGGCTCTGACATGGAGACGATTAACACAGAGTTAGAGAAGTTGACTTGCTATGCTTTAGAGAGAGAGGTCATTACCAGCGAAGACGTGGATGAGGTAGTAACGGTTCAGATTACGAATCAAATCTTTGCAATGATTGATGCCATTGGTAGCAAGAAGCAAAGAGTAGCACTTCAGCTGTATTATGACTTACTGGCTTTAAAGGAAAAGCCTATGACAATTCTCTACCTGATTACAAGACATTTTAACATTCTACTTCAGGTAAAAGAATTAGCTGTTCTTCACTATGACAATGGCTCTGTTGCTAAGAAAGTGGGAATTCCTCCTTTTGCAGTGGGAAAATATCTGGCTCAGGGAAGAAATTTTACCAATGATACACTGATGAAGGCACTGCGGACATCAGTGGATATTGAAGAACAGGTAAAGACAGGACGACTGAATGAAAAGATTGGGGTCGAACTGTTAATTGTACAATTTAGCAACTGATATAGTAACAATTTGGAGACGTATCGAAGTGGCCATAACGAGCTTGACTCGAAATCAAGTTGTCGGGTAACCGGCACGTGGGTTCGAATCCCACCGTCTCCGTCACGAGCCTGTTTGCGACAAATGTCTGCAACAGGCTCATTCTTTTTCCTACCTAAGGAGCAGATGTGACGGCTCCCCAATATGAAAGAGTACCAACTTGTGCATTGCTCTTGTGCAGGCAATGTAGAGCAGGTTTCTGTCGTATTCGGTATGGTAGGTATCACTGTCCACATCGGCAATAATCACTTGGTCAAACTCTAATCCTTTTGACATCTGAATGGAGGTGATAGAAATACCATTTTCAAAGCGAGTACTTTCAGGAGAAATCAGTTGAATTTCATAATCCTGTGTAAGTAGATTGTATAATTCTTTGGCAGCATTATTGGTTTTTAGGATGATTCCTAGGGAACCTCCATTGCCTTGTAAAAAAGAATCTAGCATTTTTTTGATTTTGATTAGCTCATCATGCTGGTCTATGCAGGAAATTACCATCGGTACATCTCCATGTCGTTCCATTGGCTCAAGCTTTGCCACCTTTCCAATATCCCTTGCAAAGGTGATAATTTCATAGGTGGAGCGATAGCTTTTATTCAACTCTACAAAGCATGCATCACGATAAAGTTCCTGTAGCTGTGCTAAGGAGTTCAGATGATTCGGATTAATAAATTGCCCGAAGTCACCCAAAATTGTTTTCTCACAAGAAAATAAGTGATTGATGACGGCATATTGAATAGGGGTATAGTCTTGCATTTCATCAATAACTAAATGCTTGATGAGCTTACTATCTTTTAGGCCCTCCATGGCTCCGTGGAGATAGAGAAATGGGTATACATCAGCCCACTCCAAAGTCTGTTTCTTAGGAAAAACAAGCAAATCAGGGCGCTTTAACCATTGGTAAAAATGTTTATATAGTGCTAGAGTGTTTTTAATTTTGAGCATGGAAGTTAGACTTTTTAATATCACTTTTATACTTGGTATATCATCGTCCATGTAATTTTGCGATGTAAAGCGATCAAGAATATCAACTGCGATCATAATCAGTCGTTTCTTAAAGGGGTAGCTTTTATAGGCACAAAAACGAGACTGTATCCAGTCTGCTGTTACTGAAAAACTGCCAAAGGTATAATCAACAGATTCAAAGATAAGAGTTGGTGCTTCCAGTAGAAATTGTTCCATCTGTCTCACAAAATCTAGTGTGGACTTAAAGCGTACCCGCTCCACCCATTTTGTATCGATAGTTTCCAAGGGATCTTTCTCCTGTTCGAAATGAATGACACCTTCAAGTTGTACATCGGCAATATCTAAAAAGCTCAGCTCGCAGATTGGTTCTTCGCCAAGTTCTGGAAGAACGGTGGAGATGTAATCACCAAATACTTTGTTGGGGGATAATATGGTAACATTACGTGCTGATAGCTTGTCCTTGAATCGATAAAGTAAGAATGCAATCCGATGTAGAGCAATAGAGGTTTTTCCTGAACCAGCCACCCCTTGAATAATCATGGTTTCGGCTTTTTCACTACGAATGATTTGGTTTTGCTCCTTTTGAATAGTGGAGATAATGGACTTCATTTTTTCATCCGATGTGTGGGAAAGCTCCCGTTGTAACACATCATCATGAATATTGACCGAGCTTTCCAGTACATATTCCATAATTCCATGATTCACCTTAAATTGACGCTTACGTGTTAGTTCCCCCTCGATTCTGCCCATCGGTGCATCATACCCAGCAGGACCAGTCTCGTAGTCATAGAACATGCTTGCAATAGGTGCTCGCCAATCGAAGATAAGTATTTCATTTTCATGGGTGAATGTAAATCGACCAATGTAATGGGTACTTTCTGTCTGTTCAGTCTCTCCCTTAAAATCAATTCTTGCAAAATAGGGAGATTCTTTTAGCTTAGCCAACTTATTGCAGATACCCATCGCAAAAGCGCCAGTTTGGTCTATTTGTTTTAGTGCCAATTCATTTTGAAACATCTCATGGGGATCAATTTCCCCACGATAGTCAGCCATATATCTCTTGGCAGCCATGTAGTCCTTGTCAATTTTATTTATATTGTCATTTGCCGCCTGCAGAGCAGCCTCTAGTTTTTTGTTTATAATGCCGAGGTGTGCAATCTCATCTGGAAAAGGGATAGAAGTTGGCACATCAAGTACAATATCCTGTCTGTCATTTTGTGATTTATTGCTCATGTGTTACCTCCTTTGGCAAAATAAAGCGTTGTGTTGGATATCCGAATTCAGTGAGTAGCTCCGCTTCTGCAAAGCCTAATTCTTGAATTAACTTGCGGTGGCCAGTATCCGCTTTATCACCTTCTCTATAAGTTGTTATACTAATTTCTTTTTCTTTAATAAGTTCACCCATTACCTTATCTAGAAATGCTTTAGGTACTCCCCTTTTTCTATAAAGTGGGTGGGTGCCCATAAAGTCAATGCTTCCTGTGTTATAGGAGAAAAGCATAATACCCACCGCTATATTACCATCTTTTGAAATCAGTGCTTGTTTACTTTTAATACGCTGCTTTAGTTCCAATATATACTCATCCTCTTGCAAATATGGGAAGCCATCAATTACGAGCCGCACCAAGTCCATCCAAGAGGGTATATCTTCTGGTGTTGCGAAAGCAATATGCCAATTATTTAATTCTTTGTTATGAAGCATTCTGTAATCTCCCTCCAAGCGAAACTTTAATTGTAATGGGTAAAATCTTTCATTTTCCCGGTATTGATTAGGCGGTTGTTTATATATAGCTGTAAAAATATTGGTAAATGCTTGTTGTGTTTCATATCCGGCTACAGCAGCAATCTCAATTATTGGTTTTTCAGAAAAAACCAATAGTTTTGCTGCCTCGGTAAGTTGACGGCGTTGCACATAGTCATGGATTGTTAGTCCTACAGTATTGGTAAAAACTCGGTGCAGATGATATTTGGAGTAATGAACAGCATCGGCGACAGTGTCTAGATCTAATTTATCGCTTAAATGTGTTTCTATAAATTCAATTGCTGCCTCAATTTTTGCGATACGATTGTTGCTCATATCAAAGCCCTCCTTTCAATGTTTCTATTTTATCAATTTTTTATAGTGTTGTTTTACTCATTCTTGCTGTTTTATTTGTCTGTAGTTTCGAATAACTATGAATTTTATTACAATCATTTTGTAAGATTTGTAGTACTTTGCATAAACTTTCCATTGTTCGTATTAATATTTTTTACTTTAATACTTGAATAAATAGTCACAGTAAAGTAAAATGAAATTGTCGAAATATTTCGAAAAAAATCGATAATACAGAAAAAGGAGTAAAATTATGGACAATAAGAATTTTAAACCTTATGTACCAGCCAACAAAGTTATGCCTGAATTTACAGTGGTATCTGTTATTCTCGGTTCGTTACTGGCAATTTTATTTGGAGGCGCCAATGCTTACCTTGGACTTCGTGTAGGTATGACAGTGTCTGCATCCATTCCAGCTGCAGTTATCTCAATGGGTATTATTCGCAAAATCTTAAAGCGAGATAATATTCTAGAAAACAATATGGTTCAGACCATAGGTTCTGCAGGGGAATCTCTTGCTGCAGGTGCAATTTTTACATTGCCAGCATTATTTATGTGGGCAAATGATGGAATAAGTGATATGCCATCCTTGATTGAAATTGGATTAATCGCTCTTTGTGGTGGAATCCTTGGTGTATTGCTAATGATTCCTTTAAGAAGTGCATTAATCGTGAAAGAACACGGCGTGCTTACATATCCTGAAGGACAAGCATGTGCTGAAGTTTTAATCGCTGGAGAAGAGGGCGGAGCAAAATCTGCTACAGTTTTTGCAGGGCTTGGAATAGCAGCTGTATACAAATTTATAGCTGATGGACTTAAACTCTTCCCAAGTGAAGTTGATTGGTCAATATCTAGTTACAAAGGATCTGGTATCGGTGGAGATGTTCTCCCTGCTCTTGCAGGTGTTGGATATATCTGCGGTCCTAAAGTTTCCTCTTATCTCCTTGCAGGTGGTGTTACTGCATGGTTTGTAATTATGCCACTGATCGCATTATTTGGAAGTGATCTAATTATTTATCCTGCTGAAGTTACTGTTGCAGAACTTTGGGCAACGAAAGGAACCTGGGGATTATGGGGTAGCTTTGTACGTTACATTGGTGCAGGTGCTGTTGCTGCAGGTGGTATTATGAGTTTAATCAAATCTTTACCACTTATTATCAAGACCTTTAAACAGGCAATTGGTGGTTATGGTAAAAATAATGGTGGTACAACTCGTACTGAACAAGATATCTCTATTAAAGTAGTATTAGGTGTTTCTCTTATCATTGCAGTGTTTATGTGGCTTGTTCCAACTATTCCGGTTTCCTTCCTGGGTGCATTGATTATCATCATTTTTGGTTTCTTCTTTGCAACCGTATCTTCCAGAATGGTTGGTCTTATCGGTTCCTCTAACAACCCGGTTTCCGGTATGGCAATTGCAACACTGTTAATTGCAACACTGATTTTAAAAGCAACCGGAACGGATGGCTCAACCGGTATGATTGGAGCGATTACAATCGGTTCCGTAATCTGTATCATAGCTGCTATTGCAGGTGATACTTCACAGGATCTTAAAACCGGTTTCTTACTAGGTGCCACACCTAAGAAACAGCAGATTGGTGAAATAATTGGATGTGTGGTTTCTGCTATTGCCATTGGAGGTATTCTCTATCTCTTAAACTCAGCATGGGGCTATGGTTCTGCAGAATTAGCTGCCCCTCAGGCAACACTTATGAAAATGGTTGTAGAGGGTGTTATGGGTGGTAACCTTCCATGGGCATTGGTATTTACCGGTGTATTTATTGCGATAGTGATTGAGATTCTTGGAATTCCAGTACTTCCATTTGCAATCGGTCTTTATCTTCCTATTCATCTTTCCACACCAATCATGGCTGGTGGATTGATTAGATGGTTCCTTGAAAAACGCAAATACAAAGATGAAAAAGCTAAAACTGACTGTGTACAATCAGGTGTACTTTATACGTCAGGCCTAATTGCCGGTGAAGGAATTGTTGGTATTATCTTAGCTGTCCTTGCAGTGATACCTTTTAAGGGAGGTTCTGTTGGGGAAGCAATTGATATCAGTTCCAAAATCAGCCTTGGTAATATCGGGGGCTTGGTATTCTTTGCATTATTGCTTTTATCCATCTTAAAATTTACAATGTGGAATAAGAAACTTAATAAATAATATTAATATGTAATAATTGGGTTGTATATCAAATAAGGTTAGATTTGTATACAACCCAATATCTTTAAAGTGGAGAACATGACAATGGCTAAAAAGAAAAGTGAAAATTATCTGGATTATATTCCGGTTCGGAATTCAAAAAATACATGGGAGGAGAATGACGGTATCGTAACCATAAATATGGTTCATACAGGCTTTTACAGCACCATCGCTCAAAAATTCTTTCATACACCGAAAATCAGTCATATTAAGTTGGATGAGTATGGCACTTTTGTTTGGAATGCAATAGACGGTCAGAATTCTGTATATCAGATTGCTGAACTGATCAAAGAAAAGTATGGCGATAAAGCAAATCCACTTTATGACAGATTGGTTAAGTATATGCAGATACTGCGAAATAATAAATTTGTTATTATGGAAGGAAAGGATAAGATTAAATAGTGAATTTTTTAACGATTTTCATAGGGATAGTAATGTTTGCGATCATTACTGCTATTTTATATGCTTGGGGATTACGTAACGAATTAAGGCAAGTAGAAGACTTAGAGCGGCGCCTGTTAAGTAAATCTGCGAGTAAAGTAATAAAATATCTTAAGAAAAATGGGATTGCCACAAAAAAAGAAATCAGTGAACAAATAAAAAATGTGAGCAGTGGTGTCTTTTGGTCCAAAAAGAAAGCCAGAATCAGCGATCCTAATAAATTCTCACTAACGTTGATAGATTATATGATTTCACAGCAGCTGATTCAATCTGTCGGAAAGAAAGGGTATCAGCTGTTTAATAAATAAGGAGTGATTACATGGGTATATTGGAACAACTAGAACCAAAAGGGGTATTTAAATATTTTGAAGAACTTTGTTCTATCCCTCATGGTTCAGGAAATATGAAACAAATTAGTGATTATTGTGTGGAATTTGCCAAAACACATCAATTACAGTATATTCAGGATGAATACAATAATATTATAATCACCAAAGAAGCATCAAAAGGATATGAAAATAAAGAACCAATCATTCTTCAGGGACATCTTGACATGGTGTGTGAACAGTCAAGTGATTGCACAAAAGATATGTCAAAAGAGGGATTGGACTTAACTATAGATGGTGACTTTGTTTTAGCAAAGGGTACAACTCTTGGAGGTGACGATGGAATTGCAGTAGCTATTGCCTTGGCAATCCTTTCTGATGATTCCATCCCACATCCAAAACTTGAGGTTATCTTTACCGTAGATGAAGAAATCGGTATGATAGGTGCATCAAAGATAGATACTTCTTCCATTACTGGAAGAAGAATGATTAATATAGATTCTGAGGATGAGGGAATCTTTACTGTAAGCTGTGCTGGAGGAAATGTAACTACTTGTTCTCTTCCAATAACACGATAAGAGAGTATAGGAGAGCGATACAAGCTTGTAATCTCCGGACTTACAGGTGGACATTCCGGTGTTGAAATCAATACAGGACGTGCCAACTCCAATATTCTACTTGGTCGTATTCTTTATCGAATGAATTCTATTGCTCAAATTCACTTGATCTCAGTGGAAGGTGGATTAAAAGATAATGCCATTGCAAACAAGAGTGTTGCCAGCCTTGTAATCGCTGATTTTGATAAAATAGAAGCCTCCTTGACCAATATTATTACTGATATCAAAAAGGAATATGAAACAACAGATCCTGATATGAACATATCCGTAGTAAAGGAACATACTAACCTATTTCAAACCAATCTAAATCCAATGGATGCGGAATCCACCAATAAGACAATATTTATGTTAAACTGCCTTCCTAACGGAATACAGGCAATGAGTGTGGATATTGAGGGCTTAGTGCAGACGTCCTTAAATCTTGGTATTTTAAAGACAGAATTTGATAAGGTTACTGCTTCCTACTGTGTAAGAAGTAGTGTTAAAAGTCAGAAAGAAATGTTAGTTGAACGTCTTTTTTGTATCATGCAGCAAATCGGTGGTAGCATAACCATTGTAGGAGATTATCCAGGATGGGAATACAATAAGCATTCAGCGCTTCGCACTTTGATGATGGAGGTATTTACAGAACAATACGGGCATGAACCAAAGGTAGAAGCGATTCATGCAGGTGTGGAATGTGGATTATTTGCAGGTCGGCTTAATGGTTTGGATTGTGTATCGATTGGACCAGATCTTACAGAAATTCATACTTATCGTGAGAAAATGAGTATAAGTTCTGTACAACGTGTATGGAAATTTGTACTTGAAGTTTTAAAAAGAGCATAAATGAAGGAAAACCCGTAAAAGGATTTGCTACAAGGCAATGTCTTTCTACGGGTTTTTTTCAGTTATATGGGAAAACTTATGAATACAGATTATGAATATAGAAGTTGTAAATAATAATGGAGGTAATATAGATGTTTTACACCATTGAAGAAAATAGAATCATAGAGATACCTTTTAAAGATATCAATCCGGATCAACCATGCATTGCCTATCTTAAGATTGAACAGTTAAAGGAACAGGTGGGTAACCTTGGCTTTGATGAGTTAATGGTACGAGTAGATATGGGAGATATGTCGCATTTTCGTACTAGCTATGATGTATATGATGATTATAGTGTGGCAGTAATTAATGTAATCTCTATGCAAGATATAACATGTAGTAATGACACCATTGTGTTTGTACTTAAGAAAAACCGTTTCTATATTATAACGATTAAAGATGATAATAATACGATGGAGGCACTGCAAAGTGCAGTTATGAAGTATCAACAAAATGCAACCTTGGAAAAAGTGATTTTTGGTACCCTAGAGCGATTACTAATAGATGGTAATCGAAATTTGGAATTATATGAGCAATATATTATGAATATGGAGAAAGAGCTAGTTTCCGGGAGGACAAGTGTCACTCTTAATCGTAATATCTATGATATGAGAAAGCAACTTTCTGTTTTGAAAAACTACTACCAGAGTCTGGTGGATATTGGAGAGGGTTTGTTAGAGAATGAAAATGAGATTTTTCAGGATAAGGATTTGCGATATATTAAGATATTCACCGGCAAGGCACAGCGTCTCAGTGAGAATTCCCAGACACTAAGCGAGAGTCTGATTCATATACGAGAAGCGTTGGACGCTGCCTTAAACTATAGTATGAATAGAATTATGAAGGTATTTACTGTAGTATCTGTAGTATTCCATCCCCTCATGTTGATTACCAGCTGGTATGGTATGAACTTTACCACCATGCCAGAGATTACCTGGCGCTATGGATATATTGCAGTAAGCCTATTAAGTACGCTAGTTCTCACTATCAGCCTTGTATATTTTAAAAAGAAGAAATGGCTGTAACATTATATCCTATAAATTCTTATACCACCCTGATACAAGAGAAATATTGACAAATATAGATGAAATGCATAAGCTTGAAGCATGTAAAGAAGAGGAGATGGTGGCCGATGTTATACACAATCGAAAATAAAATGATTAAGGAAATTACATTAGATCAGATTAATTGTAATCAGCCGTGTATTGCTTATTTAGAGAAAGAACAGCTACAGGAGAGTGCTTCTTATCTAGGCTTTGATGAAATACTTTTACGAGATAGCATACAAGATATCTCCCATTTTAGAACCAGTTTGGATGTCTATGATGATTACAGCTTTGCTATCATTAATGTAGTGTCTTTGGAGAATGTACGGTGTTATCAAGACACCATTGCACTACTGATAAAGAAAAATCAGTTTTTAGTCATCAAAATAAAGGATGATAATAATAGTACCATGGAAGCACTGGAAAGTGCTGTAAAACGGTTTAAGCAAAATGCCACATTAGAAAAGGTGATTTTCGGTACTTTGGATATGCTTTTGGTAGATGGCAATCACAATCTGGAGAAATATGAGCAGCGTATCATGAATATGGAGAAGGAACTGGTTTCTGGAAAAATCAGTGTGGATCTTAATCGTAATATCTACGATATGAGAAAGAAGTTATCTCAGCTAAAGAATTACTATCAAAGACTGGTGGACATAGGGGAAGGACTTTTGGAAAATGAGAATGATATCTTCCTAGAAAAGGATTTGCGATATATTAAGATTTTTACCGACAAAGCAAGTAGGCTAAGTAACAATTCCCAGGCTTTAGGAGAAAGTTTGATACATATTAGAGAGGCTCTGGACGCAGCCCTTAATTATAGCATGAATAAGATTATGAAGGTCTTTACTGTGGTTTCAGTTATATTCCTACCACTGACCTTAATCACTGGCTGGTATGGTATGAATTTTACCACTATGCCGGAGTTATCCTGGCGTTTCGGCTATCTAGGGGTTGCAATGTTAAGTGTCGTTGTGCTTATAGTGTGTTTGATCTATTTTAGAAAGAAAAAGTGGTTATAAAAGGGGATTCAACCATACTTTTCCTTGCCTGGAATATCCATCAAAAAACCATAAAATCCCTTTAAAATGGAAGCTTTTTAACACGGATTGTATCGTCGAAAAAACATTCATTCTATTTACATATAGCGTTTACTGTGGTAAAATAATGCAATTGTAGGGCATTATGCATTCTACATTATAGGCATTCTGCAATAACAACTTAAGGAGGAATAATATGTCTAGACAAAAAAAATCTATGGACGGAAATACAGCTGCTGCTCATGTGGCGTACGCGTTTACAGATGTTGCTGCTATCTATCCAATTACACCTTCCAGTCCAATGGCAGACGTTGTTGACCAGTGGTCCGCATTAGGTCAGGAAAATATTTTTGGAAATACTGTTAAGGTTGTTGAAATGCAATCTGAAGCAGGTGCAGCAGGTACCGTTCATGGTTCTTTAGCAGCTGGTGCAATTACTACTACATTTACTGCATCTCAGGGTCTTTTACTTATGATCCCTAATATGTATAAAATTGCAGCTGAACAGCTTCCATGTGTATTCGATGTTTCTGCACGTACTGTTGCAACTCAATCTTTAAATATCTTTGGTGATCATAGTGACGTTTACGCTTGTCGTCAAACTGGTTTTGCTATGTTAGCTGAATCCAACCCACAGGAAGTTATGGACTTAAGTCCAATTGCTCACCTTTGTGCAATTGAAGGTAAGGTTCCATTCATCAATTTCTTTGATGGTTTCCGTACTTCTCACGAAGTTCAAAAAATTGAAACATGGGATTTTGCAGACTTGAAGGAAATGTGCAATATGGATGCGGTGAAAGCATTCCGTGAGCATGCACTTAATCCAGAGCAACCAGCAATGCGTGGTTCTCATGAGAACGGAGACGTATTCTTCCAGCATCGTGAAGCATGTAACTCTATTTAT
>JAEYPA010000024.1 GCA_023411225.1 Bacillota bacterium
TTAACACCCATGGAATACCATGAAAAACTGATGTTAGCAGCATAAAAATGCCGCCCACATATGTGGACGGCTGAGTCAAAAAACTTTCGATATTTTAAATGTCTACTTGACGGGTAGCACACCAAAATACTGGGTTTGCACCCTTTGTGCACTTTTATAGGCTGTTTTTTGTGTTTTTGTAAAGTAAATTACTTTACACCCCCTACACACTCTTTAATGTGTAGGTAACTTCCTTCTTAATTTCCTTCAATCTTTGAAGCTCATTTCTAGCATCTTCTACTCCAAGATGAGTGTAGGTATTGAGGGTAACGCTGATATCAGAATGCTCTCCATTCCACTTCGGTCCGTGTTAATCGGATGTCCACTGGACATCTAACACCCCATAAGGTACTGTAGCGTCTTCGGACTCATTCCTGACTTCGCCATGTTACTGCAATACGTATGCCGACAAACGTGAGGAGTAATGACAGGGAGTTGTAAGGGATGTTCTCTGTTATACTTATATAATCTATCTTCTATTGCTAATATACTTAATCATTTACTTGATGTCAGCTTATCAATGATCTTTGCCAAAGAAACACAAATAATACATATAGCAATAACTACTATAAGCTCTTTTGTACAATCAAAAAACCATTTTCCCTTCCACACATTTTTCATTATGACTACAGAATATTTCAAAGGAATAAAATCAGATATTCTTAGCATTTCATCACTCATTGTTTCAAGCGGTGTTGATTGTCCAGATGTAAAAAGCATCAAAAAGAACAATGCAAAACATAATGCTTGTGCAGACTTTACTGTATTTAGAAAGCTACTAACCAAAACCCCCATAGAAAATATCGAGAAATATGAAATTAAGACAGCCACGAAAATATTAATCAGATTCTTGGGATATGGCGTGCCATAAGTTAAATTAGCGAAAAAGACAAGTATAATCATTCCTACAATCGATAGTAATAGATATATTAAACTCTCGAATAAAAGCATCTTAAAAGGACTAATAGGAAACATCTTTTGTCTCTTCAATTCTCCGCGTTCCTTACTTCCAACATAAGCAATTGGAAATGAAAGAAGAGAAACTCCTGAAATAATTGTAACTATATAAGTTGGAACTGATGCATCTACAGCACCAAGTCCGCCCAAAATAGGATCTGGTTCATTTCCCATTGCCTCTCCAAAAATTAATAATAATAGTGGACAGAATACTAAGGTAAAAAACACCGCTGGATAATCGCGAAAAAACATCTTAAACTTGATAAATAATATTTTTACCACCATTTCTCTCCTCTACTTTATACAATATTTATTATAAACATCATCCATTGAAGCTTCCCTAAAAGAAACATTCTCAAATACATCTGTCCTTTGTTCTACTAAACTCTTAACAGTTTGTTTTTTTTCTTCATTAGCTATTTTAACTTCATATTGATTTACTCTAATCTCAGTTGAATAAGGATTTACGTCTATTCCTTGTTCAGCAAAAATCTTGTTAATACTCTCCAGTGTATTATCACTTGTATAAGATAAGATATGCTGAAAATCCAAGTTACCAACTAAATTCCTCGGAGTCGAATTCTGAACTATTTTCTTATTCTTTAAAATAATTACACGGTCACACAATAAATTTAGTTCTTCCATAAAATGTGTTGACATGAAAATTGTTGTACCTTGCTTTCTTAAATTAAGTATAAACTTATAAACTCCATTCCTAGCCTCTGGATCTAAACCAGTTGTTAATTCATCAAAGAACAAAATCTTTGGATTATGCAAATTGCTCAAAAGCGCAAATAGTCTTTGCAGTTGACCTCCTGATAACTCTTTAATCTTTGCCCTTTTCTTCTCAAGTAAATTGAATTCCTCTAATCGCTGATCCATGTTTACCTGTATTTTAAAAATAGCTGCTTGCAAATCAATACATTCGTTAACACGCATAGACTTATTAATTACACAATTCTGTAGTTGAGCTCCAACAAGATATTTCATCCTTTTGGGATTATCTTTAATATCTTGACCATAAATTTTTATCTTTCCATCATACCCACTACGTAACCCTAAAATTGATTCAATCAAGGTAGTCTTACCTGCACCATTTTGTCCAATAATTCCAATAACCTCATTTTCCTCTACTGTAAAACTGATATGATCCAGTATTGCTCTTCTTCCATACTTCTTGTAAAATGATTCTACTTTTAATGCCTCCACACTCAAATCCTTCTCCCTCTTCCAGTTTTGCTAATACTATACATTAAATTATCATATTCATACTGGAGTTTTTCCATAGACAGTCGTTTTGGCTTATAAACTACATGTGTTAAATTATACTTGTCCCAATTCCAATCTACTATTCTCTCCTCATTTAGCAAATCAAAGTATAGCTTAGTACCAGGAAATGGAGTAAGTATTCCTACGCAAGGATAATGAATGCCATTTCTAACTATAAAATTATAGATATTGTCAAATGTTCTTTCATCATCTTCGTCAAGTCCGACTATAAATGACCCGAATATTTCTACACCGTAGCTACGAATTGTTTTAATTAATTGTTCATACTCATTCACTTTATTAACTCCAGATTTATTAATTTTTTCAATATTTTTCTCATCCACACTTTCGATACCAATAAATACAGATTTCAACCCAACTTCTACAGCTAACTCTAGTAACTCTTGGTCTTTAGCAAGTGTAATACTCATCTGTCCTCCCCATATTCTATTTAAAGGTATCATACTTTTAAATAATTTCTTAGCATATGCAAAATTGCCTATCATATTATCATCAGCAAATAAAATCAAACCGTCACCCATCTGACTAATTTCACTACATACATCATCTACATCCCGATACCGCATCTTCCTTCCAAACATATTCTTTACACAACAAAAACTACAGTTATTGGGACATCCTCTTGAGGCCATGATTGCATTCATACTTCCAAATGGTTGTTCGTACGCTATCCCTTTTACTAAATCTAAGCGTGCTCTTGGTAATTTGGTAAAATCTACAGGTTCGTTACATATATACACCTTTTTAGGTTCATTTCTAACAAAATCATTCAAAAAATCAAGCCATAAATACTCCCCTTCCCCGACCATAACTGTATCCGCATGTTGTTGTGCCTCTTCTACCATAAAACTTACATGAATACCTCCTAACACTACGAAAGCACCTCTAGCCCTGTATTCGTCCGCAAGTCGATACATTCTATTAGCGTGCATCGTCATACCCGATAGACCAACAATATCCGCTTCCTGTATCTCATTAACGATTCCATTAGCCTCGTCGATTACCTGTAGTTCCACATCATCCCGTTTCAAAATCATTGCCGCAATATATGGTATAGATAACATAGGGGTAATTATCCTATTCTTATTGGCTTTTCCTGATATTAATCCATACTTATTATCAATTCCAACCGAAATCAAAACTACTTTTATCAATTCACCCTCCAATTTCCACTCTAAATATCTCTAGGTATATCCATACGAAAATTCAACTCCCAGATAGGAAGTTTACGCATACAGTATACATTTCGATCTTTTTTCGTAATTCTCTGGTTAAAATAGTACATCCAGTAGTCAATAATAAACTCCCTATCCCGTGGATCAGTTTCTTCTAGCACTTCATTCAATAAGGATAACATACATATATCCTGTTCATCCTCCATGATTTTGTTTTTAGGCATGCGATTAGCCAAGCATCCACCTAAACATGTTTTAACATAATCACACTTTGCACATTCACCTTTATGTTCTTTATTCCTTGAATTATCGAAATTAACCTCCATTAAACTATGTAAAGCAGAAAAATCTTTCTGTATGAAACTAAGTTCATTACAATGCTGATACCACCCCTCATTTTTAGGTACAAACTGACATGGCAGAACATTATGTTCAGAATCTACAATCATAAATAAATTTGAGCCAGCCGGGCATTTTCTTGTTGTCATCATTGAAACAAACTCTCTCTTTAAATCTGCTGACTGAAACATCTTATTTTTCTGATAGAATATGTATTTCCTATATTTAAGTAGAAGACGTGTAATCCTACTAATACTATCTTTGTAGAAATCTCTATCTGTCTCATATTGCATTCCCATATTAACCCCTACTACCGGCGTAAAACGTATATATGCAGCACCCATCTTAAAAGCAAATTGTGCAATATCTTCTATCTCCGATATGTTACTATCAAAAATGGTACATCCAATAGAAAAGTACATGTTATTCATCTTTAACAATTTAATATTATTAACCACTGTATTCCAAGTATCTGTACCAGTTATTTTGCAATGTTTATTAGGATTTAACGTGTGTAAACTTACTCTCAAATTAACATTTTTACATTTTAAAAAATTAATTAAATCTTGGTTTATCAGTAAACCATTAGTGGTTACATTAACCCAAAAACTATACTTTAAAGCGATTTCAACTGCCTCCCTAAAGTATTTATATACTAATGGTTCTCCACCAGATAATGTAGTATAACGAAAACCGTATTTCTTACCTTCTCGAAAAATATGCTCTAATTCTTGAGGTAAAAGTAACGATACTTCATTATCTACTACTGCCCCGCAAAATATGCATCTCATATTGCATTCTTTTGTTAAAAACACATCTAAATTCAAACAATCCCTTCCTTCGTTTCTAACACCACCTACGTCTGTGGCATCAACTTTATTTGTATAAACCTCAGCTAATAAATCTCACGTTTAAAAATAAAAAGAATGCTTTTTGTATATCCATTTTTATTCGTTTCATTACTATTAACTAATTCCCATCCGTTCTGTCCAAGCTCATTCATCTCTTCTTGTAAATGCTCAATATCAACCTTTCCATTAAAGGTACCAGTAAAATCACAGCTAAATAAATAATACTCATATTTAGGCATTATACTCCCCCCATAGTAATTTATTTTCCATATTACAATTAAACACAGATCTCTTTGTCAAATAAAAGCATTTCATAAAGCATAATATCGTCACTTAGTTATGTAGTTATGTAGCAATAGATACCAAAATTTTGTGCCTTTACTTTATAAGCTAAATTTTACATTATTTGTAAATCTTTGTCAATGTGATTCATACTTATATTTATATTTAATGTAACTTCCTGGTTGAATTTCAAACACAATCTGCTAAAATACCCATTAAAATAGCCCATGTACCTCCTGGAGTCCACATGGGCTGGTTATTATCCTATTCACTTTATATATCTCTTACAATCATCTGGTCAATTGCATCTGCAGTTTGGTTAATTTGCTGTTCATTGGAAATAGTAGGTGTACCATCACCTTTCTGTTTACCATACATACCAAAATAAGAATGACATCCACCTTTAAGAATAACTTCCGTGTAACCCTTAGGTAAATTTGACTTGCAATTCTCATATTTCTCCCGATTAAGTACATGATCTTCACTACCATAAATAGGCAAGACTTTAAGAGTAGTATTCGACAAATTAGCTGTAGAATATGCACCTAAAAGTACCAGACCTTTAAACTCATTTGCATGGTCGGATAGGTAAGAAGCTGCCATTGCACCTCCTAGTGAGTGACCACCAAGGTACCATTTTTCAACTTCCGGATATTGTTCTTGAATACCATCCGCTGCTTTTACATCAAAAACTGCCAAATTAAATGGCATTTTTACAAGTACACAAAGGATGCCTTTTGATGCGCATGCCTCCATTAATGGTTCATAGGCTTTATATTCCACTTTTCCACCAGGATAAAATATCAGCCCTGCTCTCACCTCTTTTGGTTCATATACAATGGTGTTATTATCAAGAACCTGCTTGTTTACATACCCACTAGGTACAAAGGCATCGATTGCCTTCTGATCTGCATGATAGTAGTCATTTAAGTAAACTGCACTGGATACCACTATGATTAGTAGTATAGTTGTCACGGCTGTGAGCCATACTTTCCACTTTTTATGTTTCTTTTTCATATTAGTCATTAAGAACCTCTTTCTGCTGAACATTCTTTGTCATTATAACATCTTATTCTTAGGCTTATAATTGTTGTATTTTATAATTGTCCATCTCATCTACCTCCCGCACAATATAGCCCTCTTCCTTTAGTTGAGTGATTGCCTTTACGTTGGCTTAGCATGGATTCCTATGATACCATGTCGCGAGCATTGAAATCATAATAGCTTATGAAAATTTAAGAGTCAACCTATTGCTATCAATCCTTCGATGCAATTTTATCCATGAATAGCTTTATTTATTATCTATAAAATTAATTATGCATTCTATATAAAAAAAGGGTACAGCAACTAAAATTAGATGTGACTTTTCTTTCGTTTATCAGTCCAGAAAAATTTATATTAAAAACCCAGCCGTTCCTATCAAGTCATTACCACCATCCTGGTAATCTTGACATTCCCGCCTGGGTTTGTTCTGTAGTAGTCAAGCACTTATGAATAAGTGCGTCCCCAAAGGAACCTACTTTCTATTCTTTTTTCCATGTCATAACGCGCCCAATTCCTATTGTGCAATTCTACCAAAATCCCTCTCCTCCCCTTATATTTACCATCTTTTCACCCTTCGTAGAACATAGTGCCGTGGCAGACGAATAGCACCTTTATCATTGTTATAATTTACTCCTTTTTTCCAGAAATGCCTTGTTTTGCAAGAGTTTCCGGGATTATTGTAATATACTCTGAAAATGCGGATTATGGCAAATCAGAGCAGGATTTTGCAAGTTATCACTACCTGTTAGTAGTAAAATTAGTAGTAAAACGAAAGCTCTTACTACTAAGGTAATTCTGTTAACCCTGGCCAATCATCAGCCAATTCAGGTATCTGTATCTTTGCCACAAAAGTATTTTTGTCCCCTTTTTCAGTTGATTCATAATCGAGTTAAGTGGATCTTCAGAAATAATATTAGGTATATCTTTTTCGTTTTTATCAAAGTGTGCAATATGTTGCTTTCCCCAGTCCTCAACATTTAACCAATCATTTATCTCACCACTTTGATACGGCGGCAAAACCATTGTTAACTTATCATCACCATTAAATTTAAAACCGTTTAATTTAGGCATCTTAAAATCCGGACACACAGTTAATAGAATAGATGGATGTTGATTTTCAATAATAGTTTTCGTAATGGCATAACCATTATTCTATCTAACATTTCCATATATTCATCACCTAATTCAGCCATTTGTGAAAATGCAAGGTGCAAAACATTAAACTCATCCTTTATTTCTAATATCATCCCGTTTCTTGACAGATTAAACTGTGTAACGAAATTTAGTTCTGGCTTATAATTATCCATCGTCTATCTCTCCTAAAATTGCTTTATTATGTTTCCATCCTATACATAATATATTTATTTTTTTTCTCCAAAATTGTTCTGCCAAATCCATATATTTTACAACACGTTTTCCTGAATTTATGGCGTTCGCACCAGAAGTGATCATATCCCTTACAAGTTTCCTATCAATTTTATATATAACGGCACAGTAATCATATACATCATCAAAACAGTCAAAAAATGATTCCAAATAACTCATGTTTTCTTTTGAACACTGATTAAATAACAAATTCACTTTTTTATCAAAATACTCATTCAGGGCCCAAATAAACACATCTATTCTATCGTTTCCAATATGTTTTTTGGATAGATTCAATCCACCTGTTTGCGGAATAATAGATATATTTGTACCTCTAACTCATCCCCACTATACTCATCTTTTAACAATTCTTCATAATGGGTATATCTACTTCTTCCAAGACCATATATTTTTCTGTTACTAAAATTAAAATCTGTTTACCGATCTGCTTAATAACGTCCACGTCATAATCCATTGAAACAAAGTTTTCCTTGTATAAGTGTTTATATATCTGCCATGCTCCATATTTTATTTTTCTACAAAAATAACGCCCTAGCATATGCCAGAGCATTACCAATCTTCTTTATTAAATTGCCTTAAACATTGGATCTATATTATAAAAATGGGCACAAAATATAATTGCTATTAACTACTTCACTCAAAGCTTAACAATCAAAAACCCCTTATTGCTTCTTCTTTACTCTGATAAGCACCCAAGTAATATCTTTTCTTTTAGTAGCTAATATACGCTTCCCACTTGATGTTTCTTTTTTTAATCTAATTCTACTTATTTCGTTCTCTTTCTAGATTATTCAAAAATGCAGCCCTTTCTTCTGCCCAAGTGTAATTAGTCATGTACATGCCCTGAAACATTGGTATATATTCTGGATTGCCATTTAAAAACTCATAATAGTCGCAGGATATCTTTGATATATCAAGGCTTCTTACACCATTGCTAGCCACAAGAATGTCATCTATTCCGGCTTGTTGCAGAGCTTCCTTTAGCCTCTGCGCCAGTTTTCGATAGCGGCTCAATTGCCTTTCTCCAGCAGGTTCATCTTCCCAAAGGATACTGATTGCCTCTGGAGCAGATAATGTTCCACCATTACGATCCACAAGAATTGCCAACAGCTCCTTGACTTTATCACTGGTAAAATGAAGAGGCTTTTCATCTATGAACAGATCGAAGGTACCAAATGTTCTCGCATACACTTTATGAGGATAGCATTCCTGTTCAGTGGGTGATGCAATTGGAGTCTCTATTTGCTGATCCACCGATTTGTTTTCTAATGTAATATTGCTGTCGATTGCTTCTGGCTCAGCATCCATATGTTCTTCCCATTGCAAACTTTCGGCCGTTTCTTTGTCATCAGTGATATCATCAATTTGGCCAATCAAATGTGTTAAATGTGCATTATCATCATAAAGTGGCTTCATATGGATGTCTATTTTACGGAGACCTTTTTCCTTGGTTTGAATATTCAGTACGATATGGTCTTTTTGTCCGCTTAATTCAACCTCTTTCATTTTTTGCAAAAGAGCGTTGTAATCAAATTCTTTGTGTTTTTTTACTCTCAATTGAATATCATCTATCCAGTTATTTGGAAGCTGGTAACCCAAAAGATGGGATAGAGATTGCATAAACATTGTCTTTCTTGTTTTGGAATCATAATCAAAAATTATCTGCTTTGTTTCATCTAGTATTTGCTGGTATCTTGCCTCTTGCTCAGTTAGTTCTTTGTTTCGCTTAACCATATTAAAAACAGTGAATCCTATAGTAACAAGAACAACGATGAGACAGATTACATAACAAATTATCAACTTGGAAACTGTATTTTTAAATACATCACTATTCTGAGCATAGCGAGCCCTTGCCGTACTGACGTCTATAAATGTAAACACATACCAATCATCTATATCAACTGGTACATAGCTTAAGAATTCTTGTTCACCGTGGTGATTTATGGTTAAAGATCCAGATTTATTCTTTGCCATCTGAGAAATAATAGTTTCTCTAATATTAGTATCTTTATTCGAAATGAAATAATCATCAAACAAATTAGTTTCTGTAACATGTTTCTTGCAATTTAAATTTTTCGAAATGAAATTTCCTTGGCCATCCACTATAAAGGAGACTCCTTTTCCCATGAAGGCGTCTTCATCAAGAGCATTATATAAAGAATTCGGTTCTATGGCTGCTAATAGTATGCCAGACATATTATTTTTATGTATGACCGGAACAGCCAAGATTATACTTGGCTTATCTACTTTATCAGTTGCCGGCATGAATTGAATTGCTTTTTCACCCTTCTCCCAACTCACAGCCTTTTTAAAGTAGTCGCAGTCCGCAATATTCCCTAATTCTTCATCCTCATAACTTATGGCGTTGCCATCCAAATCAGCGAAGGCCAACATACGTAAATGCTTTTTCAGCACAAAAGCATCCGTAACATCACGTTCTTCTTGAAAAGAAAACGAGTCTTTATTGCCCAAATAGGATGCTAGTATTTCCAGCATTGAGTAGTGTTCTTCAACAGATTTACTTATTCGTGATGTATGATTGTCAGCTGTTTGTTCAAGGTCTTGGTATGCTCTGCGTTCTATATTGCCCTCAATACTACTCGATGATGAGGTAGTTACAAAGATAAGTGTTATTATTGATATTCCTAACACAGAAATTGTGAGGAGTATTTTTTCAATACGTTTCATTCTGATTATCCTTTTTCTGGTGTAGTTACGTAATTCTGATATGTATGTCCTATCCTTCAAAATGCACCCTGTCAGGTAGCATATTTATTCTAACTCAAAATTTAATTGTTTTCAAGTAATTGTAAAAATTGGTTATAACAACATTTTACTTGCAAAACTCTTAACATCAGTATTTTATGCCGTCATTTTACTATCCTCCTAATGTATATTTTGTCTAAATACATCACTAAAGTTCTTATAGAACCAGGCGACTATCACGTGGTTTTCATCATAAAAAGGCGAAGTGGAAAATCCACTCCGCCATAAATTCTAACTTTTTAGGGGCACCCCAAGACTGTTCAACTTCCTTCGTCTGCGCCTACTGCTTTTGCAATCCTGCAAATGCTTTCCCTGATAAGATATTGTCTTTCTGCTTTACTTATTTACCTTTTGCGTCGGCCCAGTCGATTTGTGCCGAATACCATCGCTGCTACGCCTATCAGGGAGATGCCTGCAAGAGCAAACAACAATCCTATATTGGTGCTGTCGCCGGTCTGTGGTACGCTTGCTTGAGGAATATCTTGTTCCGGCACTACCACTACCGGACTATCCGGCGGATTGACAGGTGCTTGAGGAATATCTTGTTCCGGCACTACCACTACCGGATTATCCGCAGGAGTATGGGAGTTGGTCACAGTAAAGCCTGTCTGAGCATCTCCTGTAATCACCACCGTATACCCTTCGATGCTTTCTTCCTCAACGGTATAAACAATCTTCTTACCGTCTTTGTACTCGTCAAGGTTATTGAAGCTACCTTTCCAATTATTCCCCTTGCTCAGGGTGATTGTCTTGCCAGTATCCGTCCCGTCTGCAAGTAGCTTGATAGTTACATCATTCGGGCGGATGCCATCCTTGTTATCGCTGTCCTTCCATACCTTAGTTACTGTTACAATGGTTTTGCCCGGCGTATGTGTGTTCGTTACATTGAAACCGTCGTAAGTTGTCGTGTATCCGTTTACCATTTCTTCTACGATACTGTACTGAATTTCCTTACCGTTTGCATACTTATCAACGCCTTCGAACTTCCAGCTCCAGTTACCTTCTGCATCCGCCGTTACCGTCTTGGTATCTACTACGGTGTCGCCGTTCATAAGTTTAATTGTAATGCTGGTCGGACGCTTGCCATCCTGGTTACCTACATCGTCCCATGTCTTGCTTCCTTCAATGTCAATCGTCTCAGGCGTATGGGTGTTCGTTACATTGAAACCATCGTAAGTTGTCGTATATTCGTTCACTACTTCTTCTACGATACTGTATTGAATTTCCTTACCGTTTGCATACTTGTCTACACCTTCAAACTTCCAGCTCCAGTTACCTTCTGCATCCGCCGTTACCGCCTTGGTATCTACTACGGTGTCGCCGTTCATAAGTTTGATCGTAATGCTGGTCGGACGCTTGCCATCCTGGTTGCCTGCATCGTCCCATGTCTTGCTTCCTTCAATGTCAATCGTCTCAGGTGTATGGGTGTTCGTTACATTGAAGCCGTCGTAAGTTGTCGTGTATTCGTTCACCACTTCTTCTACGATACTGTACTGTATTTCCTTACCGTTTGCATACTTGTCAACGCCTTCGAACTTCCAGCTCCAGTTACCTTCTACATCCGCCGTTACCGTCTTGGTATCTACTACGGTGTCGCCATTCATAAGTTTGATCGTAATGCTGGTCGGACGCTTGCCATCCTGATCGCCTGCATCGTCCCATGTCTTACTTCCTTCAATGTCAATCGTCTCAGGTGTATGGGTGTTCGTTACATTGAAACCGTCGTAAGTTGTCTTGTATTCGTTCACCACTTCTTCTACGATACTGTACTGAATTTCCTTACCGTTTGCATACTTGTCAACGCCTTCAAACTTCCAACTCCAGTTACCTTCTGCATCCACCGTTACCGTCTTGGTATCGACTATGTTATCACCGTTCATTAGTTTGATTGTAATGCTGGTAGGACGCTTGCCATCCTGGTTGCCTGCATCGTCCCATGTCTTGCTGCCTTCAATGTCAATCGTCTCAGGCGTATGGGTGTTCGTTACATTGAAGCCATCGTAAGTTGTCTTGTATTCGTTCACCACTTCTTCTACAATACTATACTGAATTTCCTTACCGTTTGCATACTTGTCAACGCCTTCAAACTTCCAGCTCCAGTTACCTTCTGCATCCTGCTTTACTGTCTGGGTCTTTACTTCGGTGTTGCCGTTCATAAGTTTGATCGTAATGCTAGTAGGACGCTTGCCATCCTGATTTCCTGCATCGTCCCATGTCTTGCTGCCTTCAATGTCAATTGTCTCAGGCGTATGGGTGTTCGTTACATTGAAACCGTCGTAAGTTGTCTTGTATTCGTTCACCGCTTCTTCTACTATACTGTACTGAATTTCCTTACCGTTTGCATACTTGTCAACGCCTTCAAACTTCCAGCTCCAGTTACCTTCTGCATCCGCCGTTACCGTCTTGGTATCTACTACGGTGTTGCCGTTCATAAGTTTGATTGTAATGCTGGTCGGACGCTTGCCATCCTGGTTGCCTGCATCGTCCCATGTCTTGCTACCTTCAATGTTAATTGTTTCAGGCGTATTTTCAATTTTCCAGAGTCCATCAGCATGGTTACCAATCCATACATCTGCAG
>JAEYPA010000040.1 GCA_023411225.1 Bacillota bacterium
CTTTTCATTCTATTAACCTCCTAGTGGTAGTATCGGGAGCTTTGCCCTCCCACGTATCTACGAACCGTTACCGGCATGAGATCTATTTTAATTGCCTAATTTTCAATTTGCGATGTTTGAAAATCTAATTGCTTCTATCTATATTGAATATTATTCTTCTACAACAATACCCATACTTCTTGCCGTACCAGCGATCATGCTCATAGCAGTTTCAATGCTGGCAGCGTTTAAGTCTGGCATTTTTAATTCAGCGATCTTCTGAATCTCTTCCTTAGAAATAGTAGCAACTTTTGTCTTATTAGGAACTCCAGAACCAGATTCAATCTTACATGCTTTCTTTAAAAGAACAGCTGCTGGTGGAGTCTTAGTGATGAAGCTAAAGCTTCTATCCTGATATACGGTAATAACAACCGGGATAATCATACCATCCTGATTAGCAGTTCTAGCATTGAACTCTTTTGTGAACTGTACAATGTTCACACCATGCTGACCAAGGGCTGGACCAACTGGTGGTGCTGGTGTAGCCTTTCCAGCTGGAATTTGTAATTTAATATAACCTGTAACTTTCTTTGCCATTATAGCATACCTCCTGAAATTTGTGGTGTTATCGGGAGTCTTCCCTCCCACCATCTGGTAAATACCAGACGTCTACAACTTTTTAATATCTGTAAAGCTAATCTCAACAGGAGTCTCTCTACCAAACATATCCACATTAATGGTAACTACCTGCTTGTGATTATTGATATGAGTAATGACACCGCTTGTGTCTTCCCATGCGCCTGCTACGACAATAATTGTGTCCCCAACCTCAAGGTCGATCTGAACATCATTGTTGCTCTTCAGCCCCATGCTTCTCATCTCAGCTTCAGATAATGGTACCGGCTTTGATCCTGGACCAACAAATCCAGTCACGCCTCTTGTATTACGAACTACATACCATGTATCATCGTTCATAACCATATTAATTAGAACATAAGCAGGAAACATCTTCTTGCTTACCTTCTTTTTACTACCATTTTTCATCTCTACAACTTCCTGCATAGGAACCGATACTTCTAAGATCTGATCCTGCAGATTTCTGTTTTCGATGGTTTTTTCAATATTTGCTTTTACTTTATTCTCATATCCTGAGTAAGTATGCACAACATACCAATTTGCTTCCGCCATCTTATCACCCTAACCTAGTACCCCAAAGATACCTATTATATGAAATGCTGTCTTGTATAATGTATCTACTCCGACAATTAAAGCGCCTACAATAATAGAAATAACTAAAACCGCTATTGTCTGCTTAATCAGAGTTGGTCTATCAGGCCAAGTAATCTTCTTAAACTCGGATTTTAAGGATTTAAATCTATTTTTCTTTGGAGCAACATCCTTAGAAGAGTTCTTAGGAGCATCTTTCTTCGGAGCTACATCTGCATTATTAATAGCTTCTCCCATATCATTCACATTCCTTTCACGCAAATATAACTATATTTACTGACAGTGTTCAATAGATTAACTTATTGTTATACAAAAGCTTTATTACTTAGTTTCTTTGTGTAAAGTGTGTGATTTACAGAACTTACAATACTTTTTAGTTTCCATTCTGTCTGGATGTGCTTTCTTTTCTTTCGTCATATCGTAATTACGTTGTTTACATTCTGTACAAGCCAATGTGATTTTTACGCGCACAGCTTCCACCTCCGCTATAAATTCTATTTGTGTTATTGTTTACAGTCATCATTGATTTTTAGGCATAAAAAAAAGACCTCTTCCATCGCTAGTTTAGAATAGCATAATCTTGCGATTCCGTCAATATCTTTTCATATAAATATGTGGAAATGGTATAAATTTACATTCATAGGTAAGAAGAAGAAAGAGCCAGTTACTCTCTTTCGTCTTCCTGTTTTTCTCTTTCTAGCATATAATCTGTTGGACTAATTCCTACATATTTTTTAAAAATACGACTAAAATAATTGGGATCATTATACCCTACCATAAAACATATTTCCTTTATCGTACGATCGGAATTACCCATCAATTCTCTTGCCTTAGTTATTCTCAAATTATTTACCCACTCTACATAGCCAAAACCTGTGGCTTCTTTAAAAATCTTACTGAAATGCTGCGGACTTAGATTGACGTACGTAGCAATATCATTTAGGGTAACTTCTTCTGTAAAATGTCTATTAATATGTCCAATGGCAACATTTACAATGCTGGTTTTACGATCCATTTTTTCATTTTTTAATGCCCTTAAAAGAGTATTAAACCTTCTCCATGCCCAACTCTCCTGCTCCTCAACGGTATAGTTAAGTACTTCATTATAATCCAGATAATAATCTAGCCATAAATTCTGAACCTTATATTCTTTCTTAGCCTCATAACTGATTACAAAAAGTAGCTCAATCAGACGACTGATTCGTTCCACTGAAGATTGAGGTCTTAACGACTCAAGGATACCAGAAAATATATCATGGGTCTCATTACGATTGTACTTAACACTTTCGACCAAAGAATGCATAAGTTCATAATATTCATGGCTTACCGTGGAACTCTTATATCGGATCTCTTTATAATGGATAACAGGACCTTCCTGCATGTACTTGGTACACCGAATAGCCTCTAGATAGCTTTCATGTATATATTCTATCGGCTTTACACTTCCTATTGCTATAAAGGTGTCAATCCCAAATGTTTCTTTAAGCCCTGCATTTACCTGTCTGGCAATTTTAACTGATTCAATCTGTATCTCCTTGGCATCCTTTGCTCGGTCGCTTGTTACATATACCATAATACGGTTCATTAATTGGGGACCAACTGCACATTTTTCACGTGTACTGATAATCGTCTTTACCCTTCGTTGAACCTGCGTAACTACACGATCCAAGTCCAAATACTGATCTCTATAATTTTGAGAAATAACTATATTCATCATGTATCCAACTTTTCCAACACCAATAAGTTCTATATATTGATTGATTTCTGAGCTATAACCTGGATTAAACAATATGCCATAGATAAAATTATGCTCCACAAAACGAAGAGCAGTATTGAATATATGCTCTTCTTCTCTAAATTTCTTTATTTTGTCAGATTCTTCTCGAAGACTAATAAACTCTCGTTGTATAGCATCATACATCTGCTGCACGGTAATAGGTTTCAGAAGGTAATTATTTACTCCAAGCAACATAGCTTCCTTAGCGAATTCAAAATAATCATAAGCAGACACAATAATAATGTGCACGTTTTTATTAAAACTTCTAATTTGTTTTATTGTCTCCAAGCCGTTTTGTCCGGCCATCTTAACTGCTATTATAATGAGATCTGGCTCCTGGTTTATGGTTTCCACCACAGCATCATTCCCATTTTTTGCAACGCCAACTAATCTTGCCTCTTTCAGTTTATCACTTATTACTTTTTCAATCAGACTTACAGTTGATGAATCCGCATCGGCAATTAATACTTTAAACATCTACTTTAACTCCTCCATTAAGACAAACAGTTAGCAAATATTATTTATCCATTTCAAACTGGGACTTTTTATTCAGTATCTCCAGTTCACTTTCTATTATTGTGATAGACAGTTCTTTCATAAGATCCATCTCATACATCTGAATATCATTCCCATCCCTATCCGCTACCACACGAACTACTGGCCGAAGGGGTAAACTACGATTCTGTTTTTGAATGATAGCATATGTCATGTCGGATAGTCTTACCATTGAGCCATTTGGATAAATAGCAATTTGTTGGACAAATTGCCCCACCAGTTGGGCATCAAACTTAGTTCCGGAACATTCAATCAAATAGTTAACTGCCTTTTCATTGGACCATTTTTTCCGATAACACCGATTCGTGGTAAGTGCATCATAAACGTCTGCAATCGCAACAATCCTTGCAAATTCATGTAAATTACCAGCTTGAACCCCTCGGGGATAACCGGATCCATCCATACGTTCATGATGTAATAGAGAAATAATTCTAGACAACTCTGTAATACTGGTACATCGTTTCAGCGCCTGATAGCCCAATACAGTATGTTGTTTAATATATTCAAATTCTTCTGCAGTCAGATGATCCTCTTTAAACAAAACAGCTTTATTCAGTAATACCTTTCCCATATCATGCAACATAGTCCCAGCGGCCAGCTTCTGTAGCATACTGCGACTATACCCTAGCTCCTTGGCTATCAAAAGGGCATAAACCGTTGTACTGACTGAATGAGAAAAGGTGTAGTCATCTGTAGCACTTATATCATTTAAACTTACCTGCACATCTTTGTTATAAAGAATTTCTTTTATTATCTCGTCTACAGCATCTATAACTCCATCTGCATCAAGGGTACTTTTCTTTGCATAATCATCCAATGTAGTACGAAGAATTTTCTTACACTTAACACGGGTCTTTTCAGAAACAACATCTGGAATCTCGATCCCATTACTCTTACTATCTTCAACATATACATATTCAATTCCCATGTTATGTAAATTATTGGCAAATCTCTTTAAATCTTTTTGACCGACTTTGAGAATCAGGCAGTCTCTGTGGTAAACTGGCTTTGCCAATACCATATCCGAACGCAACATTGATGTTGATACAAGTCTCATGATGTTCTCCCTTTTAATGTTTATTCATTGCACATTTTACCATATAAGTCTTTTTTCATCAATATACATGTTATAAATACACTACTCGATAATTCTTGTACTTGTTCATTTTCAAATTAGCTGATAATTCTTGACACTGAACCACCTTTTACCAAGACCACCTTCATCATGATGGTATCCAAAGAAGTGCTCATAGGGTTTTCTATGAGATTAATCAGCTGTCTGGCCGCCTCCGCACCCAACTCCTCTGAATCCTGCTTAATGGTTGTCAGTTTGGGCTCCAACACTTGAGATACTGGCATGCCATCATACCCGGCAATGGAAATGTCTTCGGGAATCCTAAAACCTCTTCTTCTTGCTACATTCATGACACCTAAAGCTGAATAATCATCCGGAGCAATAATACAGGTAGGAGGATCTGGAAGGTCAAGAAGTCTTTCTGTAATCTCCTCGGCTCTATCCACACTTCTATACATCCCTTCTACTATATACTCTTCCGGAATTTTTATCTTATTGTTTGTAACGGCATGATTAAAGCCTACCAGCCGATTATGTGTAACACTGGATTTTGTTCCGTATATATAGGCTATCTTTGTATGCCCCATGGAAATAATATATTCTGTCAACTGCATCATTCCCTGCATGTTATCGGAAAGAATGGAAATAGCTTCATTAAATACCTGATCGATAGTCACCACTGGAAAACTGCTGTTGACCAGCTCCACTACTTCTGGATCTGAAAAATCAGCACAGGCGATACAAACCCCATCAAAGTTTCTTCGTCGGCAATGTTCTAAATACGACATTCTCGTATTTCCTATGTTATGTTCAATAAATGTAATATCATATCCCTGCTTAGCAGCCTTTTCTTTAAAGGAAGCTACTATACACGCAAAATGTTCGTTCCTTAATCCCTGATTGGATGCATCTTCGTATAATACTCCAATATTACAGGTCCTCTCATTATTATCATTTAATGTTTTTTTTATGGGATACCCCATAGAGTTAGCTGCGTTAAGAATTCTATTTCGTGTTTCTTCGCTGATATCATGATATCCATTAAAGGCTTTACTGACGGTAGAAACAGATACATTACATTGCATTGCAATATCTTTAATTTTGGTCATACATACTACTCCCCAAACAGTATAATTAATTTTTCTTTTATTCTACATATATTATAGGGTATCTTCCTTCTTCTAACAAGTAACACTTCTTATCTTTTGTGTATTTTTTGACTTAATCCTCTATATATTTTGTATACGCTCAGATAATTCTACATAAAATGATAATGAGGTTTTTTCCCACCAAGAAGAAAATATCGGATGTAATCATCCAGTAATATAGCGATAAAGGATAGAACAAACCAACAGACAGAAAACAACAGACAAATCTGGCCCATAAAATTATATGGCAAATAAGAATAATCCCACACGTTCATGTGAAGCCAAAGATTCACAATGATTCCTGTAATTAGCTCGATTACGGTAATAATTACACTAGAAATAACCATCATTCCTAGTAAAGATGGATTATGGTTTCCCTCATTCAGTCTTCCAATCAGCAAAAAGGCTAGTCCCCCCGCTATCACCATAGAGATATGCGTACTGCCCTTAAACAGCATTTCTACAATGCCATACAAAAAGCCGCCAATAAAAAACAAAAACAATGATTTTAGGAAGGGAAATCGAAAGCGCATAGCAACCTCCTACGTGTTTACTGTGGGTGTTCACTACAAATAAAAGCTTATATATTATATTATTAGTGTCTCCCTAATGTGGTAATAATAAATTATCAAAGATTAGGGAATGAAACGTTTTTTTAACATATGTGGAAATAAAAAGCATTGAGAATTATATGCAGAGAATAAAAATTCTACTACAACAAAAAGAGAGCATCACCTAATCCCATAAGTGACGCTCCCTTTCCTCTTTATTATTACAATTAATTTGCAGCTACCAAATCACGAATGACTTTAGTAGGACATTTTTCAGCACATTTTCCACATTTTACACACTTACTCTGGTCAACGTAAGCTAAGTTATTCTCAACATGAACCGCATCGTATTCGCAGGCACGTACACACATCCCGCAGGCGATACAGCCAGCATCACATTTATCCTTAACTTCCTTACCTTTGTCAAGGGAGTTACAACGCACTAAGAATTTAGATTCTGCAGGCGCTAACTCAATAATGTTTTTTGGACATATAGCGACACAGTTACCACAAGCAGTACATTTCTCAACATCTACTTTAGCAATTCCATCGATTACATGAATGGCATCGAATGGGCAAGCTCTTACACAGGAACCCAGACCCATACAGCCATAGCTACAAGCTTTTCCACTTTCACCAGGAGCTGACATAGCAGCTACACAATCCATTACCCCATAGTAATTGGATTTATTGGATGCTTTGTCACAGGTTCCGGCACATTTTACAAATGCCACTTTCTTCTCAGCAGCCTCTGCTTTTACACCCATGATTTCACCAATCTGCTCAGCAACTGGGGAACCACCAACAGGACATACATTAACCGCTGCTTCACCTGTTGCTATCGCCTTCGCCGCAGCATCACAACCTGCATATCCACAGCCACCACAGTTATTACCAGGTAAGGCTTCTCTTACTCTTAGTTCTCTTTCATCTATCTGAACCTTAAATTTTTCACCAGCCACTCCAAGAAGGACACCGATGATCAAACCAGTTAACGCTACCACAACTGTAGCGATTATAATAGGACTCATTTTCCTTCTCCTCCCTTAGAATGTCAATGAGGCAAATCCATAGAATGCGATTGCCATTAATCCCGCGGTTACCAGTACAATAGGAGATCCTTTTAAGGATTCACTAAAATCATTAAACTCAATTTTTTCACGAATTCCGGCCATAATTACAATGGCAATAAAGAATCCGGCAGCTGTACCAAAGCCATTTAATATACTCTCTAAGAAATTGTAGGAGCTTTGTACATTTAACAAGGCCACACCTAGAACTGCACAGTTCGTAGTAATCAGTGGAAGGTATACTCCAAGGGCCTCATATAAAGCTGGCATAGATTTCTTCAAGAACATCTCAACCAACTGCACTAAGGCTGCAATCATAAGAATGAATACGATTGTCTGTAGATATGCCAAATCTAAAGGTACTAATATAAATTCATAAACTAAACTGGCCATGGCAGATGCAAGGGTAATAACGAAGATTACGGCTCCACCCATACCAGCTGCAGTCTTTGTGTTTTTAGAGACACCTAAGAATGGACATAAACCTAAGAATTGACTTAGTACTACGTTGTTAATTAAGGCTGCTGTTATAACGATCATAATTAATTCTTTCATCTAAATCAATCCTCCTTCCCAGCTACGTTACCATTTTTAGCTGCTGCTTTTTTTGCTTCTGCTGCCGCTTTTGCCTTGGCAAGTTTCTCTGCTTTGGCTGCTGCTTTCTCTGCTTCGATTAAGCCTTTGTTACTGGCACATACAGCACCGGAACATCCGGAGCAGTTACCACCACAGGCAATATCGCCATTTCCTCGATCTACATTAGTGGCACTTGGAGCCTTCAGTTTATTCTGAAGTCCGGTTAATAAAGCAAGTACAAAGAATGCACCAGGAGCTGCTGTAAAGATACTAACCTTATAATCCTGCATGAAGCTTAATGCTTGACCAAATACAGTACCATCCCCTAAGAATTCACGAACTAAACCTATAATCGTTAAAGCAACAGTAAAACCGATACCCATACCAATACCATCAAATGCGGAGAGACCTACGCTGTTTTTATTGGCATATGCCTCTGCACGGCCTAAGATAATACAGTTAACTACAATCAGCGGAATATATACACCTAAAAGATCCTGGATAGCAGGAAGATATGCCTGAATGATAAGCTGTACTGCCGTTACGAAAGAGGCAACTACAACGATATACGCAGGAATCCTAACCTTGTCCGGAATAATCTTACGTAACGCGGAAATCATCATATTGGAAAGAATCAAAACTACTGTAGTCGCAAGACCCATGTACAAACCACCGGAAGCGGACTTGGTTACTGCCAAAGTTGGACACATACCTAACATAAGGACAAAAGTAGGATTCTCCCTTATTGCACCATTATATATACGTTCTATATACTTATTCACCTTTACACCTCCTTAATGTTTAATGCCGTTTTTTGCATAGTATAAGCATGCATTAACAGCCTTAGTGATTGCATTGGAGGTTTTTGACGCACCGGTTATACCATTAATCTGGTCTTTTCCATTAGCATTACCATCCTTTACAAAGCTAATCTGTGGGGCATTAATGCCTTTAAACTGCTCCTTAAATTCAGGTTTAGATGCATTGGCACCATATCCTTCCGTCTCAGAGTTACTTAATACTTCAAGTCCAGTAATCGTTCCTTCTAAATCTATACCAAGAGAAATAGGAACATCTCCACCGTAGCCTTCGCCACAGGATGCTGTAAATACATAACCTATTAGTTTATCATTGCTATCATATGCACCATAAATCTGGCTAATCGTTGTATTGGTAATACCGGCTTCTTCAGCCAATAAATCCTTAGAAGTTTCTGCGATATCTTTAAAGTCACCTTTATCATCCTTGAAATTAGCTGCCTCAGTATACACAGCAGCGTAAGCTTTTCTGGTTTCCTCTGCTTTCTTTTCTGCAATCACCGGAGCAGTAAGTGAGTTTACACATGCCAGTAGTAAACCAGCGATTAAGGTAATGACAAAGAGAATAATGGCATCTTTTACTATAGTGTTATTTCCTTTACTTGCTGACATTCTTTGCTGCCCCCTTTCTACCAAATGCTGTAGGAAGTGATATCTTCTCAATCAATGGAACTAACAGGTTACAGAAGATAATCGCATAGGATACACCCTCTGCTGAACCTGCAAAACGTCTAAATATGGCGGTAATTAGGCCAAGTACAATACCATAGTAAATCTTACCACGGAAAGTAATTGGGCTGGTTGTATAGTCGGTTGCCATAAAAAATGCACCAATAATCAGACCGCCGCCACACACTTCTGCTGCCAGATAAGTTAGATCAAATCCGTGGCCACCAAAAAGACCCATGAATATTACAAAGGACCCAATATACATGACTGGAATTCTCCAGCTAATTACTCTACGAATTAATAGATAAGCAGCACCGATTAATAGCATAAGAACAGATACTTCGCCAATACATCCGAATTTATTACCCACGAACATATCCCAAAGGGTCAACTTATTGGTACTTAAGATATCTGCAGCATTGCCTGCAAGACCACCGTCCTTTAACAACTGAAGTGGAGTTGCACCTGTGATAGCATCTGCCCCAGTTCCCCACTCAGACATCTGCTTACCAAAGGAAATCAGAAGGAAACAACGAGCTGCTAAAGCAGGGTTCATAAAGTTCTGACCAATACCACCATAAAGCATCTTGACTACTAAGATAGCAAAAACACTACCCAGTACTGCAATCCAAATTGGAAGTCTTGGGGATAAGTTCAATGCCAGAAGCAAACCTGTTACAAATGCACTTAAGTCATGAATAGTAATAGGTTTTTTCATTAATTTTTCATATACATACTCAGTCAAAACACTTGTAAGAACACAGGCAAGTATAATAAAGAATGCATTCCATCCGAATTTATATACGCCCCAGGCACTAGCTGGGAATAACGCAATGAGAACATCTCCCATCAGAGTCGTGGTGGAAACCTGATCCCTGATATGCGGAGATGAAGATACGTTTAATAACTTACTCACAATTTACACCTCTCTCTGTATTATTTCGCTTTTTTTCTTTCTGCAATGATCGCTTTTCTAGCCTTCTTAAACTGCTGTGTCAATGGAATTCTAGCTGGACAGGCATACGTGCAGCATCCACATTCATAACATTCCATACCTTGAAGACTGACAAACTTGTCTAAGTCGCCCTGCTTTACAGCCTTAGCCATCAAAGCAGGTACCAGACGACATGGACATACAGTCGCACAACGTCCACATTTAATACAGTTGCTTTGTGCCACTTCAGCAACCGGATCCTTTTTCATTGCAAGTAATGCAGAGGAAGCTTTTGTAACTGGCACATCGATATCATAAAGGGCCATACCCATCATAGGGCCACCAGAAATTATTTTCTCAGGTTCTTCTGTAAATCCTCCTGCAGCTTCTACTAGTTCAGCATAGCTAGTACCGGTTTTTACGATAAAGTTACTTGGATTTGCTATGGCATCTCCGGTTACTGTAATAACACGGCGAATACTTGGGATATTTTCGCAAACTGCCTCATAAATCGAAATAGCGGTATCTATATTATTTACCACACAGCCAACATCTGCTGGTAGCAAACTGGAATTCAACTTACGTCCACAGGTAGCAAAGACTAACTTTCTTTCTGCACCTTGTGGGTATTTGGTCTTTAATACTTTTACGGAAATATTACTTTCATTAGCAATGGCTTCTTCCATTACCTTAATTGCCTCCGGTTTATTATGCTCAATAGCGATAATACCTTTCGCATTAGGGAACAAAGTAAGAATAATTTTCAATCCTGTCACAATATCTTTAGAGCGTTCAATCATCATTCGATAATCTGAGGTAAGGTACGGTTCGCATTCCGCACCATTTATAATGACATAATCAATCTTTTCGTCATCCTTAGGTGTTAACTTAACATGAGTCGGGAAGCCTGCACCACCCATACCAATAATTCCGGCTTTCTTTACTATTTCTCTAATTTCTTCCTTTGTCATTTTGGTATAATCCCGCTTCTTTCCGTAGCCTTCCACAGTCCTATACTCTCCGTCGTTTTCTACGATAATCGACTCTATCATGCTGCCAGATGCCACTAAGTGCTTCGCAATTGCTTTCACTTTTCCAGAAACAGAACTACATATGGAAGCAGATACAAAACCTGTTCCTTCTGCTATGGTTTGTCCCATAAGAACAGTGTCACCCACTGCTACTACCGGTGTAGCCGGCGCACCAATGTGCTGCGATAACGGAAACACTAAGTCGCCTTTTGGCATGATAACTTTTGTAACTTTCTCTTTGGATAAATCTTTCCCATCATTGGGATGTATGCCGCCTTTGAAAGTTGCCATACGCATTGTTAATCCCTCTTTCCTTTAATAGTATAGTATGCCTATATAAGTTGTCCTTGTTGTTATATTTTGAGTATTTATATATAGTATCTCAGCATAACCATCACTTATGAAATACATTGTACTAAATATGCGAATATTTCACGCATACACCAAATTGTATCATATTTTTTTACAAAATTCTATTCAATTTTAAAAGTATGCATGCATTTTCTTGGATACAATCCCAATTAACGGTTATTTTATGCAAATTAAAGAAGCTGTCACACTTTTAACAAAGTTTTTGTGTAACAGCCTCCAACTCTATGTATCTTATAACATTACTTATTTAACAAGTCCTAATTTAATCATGTTCTCCTTAATTTTAGCTTTTTCAGCATCAGAGGCATCTGACAATGGAGCACGAACAATTCCAAGAGGTAAGTCGATTAAGCTTGCAGCATATTTGTAACCTGCAAGGAATGGAGCGCCCTTAAGTGCAGTACGAATTTGAAGAATTTCTTTCTGTTTCTCAAAGGCACCTTCTACATCGCCACTGAAATAGATGTCACAGATGTCGATGATAGGCTTTGGAAATACAGCTGAAATCAGAGAGATAATACCGCAACCACCTACCGTAAGAGTAGGGAAGATAGTAGCATCACTACCGGAAACACATTCCCAATGCTTACCCTCTTTAATACCAGCCTGTACACTTTGCAAATGAATGATATCCTGTGTACTATCCTTATAACCAATAACATTCTCATTGTTGTTAGCAATCTTAGCAACTGTAGCAGGAGTTAAGGTATTGCTAGTCTGAGGTGCATTATATACATACATAGGAAGCTTTGTGCTTTCCGCTAATTTAGTGAAATATTTAACCATCATATCCTGTGTATATCCTAATACATAAGGCTGAGTAACACAAACAGCGTCTACACCTGCATCTTCAAAGGATTTTAAGAGCGCAAGAGCATCACAAGGACGAAGTTCTGCAATATTGCCGATTACTGGAACTTTACCTTTTGCTTTTTCCACTGCAACCTTGGTCATTGCAACTCTTTCGTCTTGTGTTGTATAAAGGCTCTCACTAGCAAATCCGCCTGTAAACAAGCCTTTAATACCGGCTTGCAGTTGGAAATCAACCTCGTTTTCAAACATTCCTAAATCAAGTTTTTCATTATCATCAAATGTAGAAACTAATTCTGTAACTGCACCTTTAACCATAAATTTTGTTAAGTCCATCCTTTGTACCTCCTATAATATTAACATTATCATATGTAACTTATAGCATAGAACCAGCATCAAGCGCTAAAGATGCACCTGTGATTAGCTTAGCTTCATCGGAAGTTGCAACCCATACAACATAGTTGCTGACATCCTGTGGCTCAATAAATGCTACGCCCATGGCGCGACTCTTGCAAAGTGCTTCATTCATTTCCTCAAAGGTCTTGAAATTAGTTCCCTTCATACCATTGATATAGGAAATAAACTCAGGTCTTTCGGTCATTGGTGTTCTAACCATTGTTGGGCAAATAACATTGACAGTGATACCATATTTCGCAAGCTCTTTTGCTAAAGTCTTTGTAAGTCCTATTACCCCAAATTTAGACATCGTGTAGTGACCTAATGTAGGAGTTCCCTTTAATCCAGCAGTAGAGGAGATATTGATAATACGACCACTCTTTTGAGCCATCATATACTTGGCTGCTTCCTTATTTACACGCCAAGTTCCCATCAAGTTAATATCTATGGTCTTCCATACCTTCTCCTCATCCAGTTCCCATGTCTTTCCAAAAGTCATGATACCTGCATTACTAATTACAACATCAATGGTACCAAACTCTTTTGCAGCCTTTGCAAACATATCTACTACTTGATCTTCCTTTGTAACATCACAAGTAACAGCAAGGCCTTTTCCACCAGCCTCTTCTATTTGTTTTACTGCAGCCTGCATACGGCTATCATCTGGTGAAAATAGATCACCAATTACTACATTGTAGTTTAGTTTTGCAAATGCAACAGCATGGCTTAAACCCTGTCCCATCGCTCCACCAGTAATAACGACAGTTTTACTCATAATATATTCCTCCTTAACTTTACTAGTATGTATTGAAAATATCATCAGTCATTAAGGCCTCGGATATATTCATCAATCATAATTCTACAATCAGCCAACTCATCAAATACAGGAACCAATTGATCATAGCTATGAAGAAATACCTTATAAAGTGCATCATAGATATCTTTTGTCTTTGGATCTGGATAAGAAACACTTTCACGCTGAACCAGGCTCTGGGCTTCTTCAAAGTTCTTCCACAAACCAACACAAACACCACCTAGTTTTGCTGCACCCCAAGTATTAGCTTCCTGCTTCATTGTTGTACACACAACAGGTCTTTGGATAACATTGGCTATAATTTGTTTCCATAACTTGCCCTTTGCACCACCGCCAATTAAATAAACTTCTTTAATCTCGCAGGTAGACAATTTATCTAAAGCTTCTAAGCACTCTCTAAGAATGTAAGCAACACCCTCTAAGATTGCACGACACATATCTCCATAATTATGTTTTGGCTCAAGTCCAATGAAACCGCCACGAGCATTTATATTCTGAGTTGGCGCACCGCCTCCTCTAAGATATGGCAAAAAGATTAATCCGGATGCCCCAATAGGAGAATTGGCAGCTAAAGCATCCATTTCATCATATTTTATTTTATAGTTACTATTAGGAATAGTATTTACCAGTTCTCTTGCCCATTGTTGACTTAATCCACCTGAGAAAGCAACCTCATGAGGAACATATCCATCTGTAGTAGTACTGGATATACATGCAATTCGTTTTTCAAAGTCTAAAAGTGGCACTTCGGAAGACATACCTACCCAAGAACCTGATCCAATATATAGATAGGCTTCTCCGGCTTTACTTACTCCCGCACCTAAGGTAGCAATCGCAACATCACCACCGCCAACACAAACCGGAGTTCCTGCTAGAAGACCTGTTGCTTTTGCTGCTTCTTCTGTCACATGACCTAATAAGTCATAGGATTTTTTAATTGGAGGTAACTTCGATTCGTCAATCCCGATATCAGCTAGTATTTTCTTAGACCAAGTACGGGTATTCACATCCAACATTACCGTTTCAGATGCATCGGAAGGATCTGTTGCTGCAGTTCCTGTCAATTGCAATCCTATATACTCTTTTGGTTGTAGATAAAGTACTGCTTTTTCAAATAATTCCGGCATATTTTCTCTAAACCACAGAATCTTGTAACCGGTAAATGTCTCCTCGGTCAAGCCAATTCCTGTTTGATAATATACTTTATCCTGCCCACCATTTGCCTCAGCAATCTCCTTTACTTGCTTCGAGCAACGCATATCTGCCCATATCTGACATGGATCCATTAACAGCTTTCCATCTTTATCGATTGGAATTAAAGCTGACATCTGTCCACTTGGAGCAACACATGCTATTTCAGATGGATCGGTTTTTGTCTCCTTAAGTAATGCTTGGGAGGCTTCACAGAAATATGTCCACCAATCTGTTGGGCTCTGCAGAACCATATTAGGACCAGGATACTGTGTCTTATACTCTCCATATTTGCTTCCAAGAATATTGGCTTTGGAATCAAAAAGAGCCACTTTTATACCTGTAGAACCTAGGTCTAATGCCATTATTTTGTCCTTCATTGGGCATTCCTCCTATGTATTATAATTACCTTGTTATTTTTGTGCTGCGTAAGACATAATCTTACTTTGATCCATATCTTCCCTGCCCAGTAACGCAGTCATAGTACCCTCTCGTAATACCGCTATACCATCTGCGCAGCCAATCAGTTCAGGCATCTCTGAAGAAATCAGAATAATCGCAACACTCTTCTTAGCCAACTCTGCAATTAAATGATGAATTTCTGCTTTTGCACCAATATCAATACCTCTAGTTGGCTCATCCAATATTAAAATCTTTGGATCTGTTGACAGTCTATTAGCCAGAGAGACCTTCTGTTGATTACCACCTGATAATTCAACAACATTTTTCTTCATGCTGGTTGTCTTAATCCGTAACCTGTCGATATAATGATCTGCTAACTCTTTCTCTGATGCTTTATTCAAAACACCGGCCCTACTAATCTTGTCATAGGAAGACATTCCAATGTTCTCACATATCGACATAAATGGAACAAATCCATCTTGTTTTCTATCTTCTGGAACATATGCAATGCCAAGCTTTAATGCATCTGAGGTGGAACCTATCTCAACCTTCTTTCCATTGATATAGATTTCGCCACTATCTGCCTTATCCAGTCCACAGATACATCTAGCAACTTCCGTACGTCCTGCACCTACCAGACCGCTAAATCCCAATACTTCATGCATATGCACAGTAAAGGAAATGTTGTTGAATACCCCACGTTTGCTGAGATTTTTGACTTCAATCACTGGTTCACCAAGTTCAAGACGTTCCCGATCAAATATATTGGTCAATTCACGACCTACCATCATACTGATGATCTTGCCTTCACTTACTTCACCAATATTCTCCACGCCAACGCATTTACCATCTCGAAGAATTGTAATTTTTTCGCAAATATGAAAGATTTCTTGCATTCTATGAGAAATATAGACGATAGAAACACCCTGCTTTTTCAAGGATTCTATCATATCAAAAAGCCTATCCTTCTCAAGCTCTGTTAAGGAGGAGGTTGGTTCATCCATAATAATTAGCCAAGCATTGGATTCTAAGGACTTTGCAATTTCAACCATCTGTTGTTCAGAAACAGTAAGGCTACTGACTTTTTTTCGTACATCAATATTTAATCCTAGTTTGTCTAGTACTTGTTGTGCATCCCGTATCATCTTTCTCTTGCTAATAAATAATGGGAATTTTGCTTTTGCTTCTTTACCAAGATATATATTCTGGGCAACTGTAAGCTCAGGAATTAATGCAATCTCCTGGTGAATCAGGGAGATACCCATTTCCTTTGCTTCAAATGGACTATGAATCTCAACCTTTTTATCATTGATATAGATTCCACCTGATGTCGCTGTTTCCTCACCACTAAGAATACGCATCAGAGTAGACTTACCAGCACCGTTTTCTCCCATAAGTGCATGCACTTCACCTGGTTTAATAGTGAAATCCACGTTATCAAGTGCTTTCATGCCTGGGAAAGTTTTTGTGATTTTTCTCATTTCTACCACGCGTGTTTGGGCATTTAAAACTTCCTCCACTGACATCGCAACACCAGCTACAGGTTCTTTTACCAGTTCTTCTGCACTTAATTTAGGAATCAAACTCTTATTGGTAAAGTGGGTAATGACCATATCCGAACCTACTGCAAACAGAATCAAACCACCTGTACATAAGTAAGTAAAATAATTATCCAGTGATAATAAACCAAGTCCATTATTAATAATGCCAACAAGAATTGCACCAAGAATAGTTCCTTTCAGGTTACCTTTACCACCTTCCAGACTTGTACCACCAAGTACAACTGCAGTAATACAATCAAATTCCAATCCTTGACCAGCATATGGTTGTGCAGATCCCATACGACCAACAGTAAGAATCGCACCAATACCACAAATAAATCCTGCTATTACATAAACCATAATCAAATCACGTTCCACGCGAATACCACTGGCACGTGCTGCAGACATATTACCGCCTATTGCATAAATCTTTCTACCAAATACTGTACGATCATTCATGTAACAGAAAATCACATATAATATTACAATTAAAATCAATGAAAATGGAATCCCTATAACGTCTCCCTGGCCAATGAACTTATAAATAGAATTATTAACTTTAATGGAAGCAGCACCGTTCAGCAACATAGTTGCACCACGTCCAAAAAACTGCATAGCCAGGGTTACAATAAACGCAGTTATTTTTAATTTTCCAATAAAGAAACCGTTGATACAACCAAACAAAGTTGCAACTAACAGAGTCGTAATAATCGCAATAAATGTACTACCTGTTGCATCTAACACTACAATACCAAGCATACCGCTGACGGCAATATTTGACCCAACCGAAAGATCAATACCACCAGAAAGAATCATAAATGTCATACCGATCGAAACGGCAAGTGTAATGGCAGTTTGTCTAATAATATTCATTAAATTTGAATAGCTTAAAAAAGAAGGGCTAAGGCAACTAAACAGGATAATCATTACAATGACTAACGCTATTAATGCTGAATACCTTGCTGATGCTTCAAAAAATTGCCCTAATTTTGATTTTTCTCTACTATTATTCATATAGCCACATCACCCTGCTTCCACTTAATCTTTTGTTATATTGTGGAGCCCAATCTATATTGTTCTTTTTATATATGTAGCAAGGTCATAAAACCTTGCTACATACTGTATCATTAGTAAATTTTATACCCTACTTAATTAATTATTTATCATATGCTCCTACGAATTCATTATTATAGTTAGCAGCTTTCTCTAATGCTTCTTCTGGAGTACATACATTAACCTTATCATCTACTGCTTTTACTTTTTCCTGCAATTCTTTAGAACATGCAGTATAAAGTGGAAGGTAAACAGTCTTTTCAACATCAACACCACGAAGGATTGCATCTACATATGCCATACAGTTAGCTCCATCACGAGTACTTCCGAAGAAAGCTTCTACATCAATAAGTCCTTCCTTCATGTCTTCCAGACATTCATTTTCACCATCGTTACCAATAACACGAACCTTTCCTGTTAATCCAGCATTTGAAATTGCATTTACAACAGAAGGTGTTGCACCATCAGTTTCACAGAAGATAGCAGCTACGCTGTCGCCATACTCAGTAACCCAGGATTCTACGATGTTTGTAGCTTTTGTAGGGTCCCAGTCACATGGTTGCTGGTCAACAACTTCAATATCTTTATATTTAGCAACAACTTCTTTAAATGCTTTTGTACGGGAATCAGAAGCTTCGTGACCAATCTGTCCTTCAAGAAGAAGTACTTTACCTTTTCCACCAATTAATTCACATCCGGCAATTGTTGCACCGTAGAATCCATCATAGTGGCTAATTAAGCAGTTATAGTCTGCGTTTTTCATTGGGCTACGAAGAGCTACCATCTTAATACCAGCATCTTTTCCTTTCTGGAATACATCTTCAAGAGCATCTGCATCCTGTGGGTCAGCGATGATAACATCGTATTTTAACTCAATAAAGTTCTCTATAATTGAGATTTCTTTTTCCAAGCTGTTTTCACAGAACTGTTCATCTAAAGTAATACCATACTTCTCAGCTCCTTCATGGAAAGCCTTAGAAGCACCAATGTAATAGGAGTTAGTATTATTAATCTGAACAAGACCTACCTTCTTACCAGAAGCAGTAGCGGCATCCTGTGTAGGCGCTGTGGTTTCAGCAGCAGCACTTTTGGCAGGAGCAACAGTCGCTTTGTCGTCTGAACCTTTTTTGTCATTAGCGGAATTATTACCGCCGCAGGCAACCAACGAGAATGCAAAAATTAACGATACAACAACAGCAATCACTTTTTTCATTTTCATCTAAAATCCTCCTTTGTAATAAACACTTATAGTTTAAAGCCTTTTTGGCCAATAACTATTTATTTAATTCGAAGCCTGTAATTAGACCTTTTGTGACAAGATTCTTTCTCTATTTGCAATCTCTTCCCTCTCTTTTATACGCTTGCTGACATAATTTAGAAGAAGGGCTAGAATTATAACAATTCCTTTAAAGCATTGCTGACCTATTGTTGGAACGGATAAAAATACTAATAAGCTAGATATGATACCCATGAACAATACACCAAGTAGTGTACCAAACATATCACCCTTGCCACCTTCCATTGCAGTACCGCCAATGATAACCGCGGAAAGTGCATCCATAAGGTAACTATCTCCGCCACTTTCTTGAGTAACCTGCATGATTCTACTTGCCATCAGAAAGGCTGCTATGCCCATTCCAATACCACAGATTACATATACCAATAGCTTATACCAATCAGTCTTAATACCACCCAGCTTTGCATTTTTCTCAGAAGAACCAATTGCATATACATAGGATCCAAGCTTTGTATGTTTTAAAAGAAGCGTACACACAACAAAGACTGCCACCATAATCCAAGTAGCGATTGGAATACCAAGAAAATCCTTTGATGCTACAGCTGTCAGAACCTTGTGTTTTAAGAAGAATTTGTTACCAAGTGCTAAAAGATTCAAAACACCTTTTGTTAATGTCATAGTAGCCAGCGTTGCTATAAAAGGTATAATTTTAATCTTTGCAACCAATATTCCATTTACAATACCAAGCAACGTACCTGCTACGACTGCACCTAGTAGTCCAAGCCATGGACTGCCTGTTGCATTAAACATCAATCCCATAACAATAGCGCTAAGAGTTACACCATAGCCTGCCGAAAGGTCAATCCCTCCCGTAAGAATCACAAATGTCATGCAAAATGCTAGTACGCCGGGCGCTGCAATCGATTTCATAATGCTTATAACATTGGACAGGGTTGCAAACCTTGCATTAACTATTGATGCTACAATACTTAATACAATTATCAGCACAATAAGCACAAGCTTGTTCCATTCAATATTATGTTTTTTCATAAACTCACCTACAATATGTATTAATCACAAAATACAAAACATCTTGCTTCCAGTATGCAGCCATGTACTTTATGCTGCCCGGCTAATAGCCGTGGATTATTCTTCATTCAATAATTTAATACCTGAGCTTGTTCCTAAACGTTCTGCTCCTGCTTCCAGGAATGCAAATAAATCCTCACGAACTTTCATTCCACCAGCCGCTTTGATACGTACATCTGGTCCAACATTTTCTTTAAAGATTTTGATATCTTCTAAAGTTGCTCCAGCAGTACCAAATCCAGTAGATGTTTTTATAAAATCAGCTTTTGCATTTGTTACACATTTACAGATTGCAATTTTCTCTTCTTCGGTAAGATAGCAAGTCTCTATAATAACTTTCAAAATCTTATCTCCACATGCTTCACGTAAAGCTTTGATTTCTTTCTCAATAGCTTCATAATTATGATCTTTTGCATCTGTTATATTAATAACCATATCAATTTCATTGGCACCATCCGCTATAGCTTGCTTCGCCTCTACAACCTTAGCTTCAGTAACACAATATCCTAAAGGAAATCCTACAACTGTACAAATATTAACTTTATCACCATATTTGTCATGAACACGTTTGATAAAACAAGGAGGAATACAGATAGATGCAGTTTTGTACTCAATAGATTCCTCTGCTATTTTTTGGATTTGTTCCCAAGTAGAAAATGCTTTTAACAAGGTGTGGTCAATATGTCCATATACGTCTTCTTTTTTCATACTAGATCTTCCTTTCTTTTGTAAGATAAATAGATGATAATTATTGTGAGGTAGAATATAGATATCTATAAACCTATAATAACATTTTAACAAAACATGTCAATATTCTAACACGAATTTTGTTTATTTTGATAAATTAAACATTTATTTTTGGTTATTTTGTCTAATAAAGAGTTACATTGTCGTATTTTGACTGTCAACTGTGTTACAAGTTCACTTTGAATATGTTACATACAATATAGTTTGGCGTTATCTTTGTTACTTTTTATGTTGCATGTTCAACATAATTTTAAGGAATACATTACTGATATTGTGATATTCGACATTTTAAGCTATATTATGAGTTTTTTATCGCATATTCTATTGTCACTATTAACATTTTATGCTATAATTATGACATGACCTTTATAGACAATTACTAATTTACACCTTGGATTTTGCACAACTAGCCTTTATAGGTCAAATCTAATACAAATGAAAGGACTAGCAACGTGAATCAAAAACAAGATAGACTGAGTTTTATTCTATCTGAGCTAGGCAAATCCGCAGGTGTCTCCATACAAACTCTTGCAGATGCGGCTGAAGTCTCAGATATGACTATTCGCCGTGACCTGGAAGAATTAGAAAACAAAGGTCTTGTTACCGTAATCCGGGGTGTTGCCATTTTAAACAAGAACCAGGATGGTTCTTCCATTATAAAAGACTACTCCCTCCAAGATGAACGACATATTATGCCAGAGGCCAAACAGTCTATTGCAAAATTGGCAGCCACATTAATCCAACCAGATGATACCATCTTGGTGGATACCGGAACGACAACAGAGCAACTTTTTTCCCATCTTCCTAATGATGCTTCATTAACTGTAGTTTGTTATAATCTAAACACTTTGTCAGAATGTAGGAAAATGGACCATCGCAATATAATCTTTCCAGGCGGATTCTTCCATCGCAACACGCAAATGTTTGAGTCAATAGAAGGAGCTGAGTTAATTTCACGAATCTGTATTAATAAGTGTTTTTTGTCTGCTGCTGGAATCAGTTCCAATGGAGCTGTTTCATGCATTGAACAGCATGAATTGCTCTATAAACAAAAAGCAATGAAGACTTCTATGACCAAAATTCTTATGGCTGATTCATCAAAGTTTGGGAAAATACGTCCTTGTATGTTCTCAAATCTCACAGAATTTGACATTGTTGTTACTGACAACAACATTAGTGAGGAGTGGTTAAATATGTTCAAGCACTGGAATGTTAAATATATGTTAGCTTAATTACATACATGAAATAGGGATCTAGAGAGTACTGACTAGGAAGAGGATAACTTCCTAACTACGAAAAAAGTGTCTTTCCTCTCTGATTAGAGGGAAAAGACACTTTTTCACAACCCGCATTAACCAACCAACAGTAGGTAGTCAGTTCAGAAGTGTGTTTATTAAGTTACTGAAAGGATTTATCGGACATCTTATATTTTTTATGGAACATTGGACTGTCGAACTCAAAGTCACGTATGTGATTGATAAAATCCGCATCCGATTTTAAGAAGTAATCATACTCCAGATGCTTCTTGCCATCGGAGGATACTGGGTCATCCCAAGTACAATCTATGTTATACCATTTGCCATTCAGCTTTACTATATTCCAAGCATGACTGACTCCTTTCCCAGAGCCGGTAATAATACGGCAGTCTATTCCTGCTTCCTTCATCATAAGGTAAGTCACCATGGCATAGCCCTGACACACCGATGTCTGATTTAAAAGGTTATCATAAGCAGAGCTATGAACAGCACTGATGTCATAGGTAGCATTGTTAATAATATAATCATGAACCGTCTTAATCTTGTCATATTCGTTCATAGCAGAAACCTTCAATGCCTTCAGTTCCTTTCTCACCTTAGTTAAAACGGCATTGGTCTGTTCTTTCGATTCGTTATAATTAAGTTTATACTCAACTTGGTAAGCATTAAATAATCCCTTAATATTAATTTGAGTTCCTTTATAGATGTACCTAAGATAATCAAAATCCAGGTTCGTGGATGGCTTATCTATTTCAAATGCTAGACTTATGGCATCACTAACAAAACCATGTACATCTTCCGAATCCCCTTTAAAATTCAGGGTTACCGTCTGATCTCTTTGTAACATAGCTTCTCGTAGTTTTTCTATATAGTCATCTTTGGTTTCCATTGTAGCTTCAGCACCAACTTGGTCAAAATAAATTCTAAGATTATAGTTTTTTAATATCAGAACTAATGTCAATCCCAACGCTCCAACAGCTAATAAAAGTTTAGCTAAAAACTTCATAAACCCTCCCATATCTAGACAACATCTCTCCCCTACTAATCTATTCATAAGTGAAGTTAAAGTGTCGAAGACTCTTTTTCATAAAGATTTATGGTATAAGCAAATAGTATCTTCCCCTTTTTCATATATAAGCTTACAAAGCAAACCTTATGTATGAAAAAGAGGAAGCTCTTTGTAAGAACATCCTCTTTTTCATTGCTTGTCCATCATAGCTAGTTCTCATAATCGATTATTACATCTATGAGAATTATTCCTCTGCAGAATCATTATCTGCTAGTGCTATTTCGTACTTTTCGATAATAATCTTTTGAATTCTGTCTCGTGTCTCGGAATTAATTGGATGAGCAATATCGCGATATTCGCCATCGCCAGCACGTCTGCTAGGCATAGCAATAAAAAGCCCCTTTTCGCCTTCTATCACCTTAATATCGTGAACAACAAACTCATTGTCCAAAGTAATAGAAACTACAGCCTTCATCTTGCCTTCCTTAGCTACCTTACGTACTCTAACGTCGGTAATCTGCACTGTTTGTACCCCCTTTAGCTAAAGTATATTAGTTTTATATAATGTGGGATCGGGAATATTACTCCTGTTCCCAAAATTTATATCATTTATATCATAGTATAAGAAATTTTGATTATAGTATATACCGCTCGTTATGTTCAACCACAACACGAGGGTGTCCTTGTTCTCCAAGATAAGTCGAATTAGCTCTAATCGTATCTCTACTTTCTACAATACAATTTTCAATATAGGTATTATCTCCTATAAACACATCATTTAAGATGATAGAATTTTTAATTACCGTATTATTTCCAACGTATGCCTTCTTGAATAAGATGGAGTTTGTAACTTCCCCATTTATGATACATCCACTGGAAATAAGACTGTTACTTACCTTACACCCCTGGTTATATTTAGCTGGTGGCAAATCTTCTACCTTAGAATAGATGTCCGGATACTGTCGGAAAAAATAATTCCGGATATCTCTGTTTAAGAAATCCATATTGGTATTGTAATAAGATTCCACGGTAGCAATGTTGCTCCAGTAATCATTAAATTCATAGGAATAAATTCGCTTTACTCCTGTAAAACGCGCTACTATATCTTGGACAAAATCATATCTCTCTTCTTGGTCAGCCATCTCAAGAAATTCTATCAATTGTCTTCTACGAATAATATAGATCCCTGTAGAAACTAAATTGCTCTTAGAGATAATTGGTTTCTCTTCAAAACTGGTTATCCTATTCTCACTATCTGTAACTACACAGCCAAATCTGTTAGCCTCTTCTGTAGCTAGAAGTCTCTTTGTAACAATAGTGATGTCGGCTTTTTTATTAATATGATATTCCAAGACCTTACTATAATCCATTTTATAAATGCCATCTCCAGATGCAATGACCACATATGGTTCATGGCTATTCTTTAGGAAATTAATATTTTGGAACATGGCATCTGCTGTACCTCGATACCAGAATCCATTGTCTGCAGTGATTGCAGGCGTAAAGACAAATAATCCACCCTGCTTTCTACCAAAATCCCACCACTTGGAGGAATTCAAATGCTCTGTTAGTGACTTGGCATTGTATTGGGTATACACTGCTACTCTTTGAATATGGGAGTTCGACATATTGCTTAGTGCAAAGTCAATACTGCGGTAACCACCTGCAATCGGCATTGCTGCTATTGCTCTTCGACTTGTCAACTTACCCATTTTATAACTGTTACCACCTGCTAAAACGATTCCTATTGCCCGCATCATCTGTCACCTGCCTTTATTAATGTCTCGCCGCTTAAAAGCTTATTATCTGCATAATCTTCAGCAACAGTATGTCCGGAAATTGCTGTATTCTTACCAATCTCCACATTAGCAGGAATCACTGAATTCTCTCCTATGGTTACAAGACCATTGGAATAAATATCAGCTCTAACTTTATTAGGAACTTCTTCCCCGACTCCAATGCGTACATTCTCTCCAATAATAACTCGTTCTGCAATAATTCCTTTATTAATATGAGTGTTTCTATGAATAATAGCCCCATTCATAATAATGGAATCTCGAATCTCACAGCCTTCTTCAATCGTAACGCCTGAACCAATGACAGAATTCGTCACATTACCAAACACTTCTGTTCCTTCACCAATAATCGCTTTATCAATCACGGCTTTTTCAGAAATATATTGAGGAGGAAGTACATCACTCTTGGTATAAATCTTCCAAAACTCCTCATATAAATTAAATACAGGAACCAAATCAATTAATTCCATATTGGCTTCCCAGTAGGAATAAAGTGTTCCAACATCCTTCCAATAGCCATTATACTCGTAAGCAAACACTCTTTCGCCACGTTCATGGCAATATGGAATAATGTGCTTTCCAAAATCACAACCAGGTTGATCCTTTAGCGTTATTAGTGCCTCTCTTAATATCTTCCATGAGAAGATATAAATACCCATACTTGCTAGATTACTTCTTGGTTTCTCAGGTTTCTCCTCAAACTCAAGAATTCTCTTATTCTCATCCGTAATCACAACTCCAAAACGTGAAGCTTCCTCCATTGGCACTGGTATAGTGGCTAGGGTAATATCTGCATGATTAGCTTTGTGGTACTCCAACATAACCTCATAATCCATCTTGTAAATATGGTCTCCACCTAAAATAAGAACATACTCTGGATTATAGTACTCCATATACTCCAAATTCTGATAGATTGCATTGGCTGTTCCGGTATACCATTCACTGCTATTACTTTTTTCGTAAGGTGGAAGTATAGACACTCCTCCTATATTACGATCCAGATCCCATGGAATACCAATTCCAATATGTGTATTCAGACGCAATGGCTGGTACTGAGTAAGTACACCCACTGTGTCAACACCTGAGTTAATACAATTGCTTAGAGGAAAGTCTATAATTCGATATTTTCCCCCAAATGCCACTGCAGGCTTAGCTACTTTGGCGGTTAAAATACCTAATCGTGAGCCTTGTCCACCTGCTAAAAGCATGGAAATCATTTCTTTTCTAATCATGTAATCACCTCTTGCTGTAAGATTCCTTTATAATTATATCATGAATAATTAAAAATGTGAACCAATATTACTAATCTTATACTCATTATTTTCCTTATTCCTCGATATTATGACAAAATACTATATATCCAATTTTTTCTAGCATAGAATAATGTAGAATTTAAATATTATTACACCTAAAACAAAAGGCCTTCTTTTCCAAATCTATTGTATTTTCTATTCAAATGGTTATAATAATCAATAGATTAACCAATAATTAATAGAATAGGACGTATCATATTATGTATAAAATTGATTTTAATAATCCTTGCCATATTTATTTTATGGGTATTGGTGGCATTAGTATGAGTGCTTTTGCTGAGTTGTTACATAGTGAAGGTTTTACTATTAGCGGTTCAGACATGAAAGAAAGCAAGATAACCAACCATTTAGAATCCAAAGGCATCCATATATTTTATGGTCAACGGGCCTCGAATATAACTAAAAATATTGATTTAGTTGTTTATACAGCAGCCATCAGTAGCTTTAACCCAGAGTTTGTCGCTGCCAAAGAAGCAGGCATACCTATGATGGACAGAGCTGAGATGGTAGGTCAGGTGATGGCTAACTACGATGTTCCAATTGCAATTGCCGGAACCCATGGTAAGACTACTACGACTTCTATGCTTTCTCATATCTTTCTATCTGCCAAAAAAGATCCGACTATTTCGGTTGGTGGTATCTTAAAAGCAATTGATGGTAACTTAAGAATTGGGCAAAGCGAGAACTTTATTACGGAAGCCTGCGAATACACCAACAGCTTTCTGAAATTCAATCCGAAAATCAGTATTATATTAAACATCGAAGCGGACCATCTGGATTTCTTTAAGGACCTCGCAGACATACGCAACTCCTTTTACCTATTTGCCAAAAGATTACCTGAAGATGGAACCTTAATCATTAATGGCACTATTAAAGACTATAAGTCTCTTATGTCAGATATAAACTGTAAGATAATCTCTTATGGTTTCGACAAGGCTCTTTATGACTATGCAGCTGAAAATATCACTTTTAATGAAAATGGTTTTGGTGAGTACGATTTGTATCGTCAGGGAACTTTTCAACAACATATTCATTTATCGGTAGTTGGTACCCACAATGTCTCCAACTCTCTAGCTGCAATTGCAGCAGCTGAAGCGGCTGGAATCTCCATTGAATGTGTGCAGGACGGTCTAGATCAATTCCATGGTACTGACCGAAGATTTGAATTAAAAGGTAATATAGGTGGTGTCACAATCATTGATGATTATGCTCATCACCCTACAGAGATAAAAGCTACCCTAGGTGCTGCTAAACGTTATCCAGCAAATAGTGTTTGGTGTGTATTTCAACCACATACCTATACCAGAACCAAAGCCTTTTTACATGAGTTTGCTGAGGCCCTTAGCCTAGCTGATCACATTGTTCTAGCTGATATTTATGCTGCCAGAGAAGCTAATCCTGGCGATATCTCTTCAAAGGATATCCTAAAGCTGTTACAGGATTTTGGGAAGGACGCCTATTATTTCCCAAGCTTTGATGAAATTGAAAACTTTTTATTAGAAAAATGTAACAACGGTGATTTGTTGATAACTATGGGTGCCGGGGACGTTGTTACCATTGGCGAAGCTCTTCTAGGCAAATAGTTATCCACATTATCCACAACCTTATCAACATTTTTTTCAAAATAAGGTTGTGGATATTTTTTTCTCTATAATTTTCATCTTTTTTATTTTATGTTTTGAAAAATCCTTAAATTTAAGAGCTTTCTGTCATGTTTTACATTTTTTTACAATTTATCATTTGTTTTTTATCCACTTTTTCCACACAATCCCCAAAGTAATTCTACATGATTAGTAAATCAAATCGCCTATTTTCTAAAGATTTTTTCTGTGCTATAATGTTGATTACCTGTTAAGAATGATATTAGGGAGGCCATATGAATACAATATCTCTTCGGACCAATCATACCAATGATGTTACGGTCATTTCCAACATATTTATAGATAATTACATGCCGACCGCAAACGGTGCATATGTAAAAGTGTATTTATATCTACTCCGCTGCTTAAGTAACCAACTGTTTGAGAATTTGAGCATTTCCACGATAGCGGATCGCCTAGACGATACGGAAAAGGATATTCTCAGGGCTATCACCTACTGGGAGAAAGTCCATCTGATTACAGTTTCAAGAGATGAGAGAAACATTATTACCAATATAACCTTTAATAGTCCTTCTCAGTTTAATGAAGAACCTTCCATGGCTGATACATCCAGTGAGAATAAAGTTAGTACTGCTCATCCTATTACTGCGGAGGACGATACAATTATTACTGCTAAAACTACGCAAATAACACATTTCGATAAACCAACCTATACGAAGGCACAGATTAGCGAACTAACCAAGGATAATACGGTAAAACTGATTATGGGTGCAGTGGAGAGCTATATGCAACGACCACTAAAACCTACGGATTTGCAGTTAATCTTATATCTATATGAGGGTGTTGGTTTTTCTGCAGATCTTATTATGTTTCTTTATGAACATTGTATTTCCAATGGAAAGAAAAGTTCTAACTACATTGAAGCAGTTGCCTTATCCTGGGCCAATGAAGGAATTGACACTGAGGAAAAGGCTAGATTATATACTAATCAGTATAACAAGACTTATCAAGCCATTAACAAGGCCTTTGGCCTTAATCGTGCCTTAGGAGACATAGAGATTCAGTTTATTACCCGCTGGATTATGATGTTTAGTATGCCTTTGGAACTGATTATTGAAGCCTGCAATCGTACTCTTATGAAGGTTAACAAACCGGATTTCAAATATGCTGATAGGATTTTAGATAACTGGGCATCAAAGAAAGTAAAGACATTAGATGATGTGAAAAGGCTAGATGAAGCCTTTATGAAACAGAATCCTCAGATTAAGACTCCGACGTCAGCAACCAACAAGGCTCCTACCAATAAATTTAATAATTTTACTCAACGTAATTACACAAAAGAAGATTTTCAGAAGATGGAACAGCTTTTATTGAAAAAACAATAGGAGGATAATTGGATGGCTCTCACTAACTGGCAATACAATGCCATACAAAGAGAATATGACAGCAGAAAATTGAATAATAAACACATTATGAAGCTACGCCAGCAAAAGGCCTATTCTCAGATTCCTGCCTTAAAGCATATGGAAGAGGAATTAATCAGTCAATCCATGGAGGCTGCAAGACTTGCAATTAAAGGGGATTCAGATGCCATCGAGGCGCTTCGGCAAAAAAATAAGGAGCTTGCCAACTGTAAGACAGAACTCCTGGTCTCTAATGGTTTTCCTGCTGATTATTTGGAGCCAATTTACACCTGTGAACTTTGTAAGGATACAGGCTATGTTGGTCAGGAAAAATGCCAGTGCTTTAAGCAAGCTATTGTTGACCTTGTATATTCTCAATCCACCATTCAGGAAATCATTAAAATAGAGAATTTTGATAATTTTCGCTATGATTACTACTCTAAAGAAGTACAGCACCCAATTACAGGGCTTACCCCTTATGAGAACATCTTAAGAGTTGTTACAATATGTAAGAATTTTATTAATACAACTCCAGAAAAGTACCAAAACCTGCTAATCTATGGAAATGCCGGAGTGGGAAAGACCTTTTTAGCCAACTCTATCGCCAATGAGTTGCTGCACAAAGGGGTCACTGTGTTATACCTAACCTCCTATCAGCTATTTGACTTATTGGGTAAGAATAGGTTTGGCAAAAATAGTGAACAATATAAACAATCAACTTCTATGGAAGAAGACTTTATCTACCAGTGTGATGTCTTTATTATTGATGATCTCGGCACAGAGTTAAATAACAGCTTTATCACAAGTGAATTATACAATTGTATCAATGAACGTCATTTATTAAAAAAATCTACTATAATTTCTACTAATCTGACTCCCGATGAATTATCTGCAACCTATAGTGAACGAATATGTTCTAGAATAATGGGTGATTATGCATTTTTGAACATTTTTGGGGATGATATTCGCTTTACGAAACACTTACAAGAGTAGAGAGAAACTGTTTTTTATGTAGGATTTTGTTCTTGACGAACATTAGGGATAATGGTATAACCTTTTATGGACATTGTTACCAAAATATGATTTGGGCGCCAACAGCTCTGGATTTATAAATCACCAAAGTTTTGACACTCATATTAATTTAAGTATATTTAATATAAATGGAGGATGCACTCATGCCACAACAAGATAATAGTTTGGAAACGATTCCTGTAGGAACCTTGGGAATTATTGCTCTTGAAAGTAGTCGTAAATTAGGAGATAAGGTAAATGATTACATTGTCAAATGGAGAAACGATCGTCAAAGCGAACACTCTGGAAACATTGTATTTAAAGCATACAAACGAGATTCTTACCTTCTTAATGCTTTCTGTCCACGTTTTGGGACCGGGGAAGCCAAAGGATTAATCAAAGAATCTGTCAGAGGTTCTGATGTATACATCCTTATAGACGTAAGCAATTATAGTCTTACCTATACCGTATGTGGACATCCTAATCACATGTCTCCAGATGATCATTACCAAGATCTAAAGCGTATCATTGCTGCCATTGGAGGCAAGGCACGGAGAATTACAGTTATTATGCCTTTCCTATATGAAGGACGCCAGCATAAACGCAGTTCCAGAGAATCCCTAGATTGTGCTTTAGCGTTACAAGAATTAACTAATATGGGTGTAGAAAGTATTATTACCTTTGATGCTCATGATCCAAGAGTGCAGAATGCAATTCCTTTAAAAAGCTTCGAAACCATTATGCCAACTTATCAGTTTATTAAAGCATTGTTGAGAAATGTTCCTGACCTTCATATTGATGCTAATCATATGATGGTTATTTCTCCAGATGAAGGTGCTATGGGAAGAGCTGTTTACTTTGGTAACGTTATGGGAGTAGACGTAGGTATGTTCTACAAACGCCGTGATTACACTACGATCGTGGACGGACGTAATCCAATCTTAGCTCATGAATTCTTAGGTGCAGATCTTGCTGGCAAGGATGTTATTATTGTAGACGATATGATTTCCTCCGGAGAAAGCATGTTAGATGTGGCAAAAGAGTTAAAGCGACGTAAAGCAGGAAGAATCTTTATTGCATCAACTTTCGGTCTATTCACCAATGGTTTTGATAAATTCGACCAAGCCTACAAGGACGGTATGTTTGATAAGATTCTTACAACAAATTTGGTATACCAGTCAGATGAGCTGTTATCTAAGCCATACTATATTTCTACTGATATGTCAAAATATATTGCATTATTGATTGATACTTTAAATCACGATGCCTCTATTAGTGATTTGTTAAGTCCTACAGAAAAGATTCAAAGAGTATTATCTCGTTATGCAGAGAGCGGCACTATATAATAAAAAAGCAACCCAATGGATCGTATATTGCAAATAGTGACAGGATGCGCATCACTATCAGATAGAAAAGGAATGGAAAATTGGCATAGGAACACATGCTATTTTCCATTCCTTTTACTATCTTATCTGCAACACTGTTTATTCTTCTTCCGAATCAAAAAAATCTTCAATATCAATTTCATCCTCCACCTCGTCGCTATCAGGTGAGGATGGTTTGGCACTCCCCGGGTTTTTTGTTACAATTGGTGGCTTTGTTCTAATAGGTGGCTTTGTGTTTTGTGGGTACTTAGTCGCCTTTGGTGTCACCGTCGGTGTTGGTGCCACAGTTGGTGCTGATGTTTCTGACGGTTCAGCTTTTTTTGTTTTCTTCACTTTGGCCGTCTGTGATGGATTGCTCTTTTCTGGCTCCTTATACTCTGGAAACTCAATCTTCTCCAGTCCTTTATGTATGAATGTCATATAGTTATTCCATATCTGAAGTGGATAGGTTCCACCCTCTAATCCTTTTATCTCCTTAGGAATGTCATAGCCAACCCAGACACTGGTGGTGTAATATGGGGTATACCCTACAAACCAACCATCATAATTGGAATTAGTGGTTCCTGTCTTCCCAGCTGAAGGCATATTAGATAAACCATAGCCTTTACCTGTACCCCTGGTCAAAACTCCCTCCATCATGTCAGTCATAACATGGCAAGCATCCATATCATAGATTACCTTTTCTGTTATTTCATCCCCAACCACTGTGTTTCCATCTACATCATAAATAGCTACAATGCAGGTAGGTTTTCTATATTTTCCATCATTCTCTATCGTGGCATAAGCTGCTGCCATTTCCAAGGAACTGGCACCATATGTCAACCCTCCAATAGATGCTGTTTCAAGGTAATCATCCTGAACTAACCTATGAAAATCCATATTGTACAGGTATTTCATACAAATCACCGGGTTAAATTCTTGAAATAGCTTATAGGCAACTGTATTTCTGGATAGCTCCAAAGCCCTTCGTAAAGTCATCTTGCCTAGATAGCGTTTATCACTATTAGTTACACCATCCTTAATCTTCTCATCCACTACCTTTGTACTAGGAGAATAACCTCCCTGCAGCGCTGGCAGATAGTCAATGAGTGGCTTTATGGAACTGCCTGGCTGACGGTAGCTTTGATAGGCTCTATTCAGTGTATAACCATCACTCTCCTGGGTTCTGCCTCCTACTATGGCCACTACTCTTCCCGTAGCATTATCTACACACACAGAGGAGCCCTGCATCTTATAAACACCATCTTTGTCAACTGATTGGAATCTGTCCAGTCCTTTGTCTAATGCCTTCTGTAATTCCTGCTGCTTATTTATATCAATAGAAGTCTGTATGTTATAACCCTTTGTAAATAGCATTTGCTGACATCGGTTATATTCCTCATTATATTTTTCTTCATAGGATTTTCTATCGACATCATCTTCGAATTCATTTTTAAACTCAAATCCAGATACCTTCATAAGAGCTTCTGTGGCAGCAAATTTGGCATAGGTTGTGACATAATTCTGTTTTTCCAAATTGGTTTGTTTTAAGGTGATTTTTTCTGTAACCCCGGCATTATACTGATCCTTTGTTATCTTTTCATCCTCTAACATTTGTCCCAATATACGGTCTCGCCTTTTTAATACATTATCCGGCTTCTTAATAGGATCATATAAAGTAGGATTATTGGGAATAGCAATTAAAAAAGCAATCTGAGATAAACTGAGTTGATTCACCTCTTTGCTAAAATACCCCATACTCGCTGCCTGAATCCCATAATAACCATTTGCAAAATAAATATTATTGAGATAGAATTCCAGAATCTTAGTCTTGCCATACTGTTTTTCCAATTCCACTGCAAGGAAGATCTCCTCAACCTTTCGCTCCCAACTTACTTCATGGGATAAGAAGATATTGCGTGCAAGCTGTTGAGTGATTGTACTGGCACCCTGAGTAATCTCGCCCCTATGCTTAATAATATCCACTGCAGCTCTTATATTAGCTAAGTAATCCACCCCTGAGTGAGAATAGAACTGTTTATCCTCAATGGAAATAGCTGCTTCTAACACCTGCTTGGGGATATCTGCAATCTTAACATAGAATGCATCTTTTTCCGCTTTTAGCTTACAGATCAATTTCCCTGAGCTGTCAAAGACTTGTGTAGTAAGATTCTGTCTAAAGGTATCCTCAGAACTGTTTTTAACTAAGGTCTTAGCTTCCGATTGAAGCCTAAAGATATCCCTTCCATACCTTATGTAAAATACAACAAGCCCTATGGCCACTGTAGACACTATGGTAAGCAATACTATTTTCAGTGCCAGCCTGATTTTCCTGTGCAAAGGGCTTATTACTTTTTTCGATTTCTTCTTTTTTTCTGCCATATGATGTCACTTCTCTTTTCACATCTCATTGAACAGCCATATGCATTTATAGCTTTATATAATGGTAGGCTATCCCTAATTTATCGCACAACATTCTTTCTCTATCCTGACAAGTAAAAAGAATGATTTGCTGGTCCTTAGGTAGAATTTTCAAAACCTCTTCTAACCTCTCATTATCATAGTATACAAATGTCTCGTCTAAGATAAGTGGTAGCTTAGATTTAGGAAATAGCTGTCTGGCAAATACCATTCGGAGAGCAAAGTAAAGTTGATGGGCAGTACCAGTACTTAACTTTTGAATAGGTATCTTATTACGGTCATATTCGACAAATATATTCATCTTATCATCTACATATACTCTGGAATACTTGCCATTGGTTAACTGTTTTACCACATTGGATAAATCTTGGTTAATTGTCTTACCAAAGGAACCTTGAATAGTCTGAGACAATTCCTTAATCTTATCCATAGCCAGGTTAATCATTTGTATCTCCTTGGTTTTCTTCTCATACAAAGTGTATAAATCAGCTTTTTTTCTCTCTAAATCTTCTTTGGTAACTAGCATTTCCTCCAGCTGTTTCAACTTTAGCTTATACTCAAGAATTCTCTTTTCCCTTCCAGAGTTCTCTTCCTTAAGTTGATTAGACAGGTTTTTAAATTGTGTCTCCAGTTGACTTTTAATCTGCTTGCAAAATTCCAAAGTAGTCATCAGTTCCATCCCAAATTGGGCCTGGTATGTAATCAATTCTGCCTCTAATTTTTGTTGTTTATTTAATAAAAGCTGGAGATATTCCTCCTCTTCAACGGACTTCTCTGCTGGTTTAAGCTTAGCCAAAACCATAGGTACTACAAAGATTGCCACTAAAACAAATAACAATAAAACAAAGCTTCCAATAAGAAATATAGTATTCTGTAGAACTACACCCACAATACAACCTAACAAAGCCAATACACAGGCGATAAACAGAAACTCATATGTTTTGCTTTTGGCAGATTCCTTCTTCTTTTCATACTGTCTTCTATTGACAGCCTCCTCATATTCTATTATTTGATCCTGTAACATCTGGTAGGCATAGGCTTTGTCACCAATCTGTTGCTTATTATTCATAAAATCACTGATTTCAAGCTTCTTATCATTGGATAACTCCTGTTTTTCCAAGACAATAATCTGTTCTTCTAAAGCCTTCTTTTCTTCCTTCGCAGCCTCAATTTCAGCTAATCTGTCCTCTATATCTATAATTTCCTCTTTGACAGCCTCCAGTTTCACTGCCGCCTTGTCCTTCTCCAAATTATCCAATGTAGCTGAAACAGACACATTTCCGTGCTTTGCTGTAGTTAGATTGGTATAGTAATTCTGTACTTCAGATACAAAGGAACCATTCGTTTCTGGCTTTAACTGTTCTATACTGATGGTATTCTGAAAGGTTGTTTTATTAATCCCCTCCAAAATAGGAAGTCGTTGGTCTGCCTTAAGGCTCAACTCTTTTCCAGAATCCAGCTGAAACATGGTACTATCTGTGGTAGCCTCATATATATTACGGTTGATCCGATAAAAGGATCCATTTAATTCAATATCAATGCTGCCACTGTAAGAGTCCGGATTGTCCCAAGGCTGATATTTGGTATATAGATTGTCCTCGCCTTCTTCGTACTTATCAATTCCAAAAAGCATCCCCTTAATAAAGGCATGAATGGTGGATTTCCCCGATTCATTGCATCCTTCCACAATATTAAGTCCATCCTCAAGATGAACAGTTTTATGATGGAATTTTCCAAAATGACTTACATTAAGTTTTTTAATATACAATTTTCATCCCTTTACCTTTCCTTTATTTTGGATTCTGCAAATGCTTTTATTCCATAATACAGTGCCAAATCTTTCTCTTCATCACTTAAATCCATATCTTTAATATTTTTTATGTACATACCAATAATATTATCCTGATTCTCACAATATATCTTCTCATAATCATAATCAGGCTTCATTTGATTTAAAACCTCTGTTACATTGCCCATCGAATATAGAACCTCCTATTTCTGTATATGTTCAACATATCCAAGAAGATTTCATACATACTTCTTCTTAATATGGCCTTTTCTACCTTTTTTTAGTCTAGCATAGGCATAATTACACGTCAATGACCTAATGGTAGGAGGATGCCTAATCTTTTTTGCAAAAATGCTCGATAAGTATTATAAATACAAGATAAAACGGTAAAAATTTAATATCTCTGTTATTGACTTTGCCTATAAATTCACTTATACTTTATACACATTATAGATGGACTTGTTTTAATTTACGGGAGCAAGCTATCAACGGTCTTGAAACATAATTATTCTATAAGTTTCAAGTACAGAGTTACAATATAACAGGTAAATTCGCATATACTATAATATATACATTAATTTAGCTTATGCGAGCAAGAAAGGATGTGATTCGATGAAGATTGAAAAGATTAGTGAGAATCAGATTCGCTGTACCCTTAATAAAGAAGACCTAATGGACCGTCAGCTCCGCTTAAGCGAACTTGCCTATGGTACAGAAAAAGCAAAATTACTTTTTCGTGATATGATGCAACAAGCTGCCTTTGAATTTGGATTCGAAGCAGACGATATTCCTCTTATGATTGAAGCAATACCCATTTCTCCTGAGAGCTTAATACTTGTTGTAACCAAAGTGGAGGATCCTGATGAATTAGATACCCGTTTTTCCAAGTTCTCACCTGAGGATGTGGACGAGGAAAGTGACGAGGAGGAGGAAGACGACGACAATTCCTATGCAGATGAGATTATTAATTGCTTTAGTCAGCTAGATGAACTTCTCGATACTAATAAGGAAGACACTAAGGAAGCTGACCATAATAATGACCTATATGACAAATCTTTAGAAACTACTAAGGAAGGTGAGAATTCTTCTGCCTTAAACCCTAAACAAACAGTATATAAGGTATTTACGTTTCATTCTCTTGAGGAAGTTATACAACTAAGTGCCAATTTAGTAAGCTTTTATCATGGTGAGAATGACTTATATAAGGATACAGTAAGTAACACATATTATCTCGTTCTGAATAGTTCTGATCATACACCACAGGAATTCAATCAGATTTGTAATCTGGTTTCAGAGTATGGCAGGATGACAAGAAGCACTTATGCATCATTAGCTTATTACAAGGAACATTATGATATAATTGTTAAGACTAGTGCTATTCAGATTCTTTCGGTTATGTAAGCTTTTAAAGGCTGTTGCAAACGCAACAGCCTTTTTAATGTCCAAAAGGTATTCCTCTTTATCATAACAAAGTCTTTCCTAGAGAGTAAAAAACGGCTTCGCTCTCTTCATGAGAGGCAAGCCGTTTTTATATGACTGGAGAATTCTCTGTCATTAATTACTTTCTAAATATGCATTTAAGTCTGCAACCAATGCATCTACATCTATTCCATGAACCATAGCAGCTTCCTCTAAGGACTCAGCCTGAGCAGATGGGCATCCAAGACAGTGCATTCCGGAATTTAATAAAATTGGGATTAAACCTTGATCTACTTGGATAATCTCAGCAATAATCATATCTTTTGAAATCTTAGCCATGTTCTTACCTCCTAAGTTAATATTTGAAATAAGGTTATTATATGTCATCTACCTTCTATCGTCAAGGTTCATGTAGGGGCTTTTTAGGACATTTCTAATGAGAAAAAATATCATTTTGCATTTTTGTCAAATTTGTCACTTTGACATTCTTATTTCTTATTTTTATACTTTCACAATTAAATTTAGTTGTAAACAGCCACTTTTTTTAACATATTGTATACAGAATACACAATACTTTCCTATGAATAAAAAATAGCGCTTGACATACCCATATTTTATTGAGTATTTTTATTTATTAGTGGTATATATAGGGAAGTTTAGGCAGTTGACGACATTTCACACTTGTCATATAATACAGAATATCAAGAGACAGACTAATATTGACAAAAGACGTCTCTTTTCTACTAATTTGTTGTTTTTGGCGGATATAATACCGCAACTAATAGATTGTTAGAAACCCACTGTTTTGAACTATGTTTAAATGAAGGAGGAAATCATAATGAATGTAGAATGGACAGGATTTAAACTTGGAAAATGGACTACTTCTGTTAATGTAAGAGATTTCATCCAGGAGAATTACACCATGTATGATGGGGATGATTCCTTTTTAGTTGGACCTACAGAAGCTACTAGTAAGCTCTGGGAACAGGTTATGGATCTTTCTAAGAAGGAACAGGAAGCTGGTGGTGTACTGGATATGGACACTAAAATAGTCTCAACCATTACTTCTCACGGTCCAGGATATTTAAATAAAGAACTGGAAACTATTGTAGGTTTTCAAACTGACAAACCTTTTAAACGTTCTCTTCAGCCATTTGGTGGAATTCGTATGGCTCAGAATGCCTGTCATGAGAATGGTTATGAGGTAGATCCTGAGATAGTAGACATTTTCACAAAATATCGTAAGACACATAATCAAGGAGTCTTCGATGTTTATACTCCTGAAATGCGACTAGCCAGAAAATCCGCTATTATTACCGGTCTCCCAGATGCTTACGGTCGTGGCCGAATCATTGGTGATTACCGTAGAGTAGCTTTATATGGTATCGATTATTTGATTGAAGATAAGAAAAATCAACTCAGTACTTCTCTAGTACGAATGACTTCTAAAAATATTCGACTGAGAGAAGAATTATCCGAACAAATTCGTGCTCTTGGAGAGTTGAAAGAATTAGGTAATATCTATGGCTTTGATATATCAAGACCTGCTGCCAATGCCAAGGAAGCTATTCAGTGGCTGTATCTTGGTTATCTGGCTGCAGTAAAGGAGCAGAATGGCGCTGCCATGAGTTTAGGCAGAACCTCTACCTTCCTTGATATTTATATTGAAAGAGATCTTAAGAACGGTGTCATCACCGAAGAACAGGCCCAAGAATATATTGATCACTTTATTATGAAGCTAAGACTTGTAAAATTCGCCCGTACTCCGGAATACAATTCTCTATTTTCCGGCGATCCAACCTGGGTTACGGAATCCATTGGTGGAGTTGGTGTCGATGGTCGTCATATGGTAACAAAGACCTCTTTCCGCTACCTTCACACCTTAGATAACTTAGGTACCTCACCGGAGCCTAATCTAACTGTGTTGTGGTCTACTCGTCTTCCTAAAAATTTTAAGGAATACTGTGCTAAAATGTCTATTAAATCCTCTTCGATTCAATACGAAAATGATGATTTAATGCGTCAGACTCACGGTGATGACTATGCGATTGCCTGTTGTGTATCTTCTATGCGTATTGGTAAAGAAATGCAGTTCTTTGGCGCTCGCGCTAACCTAGCAAAATGTCTTCTATATGGAATCAATGGTGGCATCGATGAAAAATTGAAGATTCAAGTAGGCCCTAAATTCCGCCCGGTGGAAGGAGAATATCTAGATTATGACGACGTAATGTCGAAGTTTGATGATATGATGGAGTGGCTTGCAGGACTTTATGTAAATACCTTAAATGTCATTCATTACATGCATGATAAATACTGTTACGAAAAGATTCAGATGGCTCTTCATGATCGAGATGTGAAGAGATATTTTGCAACTGGTATCGCTGGCCTTAGTGTGGTAGCAGACTCTCTCAGTGCTATCAAATATGCCAAGGTAAAAGCCATTCGCGATGAGAATGGTATAGTTACTGACTTTGAGGTAGAAGGTGACTTCCCAAAATACGGCAACAATGATGATCGCGTAGACCAGATTGCAGTTGATTTGGTAAAGAACTTTATGGATAAAATCCGTAAACATCACACTTATCGTGACAGCTTCCCAACCATGTCTATTTTAACCATTACCTCTAACGTAGTATATGGTAAGAAGACCGGCAATACTCCTGACGGAAGACGTATGGGCGAACCTCTAGCTCCTGGTGCCAATCCAATGCACCGCAGAGATACTCATGGAGCAGTCGCTTCTCTTGCTTCCGTAGCTAAGCTACCATTTAAACATGCCCAGGACGGTATCAGCAATACCTTCTCCATCGTGCCAGGTGCCCTTGGTAAAGATGATCAGCTGTTTACCGGAGAGATCGATCTAGATTCTCTAGGTGAATAATATGAGTGAAAATAAACAAATTGAAGATATCATTGCTATGCTGGACGGATATGTAAAAGACGGCGTTGGCCATATTAATCTACAGGTAAATCCCAATGAAGGAGACGACCTGGAGGTGGAAACTTATAAGAGCAACGACTGTTCCCTTGGCAATCAAGCCTGTTCCATTCCAACCATGCAAAATGCAATTGACGAAGAATAGGAGGATGTATTATGGCAACCAAACAAGTGGAAAACTTAGTTCAATTACTAGATGGTTATGTTGAAAAGGGTGGTCATCACCTAAATGTAAATGTATTCACTAAAGAAACTTTATTAGACGCACAAGCTCATCCTGAAAAGTATCCTCAGCTTACCGTTCGTGTTTCCGGCTATGCCGTAAACTTCAATAAACTGACAAAGGAACAGCAGGACGACGTAATTTCCCGTACTTTCCACCAGAATATATAAGATGAAAGGCCGAATTCATTCTATTGAAAGTTTCGGCACAGTAGATGGCCCAGGAATCCGCTTAGTAGTATTTACCCAAGGATGCCCTCTTCGTTGTAAATATTGTCATAATCCAGATACCTGGAACTATGAGGGTGGTACCCTTATGGAGGTATCTGAAATACTAGAAGTCTATGAGGGTTATAAGGAATTCTTAAAAAATGGGGGGATAACCGTTACGGGCGGTGAACCCCTGTTACAAATGGATTTTCTTATAGAGCTATTTACGAAGTGTAAAGAAAGAGGAATCCATACCTGCATAGATACCTCAGGAGCAGTTTTTCAGCCTAATAACAAATTTCAACAAGAGAAACTTACCAAGCTTATGGCAGTAACGGATTTGGTGCTATTAGACATTAAACACATCAATTCCGAAAAGCACAAGGATCTCACTGGGGCAGATAACAAAGGTATTCTGGCTTTTGCACAGTATCTAGATGACAATCAGATTCCTGTGTGGATTCGTCATGTGGTAGTCCCTGGAATCACCCTAAAGGATGAGGATTTATATGACCTGGGATACTTTCTGGGACAGTTTAAGAATATAAAGGCACTGGATGTACTTCCTTATCACACCATGGGTAAAGTGAAATATGAAAGCCTTGGAATTCCTTATCCTCTAGATGGAGTGCCTGCAGCTACCAATGATGAAGCAATTCACGCCAGAAATCAGATTCTTAAGGGTATGAAAAAACGTATTAAAGAGTAAGAGGAGCACATTAGTATCTCCTCCTATGTTCAAAATAAAAAACCTGTCCTAAACTATTGTATTATTAGTACTTTTAAGTTAAAATATAACCGAGTTTTATTATAAAAGGAGGATAATATTATGGCACATGTAATTAAAGATACTTGTATCAGCTGTGGAGCTTGTGAAGCAGAATGTCCAGTTAGCGCAATTGCTGCAGGAGATAGCCAATACGAAATCAATCCAGACGTATGTATCGATTGTGGTGCTTGCGCAGCAGTTTGCCCAACAGAATCCATCGAAGGCTAATCATAGATTGTATGAACAGCCTCATGGCTACTAGCAGATATGAAACGAATGAAAGGAGCTGATAGCACTTTTGAACAACTTGTGCAGCAGCCCCTTTTTTTGTTCTAGAAGAAAACGGACAAGTCCATATGTAATTGTGCACATCCTAACGGAATGTTTTATATACAATAAATTCTGTAAATTTCATGTCATACAAATAGTATCTTTCTATATATGCATTCTTTTATTCTTTTCCAAATAAGCGTTTCTTCTTTTTCTTAGAAGTAGTAGCAGCTACTTCCTGCCTGCTTTTCTGGACTCCCCGTATGGTCTCATCCAGTTTCTTAAAGCGCTCTTCTTCGCGATCCTCTCTGATACGAAGTAAATAATCCATCTCCTTTACAACGGAATCCGTCACGCGTTCTGTTACTGCCTCAGTAATCTCAACATTATTCTCTCTTACAGCATCTAACATAATACGCTTCATAATATCCTGAAACTGATTCATCTTCTCCGTAGTACTCGGTTTTACGGACAGACTATGCCTTTTCGCTTCCACCAACTGAGAATTATCTTGTCCCATTTCAGAACCATCTGTCTCCTGCCCATTCCCCAGATCCTTCTCATTCGTCCCTGCTATGTTCAGCCCCATTGCACGAAGATTCATCTCATCCTTCAACTTAAGAATACCTACCTGATCTAAATCATCCAGTTTCTTTATATCCGGAAGCAACAGCTTTATAGCCTTCAGTTGGTAACCCAGATCCTTTAATTCCTTTATCTTAAGAAATAGGTTAATATGCTCTTCACTATAACATCTATGTCCCATATTGTTACGATTTATAGTAAGATTCAATTCCTCTTCCCAATAGCGAATTGTATGCGATTTAATATTCGTCTTCTCGACTACTTGTGAGATCACATAGATATTGTCGTCCATACGATACCCTCCTTTATCATACTTTAAATTATAACATAGGAAGAATGATTTTCAATAAAATTTCCATTTATTTACATAGTTTCTATCGACATGGAGTTTGTCCATGTGCTATAAACAAACATTCTTTGAAGAAGATAATGATTTTATCAACTATACCATTGGTAAAAAAGTATTTTCACTAACTTTACTAGTAATATCTTTCCAATCTTACACAGAGCAGCTATAATACAGATAAAGGAGGAATAAATATGAAATTAAGAACAAGTGAAACCATACGTTCCAACCGAAAAAGGATGAATCTTACACAGGAACAACTGGCAGAAGCCGTAGGGGTTACGGTAGGCGCCGTATCCAAATGGGAATCAGGATTATCCTCTCCCGATATTACCATGCTTCCTATTTTGGCAGATTTCTTTGAGATATCTATAGATGTCCTATTGGGATATCAATTAGAATGCAGAACAGTAAAGTCTGCTACTGAGAAAATACATAATCTGTGCCTCTTAAAAAAATATAGCGAGGGTATCGTGGAAGCCGAGAAAGCCTTGCAAAGGTTTCCTAACAACTTTGAATTAGTTTACCAAAGTGCAGAGTTATATCTTCTTCATGGACTAAAAGAAAAAAATCACTCTTCCCTACAGAAGTCTCTTGACTTATATAATCAGGCATGTACTCTGATTTCACAAAACACGGATTCTAAGATTAGTGAGCTACAGATTCAGTCTTGCATTGGGTCAATATATGTCTCTTTAGGAGAGCTGGACCGTGGCATAGAACATCTAAAAAAACATAACTCCTGTGGAATCAATAACGGTCTGATTGGATTTCTATTAACTCAGAAAGAAGATTACGATGAAGCACTACCCTTACTTTCTGATAGCCTACCTGAAAGTTTAGTATCTTTATTTCGTACCTCACTTGGCCTGGCATTATACTATGAACATCATAAAGATTATCTCTTAGGCATAGAGGTTCTACAGTGGATGTATGATACCATTAAGGGGCTAAAATATCCTGGTCGAATCTCCTATCTAGATAAGGTTCTAGTGATATTACTTACAGCCTGTGCAAAGATTGCTGCAGCTATGAAAGATGAAAAGCAGACGGAGGGATTCTTAAAAGAGGCACTTGCCATTGCAGAAGAGTATGATGCAGCTTCTGATTACTCTGCCTCTGACTTTAAGTTTTACCACGGAAAAGATATGTCTCTGGGAGATGATTTTGGTGAAACTGCGCTAAAGGGAATTGAACATTCTTTAAATATAGATAAATCTGATAACCCTATTCTTACAACCATTTGGAGGAAGTTAAATAATGAATGATACCAGCACTCTAATGAAACAGTTTCAACATCAGTTCTACCGCTCTAACAAAGGTAATTTGTTCCTAGGTCTTGTTTCTATGTTACTCCTAGCTTGTGGCAATCTGGCTGTCTCCTGGCTACTACAACAAATAATCGACATCGCTGCTGGGGTTCCTGGACGATTTACTTTATTACAACTAACTTATATTAGTCTAGCCATCACTGTAGGATTTGTACTTACGTTAATATTAAAATACCATACAACTCCCCGTTTTATTAAGACGGCAATGGAACAGTATAAGAACTTTGCCTTTCGTAATCTGACAAATAAGGGCATTCATTCCTTTACAGCTGAGAATACCTCTTCCTACGTTTCTGCCCTATCCAATGATGCAACTAGTATAGAGGTTAATTATCTGTCTAAGCTCTTTCCTGTTGCTCAGGAGATGTTTCTCTTTATTGGTGCCCTCCTACTTATGATATACTACAGTCCGTTTCTTACCCTGATTGCCTTCCTCCTGTCCCTATTTCCTGTCATCGCTTCTCTTCTGATTGGTGATCGTCTCTCCATTCAGGAAAAGGTAGTATCTGATCAAAATGGAAGATTAATTGATACTCTAAAAGATATGTTGTTGGGATTCTCAGTAATAAAAAGTTTTAAATCAGAACGAGAAGCTCTGTCTCTCTATGCAAAAAGGAATGCTGAGGCAGAGGAATCCAAATGTAAAAGTAAAAAAATTCAGATATTGATTGAAATTTTTGGTACTATAGCTGGAATAATAGCACAATTTGGTGTTTTCCTTGTTGGTGCCTATCTGGCATCTACAGGAACAACCATTACTGCCGGAGTTGTACTTATCTTTCTTCAACTAATGAATTATGTGATTAGTCCTATTTCAAGTGTACCTCAGATACTTGCCAGTCGAAAGGCATCCATGGCTTTACTGGAAAAGATGGCCTCTGCTATTAACTCTAATGTACGTGCAGAAGGATCTGTTGTGTGTAGTAAACTAGATACAGCCATCGAGGTTAAGAATCTCTCCTTTGGCTATGATAAGGAAAATCCTGTTTTAGAAGATATTCATATGCGTTTTGAAGCTGGTAAGAGTTATGCTATTGTAGGAGGCTCAGGAAGTGGCAAATCCACCTTGTTAAACCTATTATCAGGCGGCTTTGAAGGTTATGAAGGTGAGATTCTGTTTGATGATAATGAACTGCATTCCATTCACTCTGATTCTTTATATGGCCTGGTTTCTATGGTCCAACAGAATGTTTTTATCTTTAATAATACCGTGTCTCATAATATTACAATGTTTCACGATTTTCCAGAAGAGATGCTTAATAAAGCCATTCATATGGCCGGATTAGATACATTGATTCAAGAACGTGGGATAGAATATCCGTGTGGTGAAAATGGTTCCGGACTGTCTGGTGGGGAGCGACAGCGTATCTCTATAGCACGCTGCCTCCTTCGCAATAGTTCCGTTATGTTAGTGGATGAAGCAACTGCCTCACTAGACACAGAAACAGCCTTTTCCATTACAAATTCTATCCTGGATCTATCAGACTTGACGCGTATTATTGTAACCCACAGATTAGAGGAGGCCCTGTTGCAAAGATATGATCAGATTTACGTTTTAAAAGACGGTCGTTTAAATGAGTACGGTACCTTTGAAGAGCTAATGAAGAAAAAGGGATATTTCTACTCTCTTTATACCATCGCACAATAAAGGCTATTGATAGGCTTTATTCTATCCGCCTACATCGTAGCTTGTATGGAGCCAAGAAACAGGGCTGCAATGCTAAGCATTGCAACCCTGTGATAAACTAACTTTCCTATTTCTATTCTTCTTGACGGTCGTAATAGCTTCTATCCAGATTTGCAAATTTGGTGTATTCAGAAAGCCATCTTAGCTTTACAGTGCCGGTTGGACCATTTCTCTGCTTACCAATAATGATTTCAGATACTCCGGCATCCTTAGATTCTTTATTATAGTAATCATCCCGGTAGATGAACATAACAACGTCAGCATCCTGCTCGATGGCTCCAGATTCACGAAGGTCCGACATCATAGGACGTTTATCTGGTCTCTGCTCCACTGCACGGCTTAACTGAGATAAGGCAATCACCGGTGCATTCACTTCCCTGGCAAGGGATTTTAAGGAACGAGAAATCTCTGCAACCTCCTGCTGCTTAGACTCTGCTCGGCGACTACCACCTGACATTAATTGCAGGTAGTCTATGATAATAAGCCCCAAGTTATTCTCTAGCTTCAGTTTACGGCACTTACTTCTAAGCTCCTGTACGGTAATACCCGGCGTATCGTCAATCACCAGACTAGAATCCCCAATATCCTTGGCAGACTCCACAATCTTCATCCAATCCTCATCCTGCAGGTCACCAGTACGAATTGCCTGAGAATCTACCTTAGAGTTCATGGAAATAATACGTTTTACCAACTGATCCTTACTCATTTCCAAAGAAAAGATAACTGTACTGATTTTGTGTTTAACCGCTACATTCTCAGCGATATTTAATACAAAGGCTGTCTTACCCATTGACGGTCTGGCAGCTACAATAATCAAATCTGAAGGCTGTAAGCCTGCTGTCTTATAATCCAAATCATAAAAGCCGGTGGGAACACCGGTTACACTACCCTTATTCTTGGCAGCTGATTCAATGCTTTCCAGAGACTGAATAACGACATCCTTAATACTGACAAAATCCCCTGTAGAACGATTCTGAACAATATCAAACACCTGTTTTTCAGCGCTTTCCAAGATTGCTTCTGTCTTATCTTTATTCAAATAACAGTCATTGGCAATGCCTTCAGTTATTCGAATCATTCTTCTTAAAAGAGCCTTTTCTTTTACAATATTCGCATAATATTTGACATTAGCGGACGTTGGAACGGCACTGATAAGCTCCCTAATAAACTCAACGCTACAAAGTTCCTCAGGAATATCCTTTTCCTTCACTTTATCTTGAAGTGTAACCAAGTCTACAGGCTTCCCTTCGTTATAAAGCTCTATCATTGCATCAAATAGGATTCCATATTGATTCTGGTAAAAATCTTCCCCTATTAGCAATTCTGAGGCTGAAGTTATGGCATCCTTATCCATAATCATAGAGCCAATAACAGATCTCTCTGCTTCAATATTATGGGGAAGAACCCTCTTAATCAATGCCTCTTCCATACTTATCTCCTACTCTTTCCTCACTTGTTTATGCTTCTATAACCTTCACTTTAAGTTCACCATTTACCTTTGGATGAACCTTAATGGTTACCATATAAACTCCAATACTCTTGATTGGATCCTTTAACGACATCTTCTTCTTATCAATATCTAAACCTAGCTGTTCTTTGGCTGCTGTCGCGATTTCCTTGGTGGAAATAGAACCAAAGGTTCTTCCATCATTTCCAGCTTTAAGCTTCACTTCTACTGCTTTATCTTTCAGACTTTCTGCAAACGCCTTTGCCTGGTCGTATTGTTCTTGTTTTTGTCTCTCTTCATTGGCCTTTTGCAGCTTTAAGTCATTTTTATTCTTATTCGTTGCCTCAACTCCCAATTTCTTTGGAATAATAAAGTTTCTGGCATAACCTTCATTTACGCTTACAATCTCACCTTTTTTTCCTAGTGATTTCACATCCTGTAATAAAATAATGTCCATTTCTATATTGCTCCTTCCTCTATCATATCCTGTAAGGTTTTTTTAACCATATCTTTTGCTTGCTCCATGGTACAGTTCTCTAACTGAGCCCCGGCAACCGTCATATGACCTCCACCACCTAAGCGTTCCATTACGATTTGTACATTCATATCATCAATGGAACGAGCGCTAATATAAATCTTATTATTGAAATGAGTTAACACAAAGCTAGCTTTAATACCAACAATATTAAGTAGCTCATTAGCTACCTGAGCTCCTAACACAGTAGGGCTATCTACCCCTTCACTTGCACTGACTGCAATGGCATATTGATTTAAGAATACCTCTGCTCCACTTAAAGCTTCCGCCTTTTTAATGTAATCCACCATATCGGAACGGAGGGATTTGCGAACTCTCGTTACATCCGCTCCACTTCTTCTTAAAAATGCAGCTGCTTCAAATGTCCTTACTCCGGTCTTTACTAAAAAGTTGTTGGTATCAATGACCATACCAGAATACATGGCATCCGCCTCTATTGGCTTCACTTTTAGGTTGTCATCGGTATATTGTAGAATCTCCGCTACCATTTCACAGGTAGAGGATGCATATGGCTCAATATAGGATAACACTGCATTCTGCACCCCTTCACCAGTCTGACGGTGATGGTCGAGTACAACTATAGTTCTGGTCATATTTAGTAGGTCCGGACACTCTGTATAGCTTGGTCGATTTACATCTACTATCACAAGAAGAGTATTCTCATTAGTTACCTCTAAGGCTCTGCTACTATTTAAAAACATATCCTCTTCATATTCCGGATTGTTTATAAATCTTGAGATAATTGGACGAACACTTTTGGTAATCTCATTAATAACAATATAGGCGCGTTTATTCAAGGTCTTTGCCACACGATAGATACCTATAGCTGCGCCAAAGGAGTCCACATCCCCTATGGCATGTCCCATAATTACCACGTTGTCCTTGCCTTCAATCAACTCTCTAAGGGCATGGGCCTTTACTCTAGCCTTAACACGGGTATTCTTCTCTACCTGCATGCTCTTGCCACCATAATACTGAATCTTATCTCCCTCTTTGACTACTACCTGGTCTCCACCACGCCCCAAAGCCAGGTCAATGGCTGCACGAGCATTTTCATAGCCCTTCAGATAAGTATCTGCATTTACACCAAGTCCCATACTTAAGGTAACTGCCATATCATTACCAATATTGACTCCTCTTACCTCATCTAATAAGGAGAATCTGCTGTTCTGTAGCTGAGGAAGATATTTTCGTTTAAATATCACAATGTATTTATCCTTCTCCAGCTTTTTAATTATGGCATCTATGCTTTGCATATGCTTGTTAATCTTTCTATCAACCAGAGCAATTAACAAGGATCGTCTAACCTCATCAATACTCTCAAGAGCTTCTTCATAATTATCAATATAAAGAAGACCAACAACAAGTCTCTGCTCTTGATTTTCCTTTATATAGGTCTTTATTAATGTCTCATCTATCAGATAAATGGTAAAAAGAGAATCATTTCCCACTCCTGTAGTGTAGCTTTGTTCAATATTCATATCTGAGCTATCGAATACTCCTGTTTCTACACTTCTAATAATAGCCTTATAGTCTTTATCATCTAAGACAACATGTTTTTCCACATCCATCTCTGTGGTCGGAAACATATTGCGATAAATATCTGGAAATATATTGGTGATACTCTTTCTTGCAGCTTTCTCATCCTGGATAATGTCAATAAATTCATCATTGGCCCATAGCAAATGACCCTCTTGGTCTAAAACACCATAAGGTACAACCAACTGCTTTAATAGTTTATTCTGAACACTGTTATAATTGGCGGAATATTGCACAATCTCTCGCAAAATAGTTGCTCTTTTACTAAAATAGATTGCTAATGCCAAAATTAGGTATAGCCCTGCATAAATAGACATAATAAGACCAGCATCTGAATTCACCATAAAGATACTGATTGTCATACCTACTATTATTATTGATAAATAAACTGGCCACCTTAAATACGCCTTCAGGGAACCTGTTAATTTTGCTTTTGGTTTCATCCTTACCTCTCCTGTATTCTGTTTGGTAATACACGTACATCATAACGGACTATTTATTATTATATCATTTTTACGTAGGAGTGAAAAGCACTAATTATATATGGGAGTTTTGTTAGGGAGTTTTGTTATTTTCTCGATATTTCTTATATTTTAGTAGCTATATGTCGAAGTAAGTACTAGAATTAATTTATACAAGCATATTTATCAATTACTACAAGGGGGATTCACTTTGAGAACAAAAATAAAACATGGTTGTTATCTGATACTTGGGATTATCTCCATTGTCACAATACTTACTGCGTTACCACTACAAACTGCGCAAGGAGCTGTAAAACTTAATACCAAAAGTGTTAACCTACAAAAAGGTGACAAATATACTCTTAAAATCACAGGAACTAAACAAAGGGTAACTTGGTACACCTCCAAGTCCAAAGTGGCCACCGTAAGAGGCGGTGTCATCACAGCGAAAAATGCCGGAACAACCTATATAACAGCAAAAATAGGACGTAGAAAATATGTCTGCAAGGTGACAGTTCATAATTGTAAGATAAACACTACTCATGTCATTATGACAAAAGGAAAAACTTTTACATTGAAGGTAACAGGTTCTTTAAAAAAGCCTAAATATAAATCCAACAACACTTCCATTGCTACCGTAGACAAAAATACCGGTAAGATTACCGCCAAAAAAACCGGTACAACGAAGATTATGGTTACAGCAGGTTCAAAGAAGTTCCAGGTTACTGTTCAAATTGAATCTCCTAAGTTAAGTAAGACCTCTTTAACATTGAATCGTAACCTTAACTTCTCCTTGAAATTATATACAAAAAGGGCCGTGAAATGGTCCTCTTCCAATCCTTCCATAGCCACCGTCAACAGTAACGGCAAGATTACTGCCATCAGTAGTGGAACAACCACAATTAGTGCCAAAATCAGTGACAAAACCTTCTTTTGTAAAGTGAGTGTAAGAACACCAACCATTGTAAACTGGCCTTCCACGATTACCGTTGGATTAGGAAAAGCTATCAGCTATTCGCTCATAGTAGGAGATGGTTTCTCCATTACTTCAAAAGAGGATTACATTACAAAAAAACTCACTCCTCAAAACTATTCTGTGGGTGACCAATTAGCAGTAACCTTTACCGGAGATTCTGTGGGTAGTGAACTTATTACTCTTAAGGATACTAATGGTTTAAAAAGAGACATAAAGATTCAGGTAACTGGCAATGTTCTTCCGGCTTCCTATGATTACAAGACGATAAATAATACCTCTATAAATAGTTTTCAGGTCTATCGGGGTACTGGTTCTTTACCATGGATCAACATAAAAGGATCTGTAACCTACCGTAGTGTAAAAAAGTTGGACTCCCTATATATAGCTTATAATTTTTATAATAAGTCCAACCAAATTATAAAATCCTTCTACTATCCAATTAATACTCCTATAAAAGACAAAGTTTATACATTCAACCACTCTTTCAATGGTTCTAGTGAAAAATGGACTTCTTTGGTATCCTATGCAAAAGTGACCTATGTAGATGGAATCCTGCCAGCCAATTTGGCTAATAGCACTGTAACCAATAGTCTAGTTTCCTCAGTAAGCAACATATTTACTGAGCTCTCCGTCAAAGATAACTCTTTTAAGTTGTCTTACTCTGGAAACCATGCTTTTCAATATAATATTCACTATTTCTTTAACACACAGTATTCGGGCACAGAATCCGGTAGCTTTTATTACTATTTTGAGTTTTATGACAAAAATGGACAACTTATTGGATCAAGACAAGAGTATGTAAGAGAAGTATATTACGATAAGGGGCAGGCTCAGCCAATCGTCGGTACACTTAACAATGTAGCAGGAAGTGTAACATACGGAGAAATTGCTTCTGTAAAAATGATAATAGACAAATCCCCTCTTAAATAAGAATAATTTCGATCTAATAACAAATGCTCCCTCCTAAGAATCAAGTGATTTATTATTTCACTTAACTGCCTAGAAGGGAGCATTTTAGGGCATTCGCCTCTATTCAATCTATATCTATTATTTCGACCATTTAATCGTATAATTACCTGTACTTTGTTTGTCCTTATTTTGCACTACTATATAATAAGTTCCCTTTTTTAACTTATTTTTAGTGATACCCTTTTTAAATTTAAGGTTAATAGACTTCGCAGATTTACTAATAATGGCGGAACCAATCTTTTTCTTTAGCTTTTTGTCGCTATAAACATTTACCACAATTCCACCAGAAGATACATTCCCGGCTATTTTTAAATTTACTTTCTGACTTTTTGTCACACTAATCTTATAATAATCTTTCTGGCTCTCTCCTGATATTACTAATCCAGATGCAGATTTGTTCTTCTTAACGGATACAGCTTTTGAAAGTTTAGTACCACTCTTCTCTTTTAGTACATTTAGGGAATAATTAATCCCAAACATTTTCTGGTCACTACGCACTCTAAGGTAATACGTTGCATTCTTCTTAACAGCAAAAATCACCTTACTATCATTTTTGGAACCATCCTTCAACGTGCATTCCTTTGTCAATGCCTTTTTCTTACTATTGCATAGTGCTACAAATCCCTTAAGCTTTCCTTCCGTACTTATTGTGATTGAACCTGTATTATTCGGTTTCACCTTAACGTAATAATACAAATTCTTATTCACTGGGAAGAACCCATAGCTACCCACTGATTTCAAAGTCTCACTTGGTGTAAAAGAATAGGCTACCACAAAAGTCTCGCTGGAAGCATTACACCATATGTAGTAAGTACCCTTCTTTACTTGGAAAGTGTTGATATATATATTGGAGGCATTCAGTATACCTGCTCCATTTTTTATAGGCACTTTTTTACTATTACATAATTTCACATTAATAGACTTTGTTCCCAAAAGAATAGAGCCTGTACCAGCAAAATTAATATCTCCATCCTTTGGCACTACTATCTTTAAATAGGTCCCGCGAGCAGATTTTAAAATCTCTGTGGCAGTATCTGGCGCTAGTGTGCGGTCATTACTACTGGCAAATCTGAACATAATGGTTCCTTTGTTTTCGAAATTCAGTGGATCTGTGGTCTTTTTTAAATAGGTACATAGCCTTAAGTAATAGGTCCCTGGTGTAACATGGACTCCGTCTGATGACATCCAATCATTCGTGTCATCCATAAAGAATAAAAGATACTCTTTTGTGTACTCTTTGGTACAAGCAGCATCTAAATAAAGTTCTCCCTCAAGTGCCTCAGCTTTAACCGAGTCCATTATGTATCCATCAATATATAACATTCCCTCAGTAGATACTTTAATCGGAATAACACGGCCGTAAATGCTATATCCATCTTCATCTAACCCAAGGTAATCAGCCTGATTATAAGAGAAATCGTAATCCTTATATTCATATGTAGGTATGATGGTAGATACCGGTTTTCCTTTGCTTGTCAAGGTACTGGCAAAAGTAGGTACACACATTATGCAAACCAATAGGGCAACCCATAATAATACGAAACGTTTCTTCATACAAACCTCCAATTTGTTTTGTTGTTAAATTATACTATATATTTCTATATTGTTCAAATACTTAGTATATTTTACATTTTTATACGGTATAACAAAAGACTTTTGCTTGCAGAGCCTGAACCAGCCTGAACCAACCAGAACACCCAAATTTAATTATCCTTGAAACTGCTATAATGACATAATAATACAGATCATGTCTATATCTCCAATGCCATTGACTTGTTCTAAACTTCACCCTTTTAGCAGTTTAACCAATAGCGATGGAATCCCGTCTAGCGAAGATTGCTGTTCAACTGCTCCAATTTCAAACGCCTCCTTTGGCATACCATAAACAATAGCTGAATCTTCATCCTGCCCAATTGTTCTTGCTCCTTGTCGTCTCATTGATAATAATCCTTTTGCACCATCAGTCCCCATACCGGTTAATATAATCCCAATGGCTGAGTGCTTCGCTTCTTTTGCAACAGATTCAAACAAGACATCTACACTTGGACAATGACCATTTACTCGCTCACTCTGAAAACATTCCACCTGATAGTGTTCTCCCACTTTTTTTATCCTCATATGCTGATTACCAGGGGCAATCAATACTTTACCTGTCTCCACACAATCCCCTGTTACGGCTTCCTTCACATAAAAGGAAGTACTTTGATTTAAACTTTCTGCAAACATTGCAGAGAAAACAGGAGGTATGTGCTGTACAATAACAATTCCGGGGATACTTGCTGACATCATCTGTAACATTTGAGATACAGCCTGGGTTCCACCAGTCGAGGAGCCAATGGCAATTATTTGATAAGAATTTTTTTTCTTCCACTGTGATACATTAGCCATAGAAGCAATTTTAACTTTCATTAAAAGCTCAGTGAGGAAGGATTCCACTGATTGTGTTGCTCGAATATCCGGTTTATGAACAAAATCTACAGCTCCCGTATTCATAACCTCAAAATCATCCCTACTCATGGAACTCACAATAACCACAGGAAGAGGAAACTGAGGCATCAACTTACTTACAAATTCAAGTCCACTCATTTTCGGCATTTCAATATCACAGGTTAGCACATCAGGTTCCAATTCAAGTATTCTATCTCGTGCCTCATAAGGATCTGATGCCATGCCAACCACCTCAATGGAAGGGTCCAAAGCAAGCCCTTTTGCAATGAGTTGCTGAAACAGTGTACTGTCATCAATCACTAACACTCTGATTTTCTTCATACTCTATTCCTTCCTGTAAACAGCAGGCATTACATATTTATAAT
>JAEYPA010000044.1 GCA_023411225.1 Bacillota bacterium
GCCATCCGGCTTCCTTCAGATTTGTCGTCACCGACAACACCCTTGCCATTGGCTAAATCCTTCCCATCACCGGGCGGATTAGGAGACTTTCACTCCATAAGAACGTGCGCCCGCCGGGCGCACGACAGTAAAAGGACAGAAAATGGCATGTGTTTCTATGCCCTTTTCTGTCCTTTTCAATAATGCTTCGGCCCCTAGTCTGTTATTAGCAATATCACACGGAGCATTCTTACATTCACCTATTCGTTTACAAATTTATCATGTACAGAATTCATAGCTTTGTCTACATCACTATCATTAATTAATACTGTAACACGAATCTCAGAAGTAGAAATCATCTTAATATTTACTCCTACATCATATAAAGCTTCAAACATTTTGGCAGCAACCCCTGCATTGGACATCATTCCTGCACCAACTACAGAAACTTTTGCCACATTTTTCTCTATAGAAATTGATTCACATTTTAAACTTGTTTGTCTATGTCTCTTAAGAATCTCTACTGCTTCCTCTACAACATCTTCTGCTACAGTAAAGCTAATATCCTTGGTACCATCTCTTCCAACGGATTGTAAAATGATATCCACATTAATATTATGTCTAGCCAGATGATTGAATAGTTTAAATGCTACCCCTGGCTGATCCTCTAATCCAATTACAGCAATTCTAGCTGTGTTTCTATCACATGCTACCCCACTTACAAGCATTTTTTCCATTTCAACATCCTCCTTAACAACTGTTCCTTCAGAAAAATTCAAACTGGAACGAACCACTAATTGAACTCCATATTTCTTAGCCATTTCCACAGAGCGATTATGCAAAACCCCAGCTCCTAAGGTTGCTAACTCAAGCATCTCATCGTAAGTGATAGCATCCAGTTTACGTGCATTCTTCACTATTCTTGGATCTGCTGTATACACTCCATCTACGTCGGTGTAGATCTCGCACTCATCCGCATTTAATGAAGCAGCTAACGCTACTGCCGTTGTATCGGAGCCTCCCCTTCCAAGAGTCGTGTAGTCATCATATTTGTTAATTCCCTGAAAGCCTGTCACAATAACAATTTTACGATTGGATAATTCATTTCTGATTCGCTCTGAATCAATTCTCTTTAGTCTAGCATTGCTATAAGCACTTGTAGTTTTCATCGTCACCTGGAATGCATTCAGTGACACTGCAGGTACTCCTAAATTATTCATTGCCATTGCCATTAACGCTACGGAGGTCTGTTCTCCTGTGGTTAATAACATATCCATCTCTCTTTTTGAAGGATTTGGATTGATATCTTTTGCTTGTTCAATTAGTACATCTGTCATCTTACCCATTGCAGATAATACAACGACAACATCATTGCCCTTTTGATAATCTTCAATACATCTTCTGGCAACATTATAAATTCTTTCTTTATCGGCTACAGATGTTCCACCGAATTTTTTCACTATCAGCATAGCTGCCTCCTACCACACAACATTATAGTTTTATTTCTCTAACAGGTAATCAATTAAAGTATATCCCTCTTTAAATACATTCCCTGTTGTTGCTGCTTCCTTTTCGTTATATAACTGTATATTCTTTTGTGGCTTTGTACTATCATAAAGCATATAAGGGACCGGATCAGAAGTATGGGTCCTGCAGGCAATTGGAGTTGGGTGATCTGGTAATACCAGCATACGATAATCTACTTTCGCCTGTTCCATGTCCTCTTTAATAACTTTTATGACCTGTTCATCTAAATACTCAATGGCTTGTATCTTACGCTCAATGCTTCCCTGATGACCCATTTCATCAGGAGCTTCTACATGAACATATGCAAAATCATAATCATCCTGTAATAATGCATGAACTGACGCTTTTGCTTTCCCTATATAATTGGTGTGAAGTGTTCCATTGGCACCCTCTACCTGAATGACTTTCATTCCTGCACCAACTGCAATTCCCTTTAAAAGATCAACGGCAGAAATCATAGCACCTTTCTTACCGGTCTTCTCAAAAAAATTATCTAAAGCCGGTCTTGTTCCTGCCCCCCAGAACCAGATAGAATTAGCCTTATTTAGTCCATTCTTGGCACGATCTATGTTAAGTGGATGATTATTCAAAATATCAAAGCTCTTCTTCATCATTTCCTTTAATGCCGGTTCTGTTGGAAGATAACTTCCTATTACCTTACCTAGTATATCATGTGGTGGCGTTAATTCAACTATTTTACCACAATTCCATATAGTTAAATGACGGTAACTGGTTCCAACATAATATTTATATATATCATTTTCCAGTTCTTTTTTTACAGCATCCAACAAAATAGCCGCGTCCTCAGTAGAGATTTCACTAGAGCTATGATCAATTATAGTCTTATGCTCATAGTCCTCCTCCTCAGAAACCGTTACAATATTACAACGCAAGGCAATGTCAGTCGGCTTCATGTCTACTCCTATGCTTAAAGCTTCCAGGGGAGAACGCCCTGTGTAATATTTCCTTGGGTAGTAACCTAATACAGCCAGATTTGCAGTATCACTACCAGGTTGCATTCCCTCTGGAATAGTATGTACTAATCCTATCTCTGACTTTGTTGCCATCTCATCCATGCATGGAGTGTGAGCGGCATGAAGAGGCGTTCTTCCGTTCAGAGCTTCAATGGGTTCATCAGCCATTCCATCTCCTAAAACAATTACATACTTCATATACTTCCTTCTTTCTCAAACAATCATTATACAAGGTGTTCGTTATTATTCCATAAAGCAGCCTGTCAGAAGATACGCTTCTGGCAGGCTGTAGAATTAGCACCTGTTTCATCGTGCTAAAATGCAACACGGATTCTACTTAACATATGGTTTAAAGAATGTGCTTTTTCCGCAAATTCTTTTTCAGACATTAGAGAAGTAATAAGGCCAACTTCTCCGTCAACTCCTGCATCTACTACTGTAGCTGGTTGGAACGTCTCGATTGCCTTAGATTTTTCTGTCTCAGCAAAGCGGACGAAAAATCTATGCTTGGCATCCTCAAAACTTTCTAACTGAAGTTTATCTTTACTCCAGATTGTCATAATATTGGTTCCCTTATGTTTTGCTGCATCAATAACATCTGCTACTACTGCACTTGCCGTTGGAAGCTTACCAGCTCCCTTCCCATAGAACATAGTATCGCCTAGTACATTACCTTTTACAAAGATTCCATTGAATACATCATTTACACTATACAAAGCATGCTCACTGTTGATCATCATAGGCGCTACAAAGGCAACAATCTTATCTCCATCTTTTCTACTGGATCCTACAATCTTGATGCTAGCATCTAATTTTTTAGCATATAGCATGTCAGTTTTGGTTATCTTAGTGATTCCCTCTGTATAGATATCTTCATAATCTACTTGTCTTCCATAGGCTAAGGAAGAGAGAATTGCAATCTTACGACAGGCATCATAGCCCTCTACATCTGCCTCAGGATTACGCTCTGCATACCCTTTCTCTTGGGCATCCTTTAATGCAGTCTCAAAATCTTGGTCCTCCGCTGACATCTTAGTCAAAATATAATTCGTTGTGCCATTTAAAATACCAGTAATTTCTTCAATCTCATCTGCTGTTAGAGATTGGTTTAAAGGACGGATAATAGGAATTCCGCCGCCGACACTCGCTTCAAATAAAAAATTAATGTCTTTTTCCCTGGCTAACTCCAATAACTCAGCTCCATGCTTTGCTACCAGTTCCTTATTGGAGGTGCATACACTCTTTCCCGCTTCCAAAGCCTGTTTTACAAATTCATAGGCAGGATGAACCCCGCCCATAGTCTCAACTACAATATCAACCTCTGGATCATTTACTATCACCTGATAATCATGAACTACTTTCTTCTCCATTGGATCACCCGGAAAATCTCTAAGATCCAAAATGTATTTCACATTAATTGGCTGTCCTGTCTTAACCGCAATGCTTTCATTGTTTGTGTTCAGTACCTCCACAACACCGGAGCCTACTGTACCATATCCTAAAATACTAATGTTTATCATTTTGTCACTCCCTAGCTAAGAATTTTAATGATTGTACCCCTGGCAGATTTTTGATTCCATCTACAAAAATAGAAAAATCATTTTCTGACGGTAAAATCTCCACACTTATAGAAATAAGTGCAATGCCGCCAACCGGTATGGCCTGATTTATCGTAAGTACGTTGGCACCAAATTCGGCAATTTTGTTCAACACCATTGATAATAAGCCTGGCTGATCCTGCATCTGAATCATAAAGGTAATATTTTTACCCTTAGTATTCTCATGAAACGGAAAAATATCATCCTTATATTTATAAAAAGAACTTCTACTAATTCCCACTGCCTCTGTTGCTTCCTGAATAGTCATTTCCTCGTCAGTTTCTAGCATACGCTTTGCAGAGACCACCTTTAAGAGCACTTCAGGTAATGCACTCTTCTTAACAATATAATATTTTTGTTCTTCCATACTTACTCACCCTAATTGTTTGTGGTACAAATACATGTGTTTTTCTTAGGAAGATATTAACACATGGTTATTATAAAATCAACCAAATGATTACAAAAAATATGACGAAAATAATTATATTATCAAATATTTTTTTAGTAAAATCGAGTAGCTTAATTACTCAGTTCATCTAGCACATGACAAAAGGCTCCGCACCTTTCGGTACAAGAGCCCTAAAATACACTTTATTCTTCTTTTAAGCTCTCAACAAAATTCTTCATTTCTTCTTTTTCATCAGCTGAAAGAATCTTATCTGCATTCAGGCATAACACAAGATTATCCTTTACCTTAGCAATCTCATCAATATAGGAGGTTTGATTGGCTTGTATCATTTTAGGGGGAGTAGATAAATCTTTACTATCCACTGTAATGATTTCATCTACATAGTCAGCAGTAAAAGCAAAAACATTGTCCCCACTTCTAGTAATAATCAATTTAGGGTCTGCCACTTCTTCACTATTTGTAAGTTTAAACTTACTATGGAGACTATATACCGGGATCACCATTCCACGAAGATCAATTATCCCCTCAATGTTATCTGGAGCATTAGGTACCTGAACAGTACCGGTTTTAGGCTCGATTGCATTGACTTTTTCTACATCTATTCCATATATCTGCTTGTTTATATGGAATAATATAATCTTTTTCTCTGCCATACACACTACCTCCTTATTCATCCATGCTTTGGATTGTCGGTTTTCTCTTAATCTGTGTTTGGATTTTTCGTATTAATCCATTTGAGATACGCATTGATAAATGGATCAATTGCACCATCCAAAACGCTTGATACATTACCAGATTCCTCTCCAGTTCTATGATCCTTTACCATAGTATACGGTTGCATAACATAAGAACGGATTTGATTCCCCCAGCCGATTTCTTTAACTTCCCCTCGGATGTCAGACTCTTTTTCCTGATTCTCCTGCTGTTTTAACAAATAAAGCTTGGCCTTTAACATCTGCATCGCTTTATCCTTATTCATATGCTGAGAGCGTTCATTTTGACATTGTACTACGATACCACTTGGAAAATGTGTGATACGAATAGCAGAAGATGTCTTATTAACATGCTGACCACCGGCTCCACTGGAACGATAAGTATCTATTCTAATATCGTCATTACTTATCTCTATATCAAGGTCTTCCTCAATATCAGGCATAATATCGCAGGATACAAAGGACGTCTGTCGCTTACCTGCCGCATTAAATGGAGAAATACGAACCAGACGGTGTACACCATGCTCAGATTTTAGCAGTCCATACGCATTAGAACCTCTTATCTCCAAAGTAACAGACTTAAGTCCAGCTTCATCCCCATCAAGGAAATCAATCATCTCTACCTTGAAACCTTTTTTTTCTGCCCATCGTTGATACATTCTGCAAAGCATATTGGCCCAGTCACAACTTTCTGTACCTCCGGCTCCAGCATGAAGGGAAAGAATAGCATCACATTTATCATACTTATCGGATAACAACGTACTAATCCGAAGTGTCTCATATTCTTCTATAAAATGATCTAATTGCTCCTTCACCTCTGGAATTAATGAAGCATCCTCTTCTTCATATCCCATTTCCAATAAGGTCTCCACATCTTCATAAGCTAGTCGTAGCTTATCATAGGTGGCTATTACGTCCTTAAGACCTGAAAGCTCTTTCATCACCTTTGTAGAACGTTCAGCATCATCCCAAAAATCAGGCGACTCGATCAGCTTCTCTAGTTCTTCTATCCGTTGTTTCTTATTCTCCAAGTCAAAGTGAATCCCTCACTTCAAGTAGCGGTTTTTCATAGGTTGACAATATATATTTAAATTGGTCTAATTCAACCACTCTATCACCTCATATCTAAACTAATTGTATTCTTACTATTCTATGCATTGCGTCCACAACAGAATTTATATTTTTTCCCACTTCCACAAGGACAAGGATCGTTTGGCTGAATCTTCTTGGCAGCTCTTCTTACAGGCCCTTTCTTGACACTATCATCCTTATTGGTTCCAGTTACTTTGGCAACCTGTTCACGCTCTACCTTCTGTTCAATCCTAATATGGCATAAAGCTTTAATAGTATCCTCTGTGATAGCCTGTGTCATCTCTTCAAACATTCCATAACCACTGAATTTGTACTCTACCAATGGATCTCTCTGACCATAAGCCTGAAGACCGATACCCTGACGAAGCTGATCCATATCATCGATATGTGCCATCCATTTGCTATCAATTACCTTAAGCAAGATGACACGCTCTATCTCACGAATCTGTTCTGATTCAGGAAATTCAGCTTCCTTCATCTCATAGAACTTCACAGCTTCTTCTTTTAATTGCTGCATCAGTTCCTGCTTCGTGATAGTGTTCATCTCATCCTTAGTCATATGAATAGGTTCAATCGGAATGATTGGAATTAACAAATTGTTTAACTCAGGAATATCCCAGTCATCTGGATTCTGATCATCATTAATACATTTATTCACCATATGCTCTACATTATCTGTAATCATCTTAAAGATGGTATCACGCATATTCTCTCCATCGAGAACACGTCGACGTTCCTTGTAAATAATCTCTCTCTGTTCATTATTTACCTGATCATATTCCAGTAAATTCTTACGAATACCAAAGTTATTATTTTCTATTCTCATTTGGGCCTTTTGGATGGCCTTACTTAACATGCTATGCTGAATCTCTTCACCTTCCTGAATTCCAAGAGAGGTAAAAAGGTTCATTAGACGCTCAGAACCAAACAGACGCATTAAATCATCTTGTAAAGAGATATAGAACTTGGATTCACCTGGGTCTCCCTGCCGACCGGCACGACCTCTTAACTGATTATCAATACGACGAGACTCGTGTCTCTCTGTACCAATAATCTTAAGACCACCTAATTCCTTAACACCCTCACCTAACTTAATATCTGTACCACGGCCTGCCATGTTAGTAGCTATAGTAACTGCTCCCATCTGTCCAGCCTGCGCAATGATCTCAGCCTCAAGTTCATGAAACTTAGCGTTTAAGACTTTATGGGGAATTCCCTTTTTACGAAGTATATCACTTAACTCTTCAGAAGCCTCAATGGTAATAGTACCAACCAAGACTGGTTGTCCCTTCTTGTGAGAGGCAACAATATCATTGATAACTGCATTAATCTTTTCTTTTCTTGTCTTAAATACGGCATCCTGGTGATCCATACGGACAACTGGAAGATTAGTAGGCACTTCGATTACATCCATACCATAAATAATACGGAATTCCTTCTCTTCTGTTAATGCAGTACCGGTCATACCGGCTTTCTTTGCATACTTATTAAAAAAGTTCTGGAAAGTAATAGTGGCAAGTGTTCTACTTTCTCTCTTTACTTTAACTTTTTCTTTTGCTTCTATGGCCTGATGCAGACCATCACTGTAACGACGGCCAGGCATAATACGTCCAGTAAACTCATCAACAATAAGAACTTCGTCATCTTTTACTACATAATCCTTATCTCTGAACATCAGATTATGAGCACGCAAAGCCAAAATGATGTTATGCTGAATCTCCAAGTTCTCAGCATCCGCTAGGTTCTCTAAATGGAAAAATTGTTCTACCTTATGAACACCCTGTTCTGTCAGGTTAACATTCTTATCCTTCTCATTTACTACAAAGTCACCAGTCTCCTGGAAATCTTCCTTCATCATGATGTCCATCTTGGAAAGCTCTTTCTCAGTACCTTTTTCCAATTGTCCTGCCAGAATGTCACACATCTCATAAAGCTTAGTAGACTTTCCACTTTGACCAGAAATAATAAGAGGTGTACGAGCTTCATCGATTAAAACAGAGTCAACCTCATCGATAATAGCATAGTGCAGATCTCTCATAACCAATTGCTCTTTATAAATTACCATGTTATCTCTTAAGTAATCAAAGCCCAGTTCGTTATTGGTAGCATAGGTAATATCACAATTATAGGCATCTCTACGTTCATCATTACTCATGGAGTTTAATACAACTCCTACTGTAAGTCCTAAAAATCTATGAACCTCACCCATCCACTCGGCATCACGCTTTGCCAGGTAATCATTAACTGTTACAATATGAACACCTTTGCCTTCCAATGCATTCAAATAAGCTGGTAAAGTGGAAACCAAGGTCTTACCTTCACCAGTTCTCATCTCGGTAATACGTCCCTGGTGAAGAATGACACCACCAATCAACTGTACTCTATAATGTCTCATACCAAGGGTTCTCTTGGATGCTTCTCTTACAGTTGCAAATGCTTCTACAAGTAAATTATCCAGTGTCTCACCATTTTTCAAGCGTTCTTTAAACTCTACTGTTTTATGCCGTAATTCTTCATCACTTAATTTTTCATAAGAAGGTTCTAATGCTTCAATTTTATCTACAATCGGGGTCACACGTCTAACCTCATGTTGACTATGTGTTCCAAAAATCTTTGTAAAGAATCCCATATTGTCCACTCCTGTGTTCTTTATTTATTAATTATAATACTCTCTACGGATAGTCTTCTACCCTTGTTTTCAGAATCTGCTAATATTGTAACATTACTAAATGTACTAATCAACTTTTTTTTCTAGGGTTAGTGATTACCCTATACATTGAATAATCATCCACCCGCACAGCGGGTGGTTTTTCATTTTCGGGCATAGCCCTAATACCACTAGCTGCGCACAAGTGCGCTTTTTAGTTGGCCTGCCAGCCACGCGTCAGTTTACTTGCTACCCGTAA
>JAEYPA010000061.1 GCA_023411225.1 Bacillota bacterium
TGGTTTGGAGAGATTCCGGCATGGGTTAACTACGATCAGAACATCTTACAGATTCTTAATGATATTCAGTCAGATGGAGGCAAGTATTTTCAGAATAGGCAGGACATTAATCGTGATATCCGAAATAAAAAAGCCATCTGTGAGGATATCGCAAAAGAAATCCCTGCTAACTACAACGTAGAATATTGGGAGAATGCTTCCACAGGTGAGATTTATACTCAAATTGAACGTAAACGTAAGACCAATCAGATGATTGAGCGTGCAAAGATGTTGCAGGAAAGCAGGGACAGCAAGGTTCGTAAGTTTAAAGCTGACCTAGAAATTGGCAAGGCTGCACTGGAAACCGAGTTTAGCAACCGTGAGAGTTACATAGAAAAAGAGATTATTAAATTACAGAATCAAATTAGAGAGTTAGAGACTGAAAAATCAAGCCTTGGTGCTAAAAAACAGGACAAGCTAGAAGTCTTAGAGAATCAGTATAAGGCAAATGTAGCTAAATTTGACGCAGAAGTCGCAGAGTATCAAGAGTATCTAGAAATGGAGCCACAGGACACCACAGAGCTTCAGAAAGATGCTGAGAAGATGGAATCCATGAAGGGTCTTATCAACGAATATCGAAGAATGCAGAGGACGGAGGGCGAGATTGAACAGCTTAGAGCAGAATCTGACACTTTGACCGCTAAGATTGAAAAGGCTCGTACGTTGCCTGGAGAGATTCTTCAAACTGCCGCTATTCCTATCGAGGGGTTAACTGTAGTGGATGGCATTCCTTTAATTCATGACTTGCCAGTATCTAACCTTTCCGATGGTGAGAAACTTGACCTTTGTGTTGATGTTGCTATTCAGAAGCCTAATGGCTTACAGATTATCTTAATCGATGGAGTAGAGAAGCTTTCTACCGAGTTAAAAAATAAGTTATACGCAAAGTGCAGAGAAAAAGGTTTGCAGATTATTGCTACTAGAACAGATGATTCGGATGAGCTTACAGTTATTGAATTGTAGCATATGAAGTATCGAGTATGTGATTATTGTGGAGCACATTTGGACTATAGTGAAAAATGCGACTGTATTCCAGAGCGTGCTCTCAAGGATAAAAGAATTGGAACGTATACAAGTAGTTTATTCCATGCCGGGGATTCCGGGCAGATAGAAATGAAATTAGGAGGTATGCCTAATGGCAAATGAAGTAGCAAAGAAAAAAGAATTATCTGTAGTAGGACAAGTTAAGGGTTATTTGGCGCAAGACACTGTTAAGAATCGTTTTAATGAGGTTCTTGGTCAAAAAGCTAATCAGTATATGGCATCCATCGTCAATACGGTATCAGCTAGTAAGCAGTTACAAGAATGTGTTCCGCAAACTATTTTATCTGCTGCATTCGTAGCAGCGTCCTATGATTTGCCAATAGATTCTAACCTTGGTTTTGCTGCTATTGTTCCTTACAAGGACTACAAGAGTAATGTGACCAATGCGCAGTTTCAGATGATGTATAAAGGATTCGTGCAGTTAGCAATTAGATCAGGCCAATACGAGAACATGAATGTCTCCGAGGTATATGAGGATGAATTATTAGAATTTAACCCTATTACTGGGGAGTTGAAGCTTGCTCATGACTTCTCAAAATGTTCTCAGAGGAAGAATGGAGAACGAGAAAAGATAGTTGGTTACTATGCATGGTTCAAATTGTTATCAGGTTTTAGAAAAGAATTATACATGACCAAGGATGAATGTATAAATCATGCTACGCAGTATTCGGCATCCTACAAGCAAGATTTGAAGAAAGGCTGGTCCTCAAGTAAATGGACTACTGATTTTGATGCCATGGCTAAAAAGACAGTGCTTAAACTACTGCTTAGTCGTTGGGGTGTGTTGAGTATTGATATGCAACGTGCAATCCAAGATGACCAAAAAGTGTATGATTCTGAGGAGGGTTCATATTCAGACAATAAAGAAGTAAAAGACGACCCAACAGATCCTTTTGGAGAGGAGGAATCTAATGTTACTGACTAGTGAGAACTATTTTTCTTCGGAGAGTGATAGAGAACATTTATCAACTTCCCAATACAAGAATTTTATGGGAACCTACGGAAAACATGGATGTGAAGCCTACGCAATGGCTAAATTAAACGGAGCACTGGTTGAGAACATGGAAGATTCAGACGCTCTTATGATTGGATCCTACGTTGATAGCTCGTTTGAAGGTACGCTTGATTTATTTAAAAATCAACATCCATGTATGTTCAAGAAAGACGGTTCCTTAATGGCAAAATATGTCCATGCAGAGAAAATGATTCAACGATGTGAACGTGATCCGGAGTTTATGAAGTATATGTCAGGCCAAAAGCAAGTTATTATGACAGCTAATATGTTCGGTAGTCCATGGAAGATTAAAATAGACAGTTATCATCCCGGTAAGTGTATTGTCGACCTGAAAACGTGTCAATCAATTACGAAGGTCTTTTACCATAAGGATTTTGGCTACATGAATTTCCTTTCAGAGTGGGGCTATTATATACAGATGGCAGTATATCAGAATGTCGAGTACCTAAATCAGCTTTCCAAGTGTAGGACTGAGGAAGAGAAAGCAAAGTGTCACAAGCTCCCTTGCTACATAGCTGCTGTAAGCAAAGAAAAAGTTCCTAGGATAAAAATTATCGCCGTGGAACAAAGTCTTATAGATGAAGCCTTGGTAGAAATCGAGCGCAACACACCTAAAATCGTGGCTCTTAAAAATGGAGAGTATGAACCTATTCGCTGTGAACTGTGTGACTATTGCGCTGAGACAGAAGTCCTTACTGGTCCAATCTGGTCAAGTGACCTGTTAGGAGAGTGTTAAATGAAAAGCATACTAACAAAATACCAGAATAACTGTGCTTTCTGTGGCAGACCAACCGAGGCAGACCATCACTTAGTTTTTGGTATTGGGTTGCGTAAACTATCGGAGGAAGATGGCTTAAAACTTCCATCATGTAATAATTGCCACAACATGGCAGGAGGAAAAAATCAACTTCATGGCAACCCAGTAGCCGAGGCATTGAGTAAGATGTTAGGTCAGATGGCATGGGAGAAACAGAAAATTATAGAAGGTCATGAGCCTACACTGGTTCGTGACGAGTTTAGAAGACGATATGGTCAATCATATTTGTAGGAGGTAGATTATGAGTAAAAATGAATTAGCAAAATTAATGCAGGTTATTTTCTTTGAGTGCTTCGGCACATTGGAAGAGTTTTATGAAGATGGTGATACAGAAGGAATGAAGGACGAACTTTACGAGATTTTAGACAATATGGATTGTGAAGATGTTTAGGCAAAGCCTTTACATAGTAACTATTAACCGTCGGATGCAGAGGTATAACATATCACAATGACTTCCTCTATCCGTATCATGGGGACTTAGGTCCCCTAATAAAAAGCAGGTGATTAATTGGAATATAGATTAACAATATCTGGAACTTTGCCGGGATTAAATGAGTATACAAATGCAAATAGAACTAATCCTTTCAAGGGTAACAAAATGAAAAAAGATGCACAGGAGCTTATTATTTGGCATATAAGACAACAGCTAAAAGGCGTACATATAAATAAGCCTATCATGCTTAAATATGACTTCTACGAGCCAAACAAGAAGCGAGATTTGGATAATATCTCAGCTTTTGCACATAAGACCGTACAGGACAGTTTAGTTAAAGCAGAGATATTAACTAATGATGGATGGAATGAAATTGTTGGAATGCTTGACCAGTTCTATTGTGACAAGGATAATCCAAGGATTGAAGTGACATTAGTGGAGGTGTGATATGGCAGATAACACTATTGAAAAATCCGAAAAAGAGAGAATTTTATCTTCCATTGAGAAACTAGAGCCACTAAAAGGAGAATACGGAGATTATATCTACCGGGAGAGTGTAATTCGGATAATAAAGGAGGGTGGATGATATGGCAGATGAAAAAAAGTACTATTGGTTGAGACTTGATAGAAATTTCTTCAAACGCCACGATATTCGGATTATTGAGAGTATGAAGAATGGAAAAGAGTATGTACTATTTTACATGAAGCTTTTGCTTGAGAGTATCGATCATGAAGGGTCCTTAAGATTCAATGAACTAATACCATACAATGATGACATGCTCTCCACTATTACCAACACGAATATAGACATCGTAAGAAGTGCAGTACAGGTATTTCAACAACTTGATATGTTAGAGATATTGGATGATCAGACTATTTACATAACAGATACTAAAAAGATGTTGGGCGAAGCAAAATCCACGGATAGGGTTAAACGATTTAGAGAAAAACAGAAGCAACTTGCTATTGAAACGGATTGCAACGTTACAGAAACGTTACATGAAACGGAGATAGAGATAGAGAAAGAAAAAGATATAGATAAAGATAAAAAGAAACTCGCCAAGGCTCAAGCATCTTATTTTGAAAATCAAGAGCTTAACAATACATTCTTAGATTTTATCAAGATGCGAAAATCTCTTAAGAACGGAGCAATGACAGACAGGGCCATATCGATGATGATTACTAAGCTTAATAGGTACGATACGCAGACAGCAATTGCAATGCTTAATCAATCTATTTTGAATAACTGGAAGGATGTTTATGAGTTAAAGCCTGAGGTTAAGAGGCCGGAGCCAAAGCCTAATAAGTTCAACAACTTCTCTCAACGACAGTACAGTAAAGAGGATTTTCAGAAGATGGAGCAAGTTTTATTGAATAAGAGATAGGGGGATGAAATGAAGATAGAGCTATTCAATGACAATTTTCAAAACTATAAGAGGTATGGAATACCTAAAGCACAGTTAGTAATAGCTGATATACCTTACAACATCGGTAATAATTTCTATGGATCTAATCCTATGTGGTATGTTGGCGGTGACAACAAAAATGGTGAGAGTAAGCTAGCAAAGAAGGCAGCATTCAATACGGATTTTAATTTCAATATAGCTGAGTACTTCCATTTCTGCAATCGCCTACTTAAAAAAGAACCGGGTAAAAGTAATGGTAGAGGTAAATCTTCAGACGCTCCATGTATGATCGTGTTTTGTGCTTTTGAGCAGATTCAGACAGTTATAAAATATGCTGAAAAGTATGGGTTCAAACACAATATACCTTTGATATTTTGCAAGAACTATTCTCCACAAGTGCTAAAGGCCAATATGAGGATATGTGGAGCTACTGAATATGCACTAGTTTTATACAGAGAAAAATTACCTAAGTTTAGAAATGACGGTCATATGGTCTTTAACTGGTTTGAGTGGAAGAGAGACAATGCTAAGGAATATCCCAAGATTCATCCGGCGCAGAAACCAGTAAATGTCCTAAAACGTCTGATAGAAATTTTTACTGATGAAGGTGACGTAGTAATAGATCCATGTGCTGGAAGTGGTACAACACTTAGAGCTTGTATGGAAATTAATCGTAGTGCATATGGATTTGAGATATCGAAGGAATTCTACACAAGGTCAAAGAATGAGATGCTTACCATAAATGATCCACAGATTACTATAAGCCAGTGGATAAAAGAAAGTGGTGAGTAATTGAAACTATCAAATAACTATTCCTGTGATAACCAAATGAGCATATTTGACTATCTGAATCCACAGTGTAAGCATGTTGCAGGCACCCCCTGTAATATCCGTAATATCAAAGATGTAGCAAAAGACATAGGCATGGATTGTAACGGTGTCTGCTGTTGGGGATGTATGGATAGAAAATTATGTGGTGCTGCCTGCAATGTTTCAAAGTCAAATACAAAAGAAACAGAATACAAAGAACCACCTATACTTCTTCATGAAGGAGATGTGATCTATAAAGTCTTACGAGGCGAGATAGAGGAAAAGTTTGTTTTAGGAGAAAATTGGACATATGGAGAAAACAAAAGAGGGTATCGCCTAAAGGATGAAGATGGTAGATATGATGTAACAAGTAATAGTGCAATTGGAAAAGGATACTATACAGACTATACAGAGGCTTTACTAGAAGCAAATGAAAACATGAAACGGTATGATATTATTCTATCCAAGTCAATTAAGCCTATAGAGACTATAGCTTATCATTATATAAGAGAAGTCGACAAAAGAGAAATGATAGCGTTCTACTCAATACTGGATAACGGGATGATGTATGCTAAACAATTCATGACATTTCACTACATGGTTCAGTATAACAAAAAGAATATAAATACATTTATGGATCAGTCTGAATTTGCTTATGGCGTGTCACCACAACAATTTAATTATAGCCCAAAATATAAAAATATGTATCGTTGCCGAGCAGAAGTTAATTGGCTATATGCAGAAGCTCGATACAGCGAGATAAAAATGGGAGGATTAGTATGAATAAAGCAAAGATATTCTACAATCTGAAAAATAAGGTAACAGGAGAACAATTCAAAAACATAACAGCTGCAGGAGTATATGAAATTTGTGGTCTGGAACAAAAGAATTTCTATCGTTACATAGAGGAAGGAAGGGTACTAGGAAAACAATGGGTCCTAGAATATGCAAAAATCACAGATACAGAATCAACGAATAAGTTTCCTCAGCAACTATTAGAGGATTGGGATAATGTAGTGGGTATGTTTAGAAGGGTGGTGTGGGTATGTCAGTAAAACCTATATTGTTTAATACAGAGATGGTAAAGGCCATCTTGGACGGAAGAAAGAGTTGTACAAGAAGAGTAGTAAAAATACCAAGTTATATTCAGAAGCAAGAAAATGGCTCATACACATTATTTGCCGAAGGGTCATGTTACCAAAATAAATGTCTGGAAGGAGTGATTGATTACATAAAGAGACCGTATCAATTGGGGGATATCCTTTATGTTAGAGAGACATGGGGATTCGATAAGAATATGTGGCTATATAAAGCGGATTTTACAGATGAAGCTATCGAGAAATTACAAAGCATTATGAGATGGAATCCATCAATCCATATGCCAAAAGAAGCAGCTAGAATAAGGCTTAAGGTTACTGATGTAAGAGTGGAACGGTTACACGATATTACAACAGAGCAGATTCTTAAAGAAGGACTTTATATAGACAAGAATTTCCAAGCGAGAGAGGGTGTAAAAGAAACAGGATTGCATTTACACTTTATGAAACTATGGGATTCCACAGTAAACAAACAAGACCTAGATAAGTATGGTTGGAATGCAAATCCTTTTGTATGGGTGATAGAGTTTGAACGATGCGAGAAGTCAAAGGAGTGTGAGTAGATGAAAGAGATTAAGTTTAGAGCATGGAATAAAACAGATAAGGTAATGAGAAATATGCTGTGTTATAGCAACATATCTGGATGTGCTCTTTTAAGCATTGATAATGGCAATGAAAAAAGTAGTTCATGGTTCCGAAAAGATGAAATTGAACTTATGCAATACACAGGCCTACACGACAAGAACGGTAAGGAAATTTACGAGGGGGATATTGTTAAACAATCCTTTGAAATATCACGTTGGGATGCATGGGATGAATGTATATTAGACTTAAACGGAACAGATATTGGAGAAGTTACTATTATTCCATCAAAAGGAGCGTGTATCAAGAATCCGATTTGTTGTCGTGAGGAAAATGGAGAAGTTACTGAAACTAATGTAAAACACAAGATGTTTAAAAATATTGTTTCTTCAAGATGCGAGGTAATAGGTAACATACATCAAAATCCAGAGTTATTAAAGGAGGATGCCAATGAGTGACCACACAAAGCTATTAATTGCAGTACTAATCGAAAACTCTATCATGGTTATCTGCTTTACAGCGTTAGCGATAACATTTAACACTTGGTGGATAGTCCTATTTTCATTATTGTTTCTAAGTTCCTTTGAAACTAAGAAGATTAAGAAGGAGGAGCCGGATGGACAATAAGCAAGTAATCAAAGTATTAGAGTTTAGCAAGCAGTTCCTTCCTAAGTGCGAAGAATATCATGAGGCTATAGATAAGGCAGTTAAGGCTACAGAGAAGACTATACAGAAAAAAGTAATAAACAGTAAAGGATGGTTAGAATGTCCTAGCTGTGGAGAATGCCTAAATAATGACTATGGGACAAAGAACAATTTTTGCCCTTATTGTGGTCAAGCCTTAGATTGGAGTGTGGATGAATGAGATTAAATGAATTAGCAACATATTGCAAGTCCATAGATGCAAATTGTATTAATTGTGAGCATGAATCAGAATGTGATAAGCTTTTATCTGACGTTGAAATACTTAGTCCATATGGGTTGGTCAACTTTATAAAACGAGAATATTTTGATGTGGATGCCGTAGTGGAGAAGTTAGAAGAAAATACTGTCATAGGAGCTGATTGCATTGGAAACGGATTTGAGTGCATACCGAAGTTTATGGCAATCTCAATAGTAAAGGAAGGTGGCAAGGATGAGTAGTGAATTAAAGCCATGTCCTTTCTGTAGTGGAGAGGCAGAAACAATGTTTAATACTAAATATGGGTATCAAGCATTTTGTACTAATAGCGATTGCTTTATGAGTGAACTTATAATAAGTAATTGCGATACTGAAGATAAAGTTATAAAACTATGGAACACTCGTAAGCCTATGGATGTTATTATGGAAGAGCTTAACAAGGAAATTGATAACAGTCAAGGTGCTTCCCTTGGAGAATATCGTGCTGGCTTATACAAAGCGATATCAATCGTAGAAGAATCCAACACTAAAACTATTTCACCAGAAAGGAAGTGATTGTGTGGTAAATCAAATACCATTCAAGAAACCGAGCCTTCCAAGATGTTGCTATCAGTCACTAGAATATTACATGATGGGTATTCCTAGCCCTAGCATGGTATTTTATTATACATTTAATCCAAATAACGCGATGAAAAAGTATAATGAGAAATTAAGAACCTATAACCTAAACGTATTGAAATGGAAACTTAATAACAGAAGCATGACACGATCAGAATATAAGCAATATCAATACTATTTACGAAAGAGTTCAGAGACAACCAAACAAATTAAGAAGGAGGAGTGATATGCCGAACGTAAGAGGACTTAATCACAAGTACGGAATATCCAAGCATCGGTTTAAAGAGTTATATTACTTCTGCCTCCAGTATAGCGAATGGAGAGATACACTAAACTATAACACTTCCACCGTAAAATCACCAATCATTACGGATATGCCAATCACACACTCTAACAGCTCCGCAACGGAGAGACTGGCAATCAATCGAGCAGAACTGTTAAAGAAGTGTGAGTTGGTAGAACAGACGGCAATAGAAACAGATGCCGACCTTTATCAGTATATCATAAAAGCTGTGACGAATGAAGGAATTACGTATAATTACTTAACAATGGTGATGAATATGCCATGTGGAAAAGATATGTATTACGACAGAAGAAGAAGATT
>JAEYPA010000131.1 GCA_023411225.1 Bacillota bacterium
GGTAGTGGAGCGAGAAGCATCCATATACACATCGTTAGGTCATAGAAGATGTGTATTATGGGTGTTTTTTATGTGCAGTTAGTTAAGGAGGAATTTATGAATTTATTTCAATCGATTACTAATCTAACAAAATTTGAAAGAGGACTATGGGTATTGTCATCCGTAGTCGTAGTTCTGTCATCTATACTTGGAGGAAATAGTGGGTTTTTAAGTGTTTTAGCTTCTCTTGTAGGAGTAACAGCCCTTATCTTTGTAGCTAGAGGAGATGTGTTAGGTCAAATACTGACAGTGCTCTTCAGTGTTCTATATGCCATTATATCTTATGAATTTCGTTATTATGGGGAAATGATCACTTATATAGGAATGACAGCTCCTATAGCCGGAATGTCTGTTATTTCCTGGATAAGGAATCCTTATGAAGAGGGAAGGGGAGAGGTTAAAGTTGCCAATATGGCAAAATGGAATGTTGTGTTAATGGTTGTGTTAACGATTGTTGTAACCTTTCTGTTCTACTTTGTATTGGCGTATTTCAATACCACAAACCTTATCATAAGTACAATATCTATTGCCACAAGTTTTTTAGCATCTTACTTAATGTTATTTCGCAATTCAGCTTATGCACTTGCCTATGGTGCGAATGATATTGTACTTATTATACTATGGGTTCTAGCTACAAGGGAGGACTCATCTTATCTACCTATGGTCATTAATTTTATCATGTTTTTCTGCAACGATATGTATGGGTTTTATAACTGGAGGAAGATGCAGAATAGACAATCTTGCCAGGTCTCCCTATAAGGCGCTCTCGCCATATGATATTTGTAGGATAGGGATAAGGCTTGCTATACTTTTTTCTCCAAATCCAAAAGGTATTGCTTTACCTCGATTCCAGCACCAAACCCTACCATTGCACCATTTGCGCCAACCACACGATGACAGGGAACAATTATCATAATTGGGTTTTTGTTATTGGCGCCACCTACTGCTCTAGATGCCTTTGGTTGTCCAATGGCTTTTGCGATATCACCATAGCTGCGGGTCTCTCCATAGGGAATGTCCCAAAGAGCGCTCCATACCTTCTTTTGAAAGACAGTTCCCTCTGCTCTAACTGGCAGGTGAAAGGTAGTTCTGTGTCCCTCAAAGTATTCCTGAAGCTGCTTTGTAGCTTCCTTTAGTAAAGGTGAAGGTGCATGGCTGGAGGGTGTCTTGTTGAAATCAAGATGCAAGCCAACCAGATAGCCATCCTCTTCCTTCAAACATAAAGCTCCAATAGGAGAATTCATTGTATAAGTTGCTTTCATGGATTACCACCTTTTTATTGTAAATTATTTTCAATTAGTATATCATATTATAAAAACATAATAAAGAAGGGGAGAGTAAATGAGTATATTTAATAAGCATAGGGATAATACCGAAGATGTTTACATAGGTTTGCGACAGCGCGCGTTGGAGTTGAAACCGGAAGATATACAGATACAATTAGACGGGGCAAATCAGGTGTATGGAGCTGTTGTGGATATTCCGGCGACCAAGGCGGCAGTAACTTTATTCTGTTCCTTTGATGGCACCATTAGTCTTTATTTTAGCAATGGTGGTGGTATTCTGGGAAGTGGGCAGAAGTACGAAACAGTTCGAAAGGCTGGTATGGAGTTTTTGTACAGTGCAGGTCAAACCTTGGAGTACATGGAGAAGGTAACAGATACAGCTTATTGTAAAAATGACAATGCAGTCGTATATTTATTGTCAGAGTCAGGTACTTTTCGCACGGAATTTAACATGGGAGAACAACAGACAGAAAAATATAAAGCATTTCTTAATTTCTTAATTCAGAGGGTTTTAAATGCACTCAGAGAAAGTGGTGCAATGAATAGATAATTAATAAAACCGGAAACTGTTATCACAAATGGACAGTTTCCGGTTTTTCTTTGACTATTTACTTTACAGGTGTCTTGTCAACTGTAAAGTAATGTGTTATTATTGGTTTAATTATTTAAAAATATGTAAATAAGTCAAAATAGAGGTAGGATTATGAATGTATTTACAGAACAGATTAAGAAACTACAAAAGGAGAAGGATGCCGTAATTTTGGCACATTACTATGTAAATCCCGAATTACAGGAAGTAGCAGATTATGTGGGGGATTCTTATTACTTAAGTAAGAAGGCTACTGAGATTGCAGCTAAAACCATTGTGGTATGTGGTGTGTCATTTATGGGAGAAAGTGTTCAATTACTCAACCCTAATAAGACTGTGCTATTGCCGGAGCCAGAGGCAGATTGCCCTATGGCTCACATGGTAGATGAGAGGAAAGTAGAAGCTATGCGTCAACAATATGAGGATTTGGCTGTGGTTTGTTATGTGAATTCATCTGCTAAATTAAAGGCCGTATCTGACATCTGTGTGACTTCGGCCAATGCTTATGATGTGGTAAAGTCATTACCTAATCACAATATTTTTTTTATTCCTGATGAACATTTGGGTCGTTTTATTGCGAGTAAGTTACCTAAAAAAAATTTTATACTAAATGAAGGGTATTGCCCGGTACATAAAACCATTACAGCTACACTTTTAAAGCAAGTGAAACAGTTGCACCCAAAGGCTAAGATACTGGTTCATCCCGAGTGTTGTAATGAGGTTTGCAATTTGGCTGATTATATTGGGAGCACAGCAGGTATTATTGAGTATGCCACAAAGGAGAATTACAATGAGTTCATTATAGGTACAGAGATTGGGGTAGCTTATGAATTAAGAAAAAGAAATCCACAAAAGAACTTTTATCTTTTAGAACAGATGTGTTGTTCTGATATGAAGAAAATTACATTAGAAAAGGTCATCGCATGTTTGCGCAGTGGTTCAGGAAAAGTTCACATTGACGGTAAAATTATGAAAAGAGCAGTCATGCCGTTAGAGAGAATGCTTAAGTTATCTGTTTCTACAGAGAAGAGGGAAGGTATAAAATGATAGCAGATGTGGTAATAGTGGGAACGGGAGTTGCAGGTCTATACACTGCTTTAAATCTGCCAAGAGATTTAAAAATTCTCATGATCACGAAAGATAAGGTAGAGAAAAGTAATTCCTTTTTAGCTCAGGGTGGAATATGTGTGTTAAAAGATCAGGCGGATTATGATTCCTACTATGAGGATACTTTAAAGGCAGGTGCTTATCAGAATCGAAAAGAATCAGTTGAGATTATGATTCGTTCCTCTCAAAGTATTATAAAGGATTTGGTATCAAAAGGTGTTGAATTTGAACAGGAAGATGGACAGTATATATATACGAGAGAAGGGGCTCATTCTACTAATCGCATTCTATTTCATCAAGATATTACAGGTAAGGAAATCACAAGTAAGCTTTTAGCAAATGTTCGACAAAATTCCAATATTACAATAATGGAATATACTAAAATGATAGATATTGTAGAAGAACAGAATGTTTGCTATGGAATAGTATGTCGGGAAAAAGATGGTAGTCTCATGGCCATATCGGCTAAGATGGTAGTCTTGGCTAGTGGTGGAGTTGGTGGTTTATTTTTGAATTCCACCAACTATAGACATTTGACAGGGGATGCTATCGCAGTGGCAATAAAGCACAATATTGCTTTGGAGAATCCTGATTACATACAGATTCATCCAACAACGCTTTATTCCACAAAACAGGGAAGAAGGTTTCTTATTTCAGAGTCGGTTCGTGGAGAAGGGGCTGTGTTATATAATCATAAAAAAGAGAGATTTGTCGATGAATTATTGCCAAGAGACCTTTTATCTGCTGCTATTTATCAAGAGATGCAAAAGGAAGGAAGTCAACATGTCTGGTTATCCATGGAGAATATTCCAAAGAGTGTAATTCTTCATCATTTCCCCCATATTTATGAACGTTGCATGGAAGAAGGAATTAATGTATGTAAGGAATGGATTCCAATTACTCCTGCACAGCATTATTTTATGGGTGGAATTCATGTAGATAGGTGGAGCCGTACAACTATGAAAGGATTATATGCAGTGGGAGAGACTAGCTGTAACGGTGTACATGGTGCTAATCGGTTGGCCAGTAACTCGCTCTTGGAAGGTCTTGTTTTTGCTAGGAGGGCAGCTTGGAATATTGGGGTTCATATTAGAGATATTATAAACAGAGCTCAGATATATGGGAATGGTAGCTTTACTGCCTATGAAGACGAGCAAGCTCTGGAAGAAGAGTACAAAAAATTAATTCTTGATGAAATACATAGAATGGAGGAGCAGCATAATGGATGTAATAACATTGCAACTCAACGCAGATAAATGGATTCGATTAGCGTTAGAAGAGGATATTACGAGCGAGGATATTACTACTAATTCAGTAATTAAAGAGTATCAAAATGGAACAGTAGATCTTATTGCCAAGGAGGAGGGAGTCATTGCAGGACTGGGTGTATTCTGCCGGGTATTTCAATTGTTGGACAATAATGTTGTGATAGACCGGTTATGTAAGGAAGGTGAAAAGGTCATTCCTGGGCAAAAATTGGCTGTACTGACAGGAGATATGCGAGCTCTTCTTTCTGGTGAGCGGACAGCACTTAATTTTCTACAACGAATGAGTGGAATTGCTACCTATACACGTTCTATTGTTACCTTGCTTGCAGGAACCAAGACAAAACTTTTAGATACGAGAAAAACTACTCCTAATATGCGAATATTTGAAAAATATGCTGTAAAAGTAGGTGGAGGTAACAACCATAGATACAATTTATCTGATGGCATTCTATTAAAAGACAATCATATTGGTGCTGCTGGTGGAGTAAAGAAGGCAGTTACTATGGCAAAAGAATATGCTCCATTTGTTCGTAAAATTGAGGTGGAAGTGGAAAATTTGGACATGGTTAAGGAAGCCGTAGAAGCAGGGGCAGATATTATTATGTTAGATAATATGGCACCACAGGTCATGGAAGAAGCAATCAAACTAATTGATGGAAGGGCAGAGACAGAATGCTCAGGTAATGTGACGGTTGATAATGTCACAAGATACATTAATATGGGGGTAGAGTATATTTCCTGTGGGGCACTAACCCATTCTGCACCAATTCTTGATTTATCCCTAAAAAACTTAACACCATTGCAATAATATGGAACGTATGCAAAACATTTTGACTATATAAACAAACGAATGTATTTAAGCCCAATGAAAAGCATCGCGCTACGGTGAAAGATACCTGTGAATTAACCAAAGAGTTGGGAATAAAAAATATATTGCTGACAAAATGTAACACGTACTATCTTATATTGACAAGACGTTTTCTTGCACATACAATGTAATTGTAAACATTGTTAATACAGGAATATATGGAATAGTATATCTCCATTTATACTCTATACCATAATATTTTGGAAAGAAAAAGGAGTGAACGTACGTAGGATGAAAAAAACTATAAAGTACCTAGTAACATTAATAGTAATATTAATAATCGGAGTAATCATATGGTTTTTTGCAAACAACTCCAATAGTGACAATGAAAGTCAGACAGAGGCATTAACAAAAAGTGAGATCAAATATAAGTAAAACAACAGAGACATAAAAGATTCTTAAGGGAAATAAAGTATCGTAACAGTCTTGCGAAATGAACCCCAGTATTTACTAATTATCATTGACATATTTTAGGAAGATTCATATAATGGATTAATAATCTCTTTGCACTGCATAACATTCTTTATTTGGAATGCGAGTTCAACAGTACAAACTGAGCAGGCGATGAATCTTTCTAAGATCATGGGGCCGGGCCGCGTTGTAGCGGCAGCAGATTGCAAATACGCACATCTGTGGGACAGTAGTATGTTCCATAGGTGTGTTTTTTTACTCCTAGGAACATTGACCCCGAAAATGGAGTGCCATAGAGCTATCAGACTAGTGCCGTTAGGCAATAAGGAGGTAACTTTTATGACAAGTGGCAAATTTAACCCGGCAGGCTTAACTACTGCCGAAGCGAAGCGATTGCAGGAGCAATATGGTAAAAACGAAGTATCAGCTCAAAGGAAGGAATGCTTTATGAAAAAGCTGTTCCATATTCTTTGTGAACCTATGTTTTTATTATTAATTGTTGCTGCAGTTATTTATTTTATTCTTGGAGAACCCCGAGATGGTGCGGTTATGCTGGTATTTGTAATCGGCGTAATCAGTATAGATGTGATACAGGAATGGAAAACGGATAAGACACTGAAAGCCCTAAAGGAACTTTCGGCTCCTCATGTTACTGTAATCAGAGATGGGAGAGAACAGAGGATTGCAAGTAGTAATTTGGTGCCCGGAGATCTGATGCTGATATGGGAAGGACTAAAGATTCCCGCAGATGGGGTGATCGTAAAATGCAATGATTTATGTGTGGATGAATCCTCTCTTACTGGAGAAGCACAAGGGGTATGGAAGGTTTCCAGTGAAGTGCCTATAAAGAAGCAGGAGAATAACAAAGATTACTGGCGTATGGACTATTGCTATGCAGGCACTTTGGTGACTCAGGGAACTGCAACTGTTGTGGTAGAAGAGATTGGAAATAAAACCGAATATGGCAAGATAGGGGTAAGTGTAGCCTCAGTGAAAGAGGAACTTACCCCTTTACAGAAACAGACAAGAAGCCTTGTAAAACTATGTGCGATCATTGCTGCTTCTTTGTTTGTCTTAGTAGGATTATTAACTTATCTGAATCTGGCAGATCATAGTTTTGGGGATCGGGTTATTGAAAGCATATTATCTGGTATTACTTTGGCTATGGCAATGATACCAGAGGAATTCCCAGTTATTCTAACAGTATTTTTATCCATGGGTGCGTGGAGACTTGCTCAAAAAAAATCCCTTGTAAGAAAGCTGCCATCCGTGGAAACTCTTGGAGCAATCTCAGTACTCTGTGTGGATAAAACAGGTACTATTACCATGAATCAGATGACGGTACAGGATATCTGGGCGGTGAATGAAGATATCACTGAATTGTGTGAGATTATGGGTATGGGTTGTGAGACAGATGCCTATGATCCTATGGAGACAGCCATGTTGTCCTATTGTGAGACAGTTGGCTTGTCAAAGGAGTATTTATTTGACGGAGAATTAATCGAAGAATATGCCTTTACTAACGAGTTAAAGATGATGGGTCACGTTTGGAGAAAAGATCAGCACATAGTGATTGCAGCTAAGGGTTGTCCGGAAAGTATCTTTACCATCTGTATCATGACAGAGGATGAAAAAAAAGTAGTAGAGGACACGGTTAATAAAATGTCTTTTGAGGGACTCCGGGTGATTGCAGTAGCTACTAAAATTGTGGAAGGAAATGAGAAGGTCCCGGATAAGATTACAGATTGTCAGCTGAGGTTGTGTGGACTAGTGGGGCTACAGGATCCTCCAAGAGAAAGTGTTAAAGCAGATCTGGCTAATTGCTACAAGGCTGGAATCCGAGTAGTAATGATTACAGGTGACAATGGATTAACAGCCGCGTCAATAGCAGAGCAAATAGGGATGAAACACTGTGGTCATATCATTACCGGTAACATGTTAGACCATATGACAGATGAAGAACTGCGGGAAAAGGTGGAAGATGTATGTATATTCTCCCGTGTCATTCCGACTCATAAGATGCGGATTGTAAAAGCATTTAAGGAAAATGGAGAAATTGTTGCGATGACAGGAGACGGGGTAAATGATGCACCAGCCTTAAAATATGCAGACATAGGTGTGGCAATGGGGAAACGTGGCAGTCAGGTGTCCCGAGAGGCAGCAGATCTAATTTTAATGGATGATAACTTCACTACTATTGTTGATACTATCAAAGATGGTAGACGAATCTATGACAATACTAGAAAAGCAGTAGGTTATGTCTTTACTATACACATTCCAATTGCGTTATCCGCTTTATTAGCACCTCTTATGGGGATAGAACCGGCTGCTGTATTTTTATTGCCCTTACAGGTAGTGCTTTTGGAACTGCTTATAGATCCAACTTGTTCCATAGTGTTGGAACGACAACCTGCAGAGGTTGATGTTATGGAACGTAAACCTAGAAAGACAACAGAAAAGATTGTAACAGCAAAGCTCCTTACAAAAAGTGTTTTACAAGGCCTAGTAATCTTTATCGCTTCCTTTGGAACTTATTACTATACCCTAGATGGCAATTCTGCCAATGCGCCTATAGCTCGGGCTATGGGACTTACCATTATTATGCTCTCTAACCTATTGCTTGTGCAGGTAAATAGCTCTGATCATGAATTGATTTATCGTTCAGTGAGAAGGCTTAGGAAGGATAAAGTAATGTGGGCTGTGAATATTGGAACCTTTGCTATGCTTGGCATAATACTATTTACCCCCCTTCATGGTTTCTTGAAACTGGCATCGCTATCACCTTTACAGCTGCTATCGGCTACTGGAATTGCCATTATGTCAGTGTTGTGGTATGAAATGAAAAAAGTATTTGACAAACATACCGATGGTATGTACAATAAACATACCAATGGTATGTAGGAGGACATTATGGCAAGAAATAAACATCCGGAAGAAACTAAAAATTTAATAATCGATACAGCTGCCCGGTTGTTTATGGAGCAAGGATATGACCATACTTCTATTCAGGACATCATTAATCATCTAGGCGGTTTATCCAAGGGTGCTATCTATCATCACTTTAAATCAAAGGAAGAAATTATGTGGGAAGTTGCAGAGAAGATATATGCTGGTTCCAGAGACGAGATAATGAAGGTGTGCGCTAGAACTGATTTAAATGGTAAGGAGAAACTTAAGGAGATTTTTCGTTCTTCAGCCTCTCATCCAGCTCAAAAGGATATGTTTGCGGCAGCTCCCGATATGCTTTATAACTCTCAACTACTGGTACTATTTCTTCGAGGTTCAGTGCAGAAGGAAGCCCCGGAAATGATCTATAAAGTGTTGGAAGAGGGCATTGCCGATGGTTCCATAAAGACAGAATATCCAAAGGAATTATCAGAGGTGATAATGCTACTTGTGAACTTTTGGCTAAATCCTATGATTTATCATTGTGAAACAGAGGAAATGATAAAGAAAATTAGATTTTGTCAACATTTGCTTCAACTGATGGAATTAGATATTGTAGATGATACTTTAATATCTAAATTAGTGGAATATGTAGCTCTATATAATCAGAATAGGCAATAGTGAAGTTCTTAAATAATTATTTGTACTTAATTGGAAGAATAAAGGAATTGTAGAACAATTCCTTTATATTTTTTACTTTTATACATACCAACGGTCGGTATCAAAAATAATGGAGGTATTTGTTATGAAAGATAACAAAGGTTTTACAAAAGATTTTTGGCTGGTAGTAATCGGGCAGATTATTTCCTTATTTGGGAATGCTACGATGCGATTTGCCCTGCCTATACACTTATTGACGGAAACAGGTTCTGCGGCTTTATTAGGTATCGTATCCGGTTGTGCTTTTATTCCTCTGGCCATTATGTCTCCGATAGGAGGAATCATTGCAGATCGGGTAAATAAGAGAAATATTATGGTGATTCTCGACTTCTTCACTTCAGGGCTAACCGTATTATTTCTCTTGATGTATGGTAGGGTGAACATAACAGGACTTGTATTAGTCATGATGTTTTTATTATATGGGATTTCCGGAGCCTACCAACCATCTGTTCAGGCAAGTATTCCTGTTCTGGTGGCAGACCATAAGGTTATGCCAGCTAATGCTATTGTTAGTATGGTATCTTCCCTTTCAAGCCTACTTGGACCTGCTCTTGGAGGAGTGGCTTATGCTATCTGGGGAATCAAGCCAGTCATAGGAATCGCAGCAGGTTGCTTCTTTTTCTCAGCTGTTATGGAGATTTTTATTCATATTCCTTTTGTCAAACTCCCTAAGGGAGAATCCATGCTTAAGGATATAAAGACGGACATCAAAGATAGTATTCACTATATTGCCAAGGAAAAAAGGGCCATTGGAAAATGGACTATTTGTTGCTCCGCTATCAATTTGGTACTGTCTGCACTGATTGTTATTGGACTTCCGGTTGTTGTTACACAGACACTGAATTTCTCCAGTAATGAAGCCTCTAGATTGTATGGATTCATGCAAGGGTGTCTGGCAATTGGAGGATTGCTTGGAGGAGTGATAGCTGGTATCTTTAATAAAAAAATGAGCCTTAAAAAAAGCTGGAGGTTTATAGTGGTGGCAGGACTATTGCTGCTTCCCATGAGTTTAGTGCTATTTATGAAGGCACCAGCATATCTTTCCTATGCAGTATTTACTTTAGCTGGAATGACGATTATGGCATTTGCTTCTGTTTATACAATACAGATTATGTCTTATGTACAGATAACAGTACCAGAGGAAATAGTAGGAAAGGTCATTGCTTGGATATTAGCGATATCCACCTGTGCTCATCCAATTGGGCAGTTCTTATATGGAATACTACTTGAGAATCTAGCGAATATTATGTATGTAATTTTTCTTATAGCAGCAGTCCTTACCATGTTAATTGGCTGGTATAGTAAGGCAATTAGTGAGAAATTATAATAAAAGATGTCCCACAATAAATAGCCAGGGAAAAGACCAAGGCGGCTTTTCTCTGGCTATTCTTTATCTGCCACTCTGGTAATATCATTAACAGTCAGGTGCATTTTTTAACCTCTTACCTCAGAAAACAAACCTCTTAGTGAAACACTATTTACACTATTATCGAATTAGTGATAATAAAGCCAAGGAGGTGAAGAGAGGAGGGTATTTAAGAGGATCTTATTCTTTGACATCGATTATGACAGTCATAAGTAAGTATATGTATTAGGAAACATAAAAAATCAAGAAAAGAGGTTAAAATCATGAAAAATAAAAATTTATTTTGGGGGTTATTTTTAATCCTAGGCGCAGCTTTTATTATGATAAGTCAAATAGGAATCTTTGAAGATGTCAGTTTGTTAAAGGTGGTATTTGCTGTTTTATTAACAGGTGTTGCCGTTGCTGGCTTCATCCATCTGGAATTTACTTTAGCTCTGTTTCCAATTGCCATTATCCTTATATTGTTTGACCAGGAATTAAGTATCACTAAACTGACACCATGGCCTGTACTGGCAACTGCGCTACTTGGAAGTATTGGTCTTTCACTAATTTTCAGTCGCCATCATAAGCATTTTTTTTATGAGAAATACTATAAAGATGTTATTATAAACGAGCCAGATAGTAGTGATGTAAGCTGTTCTGCACATATGGGTTCTACTGTGAAGTATATTAATACCAAAGAGTTTGAAAAAGGAATCGTAGATTGTAGCTTCGGTGCTGCCACCGTATACTTGGATAATGCAGAAATTAAAGATAACTCTGCTGTTTTATAAGTAGATTGCTCTTTTGGTGGAGTTGAACTCTATCTTCCAAAACATTGGAAGATAGACCATAGTATTGATGTATTCATTGGAGGAATTGATGAAAAAGGTAGAAAAGATCAAGAATGCAATGGTCCAACCTTAATCCTGACTGGGCGAATTAAGTTTAGTGGTATCACCATCTATTATGTATAGATAAGAATTCCCATGAAAGGAGATACTAGTTGTGTATGATAACAAAAGCTTTACAAAAGATTTCTGGTTAGTGGTTATTGGACAAATCATTTCTTTATTTGGGAATGCCACAATGCGTTTTGCCCTTCCAATACATCTATTGGCAGTAACCGGTTCTGCGGCTCTTTTAGGCATTGTATCCGGCTGTGCCTTTATTCCACTTGCAGTAATGTCTCCGATAGGAGGAATCATTGCTGATCGAGTAAATAAGAGAAATATCATGGTATTTCTTGATTTTTTCACCTCAGGAATGACAATATTATTTCTCTTGCTATATGGACAGGTTAGTATAACAGGACTTGTTCTGGTTATGATGTTTCTCTTATATGGGATAAGTGGAACTTATCAGCCATCTGTCCAAGCTAGTATCCCTTTTTTAGTGAAAGAAGAGCAGATTATGCCAGCCAATGCCATTGTAAATATGGTGGCATCTCTATCTGGTTTATTAGGACCTGCATTAGGAGGAATGGCATATAGCGTATGGGGAATCTCATCCGTTTTAGGAATTGCAGCAGGTTGTTTCTTTTTTTCAGCTGTCATGGAGATATTTATACATATTCCATTTGTCAAACAACATAAGGGAGAGTCGATATTTCAGGATACAAAAAAAGATATTAAAGATAGCATATCCTATATTACTAAGGAAAAAACAGCTATAGGAAAGCTGACTATTTGTTGTGCGGCAATCAATATAGTGATGTCAGCACTAATGATTATAGGACTACCAGTAATAGTGACACAGATACTAGAGTTTTCAAGTAAGGAAGCTTCTAGATTGTATGGTTTTTTAGAAGGAAGTTTGGCAATGGGAGGACTAATTGGTGGAATGGTAGCGGGTATCTTTGGTAAGAAAATGGATGTTAATAAAAGTTTTAGACTTTTAATTCTATCAGGCCTTATGCTTGTTCCAGTAGGTATGGTGCTGTTACTTAAGCCTTCCGCTTATCTCACCTATGCAGTGCTCATTTTAACTGGGGTGTTCATTATGGCATTAGCCACTATATATACGATACAGGTAATGTCTTATATACAGATTACTGTGCCAGAGGAAATCGTGGGTAAGGTAATAGCTTGGACGTTTGCGATATCCACCTGTGCCCTTCCCATAGGACAAATACTATATGGTGTGTTATTTGAGAACCTGAGGACTATTTTGTATGTAATTTTCTTTATAGCTGCCATCCTTACAATGCTAATTGGTTGGTATAGTAAATTGATTTCAGAGGAATTATAATAATAGATGACATCAAATAATAGCCACTGAAGAGATTAAGGCCGTCTCTTTGCTGGCTATTTTTTATTATAAATTCTTCTTTAAAAGATGCAAAATAGAATTGCTCATTGTAAATCTTTGTAGTATAATAAAACTAAAAAAATCAAAATAGTTTTCATGGTACTGAAAGGCGTGTTTTTATGGAAGATGGATTGATGAATCGGATTTTTGATGGTGGAATTGAGGAATTTAAGGAGGCAGGAATTAAGTTTACAATGGATTCCTTAGCAAAGCGTATTGGCATTAGCAAACGAACCTTATATGAGACCATAACTTCAAAAAATAAGTTGATAGATATGATGATTGACAGAACGTTTGCAGATGTGAAGCGACAGCAAAAAGAGATACTCAGTAAGCCAGACTTAGAGATGGTGGAGCGATTAAAACAGTTGTTTAATGTGGTTCCAACTTATGCGGACGTGTTGGATTACAGAAGGATGAATGAATTAAAGATGGCTTATCCACAGTTATATAAAAAAGTACAAAAACAGTTAGAAGCAGACTGGGAGCCTACCATTGCGCTACTGAATCAGGCGATGGAAGAAGGAGTTATTAGGAAAACCAATGTTGTAATCATCAAATTGATGCTTTGTGAGGTATATGAACAATTAATCAATGGACAAATATTAATAAAGAATAACATTTCTTATGAAAACGCAATGAACGAAATGATTTCTATTATATTTGAAGGTTTGCTGGTGAGGAAGTAACAGTCCAGAACAAGGAGGGTATCTATGATTAAATACGAACAAGGAATATTTCATTTATCCACAGATTCCATGTCCTATGTTATAGGAATTAGGGAAGAAAACTATCTGGAAAATCTATATTTTGGGCAGCGGGTAATAGACCAGAGCTTTCAGGGAAGAAAAGAGCCGTTTACTAACGAGTATGGGAATGCTGTGGTAGTACCCGGGGAAAGTCATATCACCTTAGACAATCTTTGCCTGGAATTCTCGTCAGGAGCCACAGGGGACTTTAGGGAGTCTTCGTTAGAACTTAGGATGCCGGATGGGATATACTCCAACAGATTTATCTATCAAGGGTTTGAACAGTATGCAGGGTTATATACAAAAGCAAAACAGACCGGTATGCCTTATGCCAGGAATTCTGACATTGAGAAGGAAGAGAACGTAGAGACTTTAGAGCTTATTTTCATGGATCAACAGTATCAGATTCAGTTTCGTATCGTTTATACCGTGTTTGAACAATCCAATGTGATTACTCAGAGGCGAGTACTTTGTAACCTTAGTACTGAGAGTGTAACGTTGGATAAAATCATGAGTTTGCAGTTAGATCTTCCGGAACGGGATTATTATCTGGAGACTTTTGATGGTGCATGGGCTAGAGAACGCCATAAAAACCGTAAAGAGCTTGTTTCCGGAATCTATGTCAACAGTTCTACGACAGGCAACAGTTCCAACCGACATAATCCATTTATTCTATTAGGAAAACTAGGCTGTACGGAGCATATGGGAGAGTGTATCGGAATTAATCTTATTTATTCTGGAAACCATTATGAAGTAGTAGAGGTCACAGAGTATAGCAAGCTTCGGATTTTGGCTGGTATCAATCCTCATCGTTTCTCCTATGAAGTGGGAGTGGGAGAAACCTTCTATACACCGGAAGCAGTTCTAAGCTTTAGTAATCAAGGTAAAAACGGTCTTTCTGCTGGGCTGCATAGATTTGTAAGCAGTCATATTGTACCTGCTAAATGGGCGAATAAGGAACGTCCGGTATTGATTAATAACTGGGAAGCAACGTATTTCGACTTTACTAAAAGCAAGCTATTACATCTTGCAAAGGAAGCAAAGCAGCTTGGAATAGAGTTATTCGTGTTAGATGATGGCTGGTTTGGCAACAGGCAAGATGACACCTCTTCTTTAGGAGATTGGGTGGCAAATGAGAAAAAGCTAGGCGGTACCTTAAAGGAACTGGCTGACCAAATCAATCGTATTGGCCTTCAGTTTGGTCTATGGATGGAGCCTGAGATGATATCTAGAAACAGTCGCCTTTATGAAAAACATCCTGACTATGCCATAGAGATTCCAGAAAGAGAAGCTTTCCTTGGAAGAAATCAGCTGGTACTAGATTATACCAGAAAAGAAGTCCGAGACTATATCGTTGATAGTATCAGCAAAGTGCTTCAAAGTGCTAATATTTCCTATGTTAAATGGGATATGAATAGACAGATTACAGATGTCTATTCTAGGGAGTTAGGGCAAAGACAAGGTGAGTTTTATCATCGCTATATACTTGGATTGTATGAGGTTTTAGAGAGTATAACAGAGCGGTTTCCAGATATTTTATTTGAGAGCTGTGCAGCCGGTGGAAATCGTTTTGATCTAGGGATGCTCTTTTATATGCCTCAGACATGGACATCGGATGATACGGATGCCAATGAGCGGATTTACATTCAGGGAGGAACTTCTTACGGGTATCCTTTGTCTACTATGGGAGCTCACGTAAGTGCTGTGCCGAATCATCAGACTCTTAGAACTGTTAATTTGGAGACTAGATTTGCAGTAGCTTGCTTTGGTCTTTTGGGATATGAACTGGATGTGACTAAGTTAACCAGGTCTGAAAAGAAGGTTATAACGAAACAGATTGAGTTTTATAAAGCTCATAGACGCCTGCTGCAGTTTGGAACTTTTTCCCGCAACACTATGCCTAATGGAAATACTATTTGGCAGGTGGTATCAGAGGAAAAGGATGAAGCGATTGTCTTAGTTTATCAGTCACTTTCTAAACCAAATTCCTCTTCAGATATCTTAAAAGTTTCCGGTCTTTTAAAGGATAGTATGTATGAGATTCGAACAAGGAAACAATTTCTATCCATTAAGGAATTTGGAGATTTGGTAAATCAGGTCTCCCCGGTGCATATAAGTCAGGGTGGAGTGCTTCAGTCATTGGTTGACAAGGTATATATGTTAGAAAGTGAAGAGGAAGTATGTCAAGCCTCAGGAGGACTGCTTCAATATGGCGGAATCAAACTGGCACAGAGATTTATTGGAACAGGCTACAATCAGGATACAAGAGTGATGGGAGACTTCTCCTCCCGTTTATATATTATTAGAAAGGTATAAAGGAAAAGAGGATATACATGGACAGAACAAGAATCATATTTGGTAATGTGATACCAAGTAAAGTAGTTAAGAAGGCAGAGAGCAAAAAGAAAAAGTATACCCGCAAATTTGGAGATGATTCCAAAAGGCATTATACTCTAGCAGTAACTCCAAATGAAAGCATCGGGAGCTTACTGGGGGTAGAGAACCTGGAGCTTAGTTCTTCAAAAGAAACGAAGATTGATAGCAAAAATGGGGTTATTGTCGGTAACATCCGTATGGGGTTTGGACACTACCGCATCTCCATGGCCATCGCTTCTGCAGCCCATGCCATGGGTTATATCCCATACTGGATGGATTTGGCTTCTTATAAGGAGACCACAGGAAGCAAAGTAATCAATGCACAAAACGAGTTATATTCCTTAGGTTCCAGGTTGTCAGGAAAGAGCAGATTATTTAACAAATTTGTCTGGGAGCCAATGAACTACGAGGGCTTTCGAAAACTCTCCTACAATGCGGTAGATCAAAAGAATGCTGAGTTGATGACTCCGGTATTTGCAAGTATTCCAAAGGATATGCCTTTTGTGGCTACCCATGTCTGGCCTGCTCAGGCAGCCGTTCATGCAGGTATGATCAAGGTAGTCAATGCGATTCCAGACAACTGGCCCATGGCTCTTCATCTGGCAGAGGGAAGCTGCCACACAGTACAGACGCCTTCCTCCTACCAGGGATATCGTATCTTAAATGGTATGGACAGAAATAAGGTACTCATACCTATGAGCAGCGAAGAACTTGTTTACACAGGCCATTATATTGACCATGAGCTGGTAAGCAACATAGAAATCGACTGTGATGCAAGAGAAAAACGGGTAAGAGATGGAAAACCAACGCGTTTTCTTCTAACCATCGGTGGAGCCGGAGCCCAAAGAGAAATCTTTGCTGCTATCATTCGCTACCTTCTTCCAGCAATTAAGAAAAAGAAAGCAGCTCTATACATTAATGTGGGAGATTACAAAAATGTATGGCAACAGTTAGAAACAGAGATTCCGGAGTTAAAACAGGCAACGAAACATTTTGATCGTTGGCAGGAGACCATACAATTTGCAGAGACAGCCCTAACAGGGGAAGTGGAAGGCATCCATGCATTTTATCATGCCAATATCTTTGAGGCTGTATATGCTACAAACCTACTTATGAGAAGCACAGATGTATTGGTTACCAAGCCAAGTGAACTGGCCTTTTATCCGGTACCAAAGCTATTTATTAAAAGAGTAGGGGGGCATGAGCAATGGGGAGCTATCCATTCTGCTGAAATTGGAGATGGAACCCTAGAATGCAGGGATATCCCTCACACCATACAAATGTTAAAAATGTTTATGAACGATAAAGAACTGCTAATTTCTATGTGTGAGCATATCAAGCAGAATAACAAAAGTCAGATTTATAGCGGTGCCTATAAGGTGGTGGAGTTAGCAGTAGGAGAGAAAAAGTAGGACTGGAGGAATCAGTATGAAAAAGTTACCGACAAGTAAAATGTGGTTATTTGCCATTGGACAATTTGGATGGTCCCTGCTGTCAGGAGTTATTGGTAGCTGGTTGGTGTTCTTTTATCAACCAGATCTAGCAACCAAGGGTGCTATTCAAACAATTTTTATCCCTCAAGGAATGGTGATATTTGGAGTTATCACTATCATTGGAGCTATTACTGCCTTTGGACGGTTGTTTGATGCATTTACAGACCCATGGATTGCTTCTCTCTCAGATCGTTGTAAATCAAAGAATGGTAGAAGAATTCCATTTTTAAAATGGTCTGCTCTGCCCCTTTCAGCTGCTACAGTATTGGTGTTCTGTGCGCCTATTAATGGTACAAGCTGGGTGAATGCCATCTGGCTCTTTGTATTTGTTATTCTTTATTATATTTCTATAACAGCATACTGCACACCATATAATGCTCTTATAGCAGAGCTTGGTCATACATCAGAGGAAAGGCTTAATATCTCAACTACAATATCTTTCACGTTCTTTTTAGGAACGGCACTTGGTTATCAGGCTTCTGCTATCTGGGGAATCTTTGAACCAAGTCTAGGTAGAGTAACTGCAGTCAGAGTAACCTTCTTAATTTTCGCCATAATCGCTTTTGTCTGTATGATGGTGCCGGTCTTCGTGATTAAAGAGAAGGATTATGTAGTGACAAAGCCTACTGAAGGAAGTGCTGCAAGTTCTCTTTCTCGTACTTTTAAGAATAAGAATTTTCGTATTTTTGTTGCATCTGACATTTTATATTGGATTGCCCTTACTATGTTCCAAACTGGACTTGCTTTCTTTGTTACTTCGCTGTTAAAACTGGAGACTGCCATGTCTGGTTTATATTTTGTTATCATGAGTGTTTTATCCGTTGTATTTTATATTCCGGTAAATAAGATATCTAAAAAGGTAGGAAAGAGAATTCTTATGCTGATTGCGTTTATTATCTTTTCTTTAGCCTACCTATTCACGGCCTTTTTTGGAGATATCATGGGAATAAGTCCAGTAATACAAGGATATATTCTGGTTGTCATTGCTTCGTTACCTATGGCAGTTTTTGGCATACTTCCAAATGCTATGGTTGCAGACATCGCAGAAAGTGAAGCAATTGTTACAGGTGAGAATAGAGAAGGTATGTTCTATGCAGCCAGAACCTTTGCATTTAAATTAGGCCAAAGTATAGCCATGCTTATCTTTACTGCAGTGGCAACCATTGGTACATCAGGTTTTGGGTACCGGTTGGTTGCGATTATAGCCTGTGTATTCTGTCTATTAGGTGGGGTGATGCTGTTCTTCTATGATGAAAAGTCTATTAATGCAGTGATTCAAAATAAGAGTAATAAGTAGAGAAGCAGAAGCCACAGGTGTGTACTCTACAACAATAAAAGAGGTGATTGGTTATAATTATAGATTATAACCAATCACCTCTTTTTCCAATAAGAAAATATGTGAAAATGAGTAAATAATTTATTGACAAATGAATATCATAAATATATACTAATCCTATCGAATTACTAGGAATAAAAAACGGAATGTACAAAAACTGGTTAGAAAGTAAGGTGTAAAATATGGACTTTGATTTTATTAACAGTAACATACCACTATATCTAGAAGCAGCAAAGCTTACAATCTATATAGCAGCATGGGGAATAAGCTTGGCATTTCTGTTGGGATTGGTAGTCGGTATAATCAGACATCTACGGCTTCCGGTTTTGACGCAACTGGTAGGAGGCTACATAGAATTATCAAGAAATACACCACTGTTAATTCAATTATTTTTTTTATACTTTGGATTGCCTAAGCTGGGGATTGTTTTAAGTTCAGAGGTCTGCGCCATCCTTGGTCTTACATTCTTAGGAGGAAGCTATTTTGCAGAGGCAATCCGAAGTGGATTGGAGAATATTCCACTTATTCAAACAGAAAGTGCATTAAGCTTAGGAATGAATCGGAGACAGATATTATTTTCAATTACCCTGCCTCAGGCATTCTCTAATTCTATACCAGCCATATGTAGCAATATCATCTTCTTAATTAAGGAGACCTCAGTGTTTAGTGCAGTAGCACTGGCAGATTTAATGTTTGTTACCAAGGATCTCATAGGTATTTATTATAAAACAGACGAAGCATTGTTTATGCTGGTAGTGGCATATCTCATTATTTTACTGCCAGTTTCTATTATAGGTACATTGATAGAAAGGAGAATCCGTTATGGAGAGTATGGGAATTGATGTATTGTTTCGTGGATCCAATTTTATAAGATTGTGTCAAGGATTATGGATCACTCTTAGGATTGCATTGGCTGCAATGGCTCTTTCCATTGTGTTTGGCTTTTTTATGGGGATGCTAATGAATGTGCAGAATAAGGGAATTCGAGCAGTATGTAGAGTGTATTTAGAGACGGTACGGATCATGCCACAACTGGTATTATTGTTTCTTGTATATTTTGGAGCAGCAAAACATTTGGGGATTGATTTATCAGGAGAAAGTGCTGCAATGATTGTATTTACTTTCTGGGGGACAGCAGAAATGGGAGATCTGGTAAGAGGAGCATTAATCGCAATTCCAAAACATCAGTATGACAGTGGTTATGCATTAGGGATGTATAAGTTTCAGTTATATCGGTATATTATCCTTCCTCAGACAATTAAAAGACTACTTCCACCGGCAATCAATCTTCTAAGTAGAATGATTAAAACTACTTCCCTAGTGGCATTAATCGGTGTGGTAGAGGTGCTTAAGGTTGGAAAGCAGATTATTGATGCCTCCCGCTATAGTGATCCTAAAGCTGCAGTTTGGGTATATGGAATGATTTTTCTACTGTACTTTGCAATATGTTTTCCCTTTTCCAGACTTTCCATGGTGTTGGAAAAAAAGTTTAATCATTAGGAGGTAGCTATGGTCAATCAAGCAATTATAGAGGTTAAAAGCTTAAGAAAGACATATGATTCTAGGCTTAATGTTTTAAATAATATTGATTTTTCTATTCAAAAGGGAGAGGTTGTAGTGATTATTGGCCCCTCTGGCTGTGGAAAAAGTACTTTTCTAAGATGTTTAAACAGACTGGAGGAGATACAAGATGGAACACTATTCTTAGAAGGGGTAGCCTACGAGCGAGAAAAAAAGAATATTTATAAGATTCGAGAAAAGGTGGGTATGGTGTTCCAAAGCTATGATTTATTTCCCCACATGACAATTATGGAGAACTTATTGATTGGACCTAGAAAAGTACAAAAGAGGGATAAAAAAGAAGTAATAGGAGAAGCAGAGGAACTATTAAAAAGAGTGGGACTATTGGAAAAAAAGGACCAATATCCAAGACAGTTATCTGGGGGACAAAAGCAAAGGGTAGCTATCGCAAGGGCTCTTCTTATGCATCCTGAAGTACTTCTACTAGATGAGATAACAGCTGCTCTAGACCCGGAAATGGTGAGTGAGGTATTGCAGGTAGTACTGGAGCTTGCCAAATCTGGTATGACCATGGTGATTGTAACACATGAGATGGAGTTTGCAAAAGCGGTGGCAGATCGAATTATCTTTTTTGATAAGGGAGAGATTGTTGAGGAAGGATCACCTGAAGAATTCTTTCACTTTCCAAAGACTTCTCGTGGTAGACAATTTTTAAATAGTTTTCAATATAAAGTAGAAAATAATAAAAAAATGGAGGAATGAAAAATGAAGAGAAGATTAGTGGGATTTGTGTTGTTGTTAGTTGTTTTAGTGAGTGGATTGGTCGGTTGTGGTGATTCTAATAGCAAAGAGGGTTCACAAGATGCTACGGGTAGTAAAGCAACAATAAAAGCTAGAAGTATCCAGGAAATCAAGGAGTCTGGGAAAATAAAGATAGGTGTCTTTAGTGACAAGAATCCTTTTGGATATGTAGATGAAAAGGGGGAGATTCAGGGCTATGATGTTTATTTTGCTAAAAGAATTGCCAAGGACCTGCTTGGAAGTGAAGACAAAGTAGAATTCATATATCTAGATGCAGCTAATCGCGTGGAGTATCTAAAGTCAGGAAAGATTGACATTACCCTTGCTAATTTTACTGTCACAAAGGAAAGAAGTGAACAGGTGGACTTTACCTTACCTTACATGAAGGTTGCACTTGGAGTAGTATCACCAGATAATGGGCTGATTACCAAGGTGGATGAATTAAAGGGGAAAAAGCTTATAGTCGTGAAAGGAACCACAGCAGAGACCTATTTTGCTAAAAATCATCCTGAGGTCACTCTTGTAAAATTTGATGAATATCAGGAGGCTTATGATGCATTGTTGGATGGAAGAGGGGATGCCTTTTCCACGGATAATACCGAAGTCTTAGCTTGGGCGCTGCAAAATAAAGGATTTACTGTGGGAATTGAGTCCCTTGGAGAGACCGACTATATTGCTGCAACAGTTCAAAAAGGTGATAAGGAGCTTCTTGATTGGATCAATGAAGAAATTAAGTCCCTGGGTAAAGAACAGTTTTTTCATAAGGATTTTGATTTAACCCTAAAGCCTGTTTATGGAGACAGTGTAAATCCGGAAGAACTTGTAGTGGAGGGTGGAGTTACAGAATAATTAAACGATTATTATATCAGACTGGAGTCACTGGTTATAATCACAGATTATAACCAGCCCTTCTTTTTTTATATTATTCATTAATTGCAAAGTGTAGTATTATCAATATATAGTAATCAACTAGGAATTATGAACACTTAGGTGGTAGAAGAATGGAGGAATAATATGAACAAAAAGTCATATACAGATAGAAAGCTAAGATTTGAGACCTTGCAGTTACATGTTGGGCAGGAGCAACCAGACCCTGTAACAGATGCCAGAGCAGTACCTATTTATCAATCAACCTCTTTTGTATTTCACAACAGTGAACATGCAGCAGCCAGATTTAGCTTAAATGATGCTGGTAATATCTATGGACGATTAACGAACCCTACTCAGGATATATTTGAAAAGAGAATTGCAGCCCTAGAAGGTGGTGTCGCAGCAATTGCAGTAGGTTCCGGTGCAGCAGCAATTACATATACCATACAGAACCTGGCTCATGCAGGAGATCATATTGTAGCCGCAAAAAATATATACGGAGGTACCTATAACTTACTTGCCCATACCTTAAAAGATTATGGTATTACAACGACTTTTGTGGACCCATTTAATTACGGAGAAGTAGAAGCAGCAATCAAAGAGAATACGAAGGCTCTTCATATAGAAACCTTAGGAAATCCTAATTCAGAGGTAGTGGATATAGAGAGATTGGCTGAAATTGCACATTCTCATAGGATACCATTAGTAGTAGACAATACCTTTGCTACCCCTGTTCTGGTTCGCCCGATTGAGTACGGAGCAGATATCGTAGTACATTCTGCCACCAAATTTATTGGGGGTCATGGAACTACCATTGGAGGAGTAATTATAGATAGTGGTAAATTTGACTGGATTGGCAGTGGTAAGTTCCCACATCTTGTTGAGCCTAATAAAAGCTATCATGGAATCAGTTTTGCCAAGGCAGTAGGGCCAGCAGCTTTTGTCACAAGTATCCGTGCGATTCTTCTAAGGGATACCGGGGCTACCTTGTCTCCAATACATGCCTTTATCTTCCTACAGGGATTAGAAACCTTATCTCTTCGAGTGGAACGCCATGTGGAAAACGCTCTTAAGGTAGTGGAATTTCTCGAAGCCCATCCACAGGTGGAGAAGGTGAATCACCCTGCTGCTACAAATAATCCAAATCAACAACAATTATATCAACACTATTTCCCTAATGGTGGAGGCTCTATCTTTACCTTTGAGATTAAGGGTGATGAAAGAAAGGCAAAAGAATTTATTGACAATTTGGAATTATTTTCTTTACTAGCTAATGTTGCGGATGTAAAATCTCTTGTCATTCATCCTGCCTCAACCACACATTCAGAGCTAACCTCAGAGGAACAATTGGAACAAGGGATTAAACCTAACACCATCCGTTTATCCATTGGTACCGAGCATATTGACGATATTTTAGAAGATTTGACAGAAGCATTTCGTGTAGTGGAATAATCATTGCAAATGTGTTAAGATAGAATACAACTAAGGACACAAATAAGGAGACCATCGATGAATATAGTTGTGTTTATATGTGCTGTAGCTATTGTATTAATACTTGCAATTATTTTTTTCATATTCATGGTAAGAAGGCAATTGTATACGGTTCCAAGACAAAATCCTACAAGAGATATGTGTATTCGTTCTTTATATATATGTGTGGTTGATATGGAACGGGCAATCGCCTTTTACGAGTCCTTCTTTGAACAAAAGGTAACGAAGAGAGACGAGATTTACAGTATTTTTGAGATATATGGTTTCCGCTTTGGCCTATTTGCCTTCGAGAAGAAACAGGAAGCTCACAGCTATGGTAACAACTGTCTTCCAAGTGTGGCTATGGGAAGCCTTGATTTTATGAAGGAAAAGTTAGAAGGATTGAAGATTGTCTTTCCTATTACCCGAATTGGTAGCAATTGGGTGGCAGAGTTTGAAGACACGGAAGGAAATTATATAGAAGTAACCGCCCCAATGAGCAGATAATATCATATATTATTACAATATACCCAAAGAATGCCTACATAATGACATACTTTGGGTATATTAATGTGACTTAGTCACGGATATTTATTCTAAACTGGATACAATAATAGTAAGAATCTAGGAAAGGAGAGAACTCATGCAATATATTATAGCTTTTTTAGAAGGTATTATTACCTTCATATCTCCATGCCTGCTTCCTATGTTACCTATCTACATCTCCTACTTTGTAAATGGAGAAAATGATAAAAGGAAGACCTTCCGTAATGCGCTTGGCTTTGTTCTTGGATTTTCCCTGGTATTTATCACCCTAGGTGCTTTTGCCAGTGGGATAGGAAGACTTTTGCAACAGCATAAGACGGAGATTAACTTGATTACTGGAGCCATAGTAGTTCTATTCGGATTGAATTTTATGGGTGTACTGCGACTGCCATTCCTTAATCAGACAAAGAAGGCAGATGTAAAGATTAGACATACAGGATTCTTTAGTGCTTTGCTATTTGGGATTGTTTTTTCCATCGGTTGGACACCATGCGTTGGTGCATTTTTAGGTTCTGCTTTGATGATGGCCTCACAGTCAGATACCATGGGCCAAGGAATTGGAATGTTACTACTGTACTCCGTAGGGCTAGGAATACCTTTCCTTATAAGCGCTTTAATACTGGATCGACTAAAAGGAACTTTTCAATTTATTAAGAAGCATTATTCTGTAATCAACATAGTATCAGGACTATTCCTGGTAGTAGTAGGAATACTTATGATGACAGGGACAATGGGATATCTGTTGTCGTTGTTAAGCTTTTAAATGTAATAGGAGGAATTATATGAATCGATATGCAAAGATTGTGATTGGACTTGTCACTCTGGTGATTTTATTAGGTGGCAGTGTGGCACTATATAATAACTTGTCGAAACAATACAAAGTGGATAATAACCTGACTAAGAATCAGGATAAGAATACGGAAGAGAGTACTAATAAACCGGAAACTGAGAGCCAAAAGACAGAGGAACCTGAAGAAAATGATCAACAAGAGAAAGCAGCAGCTCTGGATTTTACGGTAGTGGATAGAGATAACCAGGAGAAGACGTTACTTTCCTTTAAGGGAAAACCTGTTATTCTTAATTTTTGGGCAAGCTGGTGTGGACCATGCAAAAAAGAGTTTCCAGATTTTCAAAAAGCATATGAACAATATGGCCAGGATATTGAGTTTGTTATGGTAAATCTGACAGATGGAAGTAGAGAGACGAAAGAGAGTGCTGAAAGCTATATTAAGTCGGAAAACTATACATTACCTATTTATTTTGACATCAAGGGAGATGCAGCCAATACCTATGCTATTTACTCTATTCCTACTACCTACTTTATTGATAAGGACGGATATATTGTGGCATCTGCACAGGGGATGATACAGGCCGACACCTTGCAAACAGGAATTGATATGATAAAATAGTAATTGAATACCCGAGAAGGAGCACAGATCATGCCTAAAAAACCATATCTAGAGTTGTTTCTCACTTTTTTAAAGATTGGGGCCTTTACTTTTGGAGGAGGCTACGCCATGATTCCTTTAATAAAGAGGGAAGTAGTTGAGACAAAAAAATGGATTACAGAAGAAGAAATGTTGGATGTAATAGCAGTGGCTGAATCTACACCAGGTCCTCTCGCTATTAATTCTGCTACTTTTGTTGGGAGTCATCTGGGAGGGATTTTTGGGGCTTTATGTGCTACTTTAGGCGTCGTCCTTCCTTCTTTTCTTATTATTCTGGCTATTTTTTTTACTCTAAATCAGGTGGAGCATCTGGCAGTGGTTCAATATGCCTTTATGGGAATCCGAGTTGGTGTTGTAGCCCTTATTTTCACTGCCTTTCTGTCTGTGTTTAAAAAGGTGAAAAAGGAAGTCTTCTCATACCTATTAATTGTAGCGGCGTTTGCTGCAGTTGCCATCTTTAAGGTAAGTGCAGTGCTTGTTTTGATTGGATGTGCGCTGACTGGTTGTATATGGACTTTCTTAATAGAAAGGAGTAAGGCAAAATGATCTATCTGGAGTTATTCCTGAATTTTTTTAAGATTGGAGCCTTTACCTTTGGCGGTGGTTATGCTATGTTGCCATTAATTCAAGAAACAGTGCTTGATAAAGGTTGGATTAGTCAGGAACAGCTGGTAAACTTTATTGCTGTCAGCGAAAGTACACCAGGACCATTTGCTGTGAATATCTCTACCTATATCGGAATGAAAACAGGGGGAATTTTGGGTGCTCTTTGTGCCACTTTAGGGGTGGTGCTTCCTTCTTTTGTCATTATCTTAATTGTAGCTCATTTTTATCGTAAATTTAAAGAGAATAAGATTGTAAACGGATGTATGACTGGACTACGTCCTGCAGTTGTTGGATTGATTGGTGCGGCAGTGCTGTCAGTGACAAGTAGTGTAATTGTCTTAGACAGTCTTCTCAATAAAGAGAATCTGGTGATGCTTATAATTCTGGCAGTGGCAGGGGTTATGGCCTATAAGAAGCTACATCCTATTTGGATAATCTGTGCCAGTGGAGCCTTAGGAATCCTAGCTGGATATATATTTACTAATTGTTAAATAAGTAGAAATATTCGAATATAACAAATGCATGTGTATAGTGTTATAATACGACACCATATACATGCATTTTCATATTTTGGGTTATGTGACAGATTATGACGATATAATACATTTAGAATCTTCTCTTAAGTAGAAAGATGTCAAAATACAGAGGACAATGACAATGATAAATAGTACATTTGACCTAATGAGGAGTAAAAAAAATGTTTATATTAAACAGCTTAAATAAAAAAGATGTTAAGAATATGTTAAGATTCGTAACAATTCGTTGAATATAAAAACTGTAACAAGTATAATATTAATACATGTGTACAAAATATTGTAGAGGTGAAAGTCATGGTAAAGGACACTATTCAAGCTGTAAAAACAGCTGAAAATGATGCGGCCAAGTTGGCCAAAGAGACATCACAAAAGCAAGAGAAGATGGTGTCAGAAGCTAGGCAGAAAGTGGTCTCCGAACAAAAAGATTTGGAAACTATTCTTTTAGAAGAAAGAGAGAAGGCTCTATCAAAAGCCATGAAGCATAACGAAGAAATTATGGATCAGGCAGTGGCAGAAGCTATGAAAGAAGTTTCCTTATTACAGGCACAAGCGAATGAGAAACAAGAAGAAGCGTTCCAGCTTATACTAGATGAACTGATTTAAAGGCTTTGTTTCTAAGAGATAGGTTTATCTGAATGTGCTGTACGAAAGATAACGAGTCAGAATACTAAAAGGAGGTAGATAATTTATGGCAGTTTTACCCATGAAGAGAATAAGCATCTGTGCGTTGAAAAAAGATCGAAAAGCACTGATGGAAGATCTTCAGCGGAAAGGGATTCTTGAGATTTCCAATACTAAATCCAAGAGTAAAGCCTTCTATAAGGAGGATACTGGGCAGCAGACTGCTGCATTTACAAAGTATATTCAGACTGCAACAAGTGCATTAGAAATTCTTGATAAGTATGCCCCAGAGAAAAAGTCATTACTCGCATCTTTGGAAGGCCGACAGCCTATTAATGTGGAGGATTATGATGGATTTTATGAAAAAAGGTCATCTGTATATGAGGATGCCCGTCAAATTGTTTCTTTATCCAAAGCCATATTAGAGAAAAAGGCTGAGCAACAAAAATTGGATTTACAGATGATTGCTTTAAGTCCATGGCAGGGTCTGGATATCCCACTGAACTTTCCTGGTACCAATAGTACGGCAGTATTTATCGGAACTTTACCTGGGGTTTGGGATGAGGAGCGACTATGTAATTTGATAACTGAATGTGGACCAGCGGATGTTAAAATTATTAGTGTGCTAGGAGATTCCACATGTGTATATGTGATGGTAATGAAGAACTTATCAGATAAAACCTTCGAATTATTACGATCTCATGGCTTTGCCAGACCAGCGGTGTCCTGTAATATTCCTCCGAAGGAGCAGAAGGAGGAATACGCAAAGCAAAAAGACAGTCTAAAAGAAGATATTTCAACAGCTACCGTAAGTATTGTAGCTCTGTCTGATAAGAGGGATGATATTAAGTTTTTCATTGATTACGAGACAATGAGAGCTGAAAAGTATGAGGAGATTGGTCATTTACTTCAGTCAAAGCATACGTTTATTCTTACTGGTTATATAGCAGAAGCCAATGCAGAACATTTACAGAAATACATAGAAACCAAATACATGGCAGCAGTTGAGGTTATGGAGCCAGGAAAGAAAGACAATGTACCAGTCATCTTAAAAAATAATGGTTTTGCAAGCCCGCTAGAGGGTGTTACAGTAGGTTTTTCAGCTCCCGGTAAAGGAGAAATGGATCCAACCTTCGTGATGTCCTTGTTTTATTATCTATTATTTGGAATCATGTTTTCAGATGCCGGATATGGTTTGATTTTAGCAATTGTATGCGGAATTGTTCTTCTGAAGTATAAGAATATGGAAGATAGTATGCATAAGCTGGTGAAAATGTTTTTATTCTGTGGTATTGCAACAGCTTTTTGGGGCTTTATCTTTGGAAGTTTCTTTGGAGATGCAGTTGGAATAGTGGCTAAGAGTTTCTTTGGTTCAGATGTGACCCTTAAGCCAATATGGTTCTCTCCTAATGATGACCCAATGAAGATGTTGGTATTTTCTATGATTCTAGGCTTAATTCATCTAATGACAGGCTTAGTGATGAAGTTTGTTACCAATGTTCGTAACAAGCAGTACAAAGATGCCATCTACGACAGTGTATTCTGGATGGTATTTGTTCTTAGTTGTGTAGTTTTGTTGATGTCAGTAGATACCTTTGTAGAAATAATAGGGGCCCAGGACCAGAAACTTTCACCGGAAGCAGGCAAGATTGCCGGTATTGTTGCAGGGCTATCAGCTCTAGGTATTATACTCACTGGTGGAAGGGAATCAAAGAACTGGTTTAAGAGAATCTTAAAAGGAATTTATGGAGTATATGGAATAACCGGATATCTAAGTGA
>JAEYPA010000116.1 GCA_023411225.1 Bacillota bacterium
TTCCAGTTCGTTTGCTGTAGATAAAACTAAAACAACTGGTATAGTGAGCTTTCTTTACTACATCTAAGGTATCTAAGAAGTCATCCTCTGTTTCTCCAGGAAAACCAACAATGATATCTGTGGTAAGAGCCACGTCCGGCATAGCTTTTCTAACCTTCTCCACCAACTCAAGATATGATTCCTTCGTATATTGACGATTCATCTTCTTAAGAATACTACTGCTTCCAGATTGTACTGGAAGATGTACGTGGTGACATATTTTTGTGGAATTCTTCATAACCTCAATTACTTCATCAGAGAAATCCTTAGGATGTGGAGTCATAAAACGGATTCTTTTTAAGCCTTCCACCTTTTCAACTTCTTGAAGAAGCTGGGCAAATGTCATCTTATTCTCTAAGCTTTTTCCATAGGAGTTGACATTCTGTCCTAAAAGCATAACTTCTACGACCCCATCTGCCACAAGCTCTTTTATTTCTTTAATAATATCCTCTGGTTGACGACTTCTTTCTCTACCTCTTACGTATGGCACAATACAGTAGGTACAGAAATTATTGCATCCGTACATAATATTGACGCCTGCCTTAAAGGGGTATTTTCTCTCACTTGGTAAATCCTCCACTATCTCAGTGGCTTCTTTCCAGATATCCACTATCATGCAATCAGATTCCAATCTAGTTAGAATTAATTCTGCTAGTTTAAAGATATTGTGTGTTCCAAATATAATATCTACAAAACGGTAGCTCTTCTGAATCTTTTCAACTACTGTATCCTCCTGCATCATACACCCACATAAGGCTATCATCATATTCGGATTCTTTTGTTTTAATTTATTCAAATGACCAAGATGACCATATACTTTCAGATTAGCATTTTCTCGGACTGTACATGTATTATAAATAACAAAATCCGCATTCTCTGTCTCCACAAGCTGATAACCGATTTTTTCGAGTATGCCGGCAATCTTTTCAGAGTCCTTCGCATTCATCTGGCAACCAAAAGTTACGATACAAGCAGTTAATGGACGTCCTAGCTTCGTCTGAACATCATTTAATTTTTCCTTTGCAAGTTCCATAAACTGAAGTTGTCTCGCGGTTTCGCTTGCATTCATGTTGTATTCAGTTCTACTCATAAATACATCCTTTCCCTATTATCTCCTAGTATTATATAGTTTAAAGTATGAAAGTTCAAGGTTAAATGTATGGAAATGCTATTAGAACACTTCACCATTACACTTTAATTGAACAAAAATCAACTGTACCTGTGAATCTCAATAAAATGTTGTGACATCTCCTTACTATAAATGGGCAACAACAAATGGCGTATACAAAAGCTGACAATAAACTGTACGTTGATAATGAAGTGGCAGAGGGAATTGTTCCTCCTCAGGTACCGTTTCGATGGTAAATGCTGGCATGCCTGTTTGCTCGGAGTAATAATGGACTGTATTACCTCCAGTGTCTCCGGAATCAATTTCTCGTTCGGGTTGTACCAATTTATACCCTGTTACCAACGATAAATTCTTCGCCATCTCTAACTGTCTTTTATTATAGGCTACAGACATCTGACTGCGGTAATAATAGATCTCATTTCCTCTGGAATGGTAGTCAATATAAGCCTCCGTTTTCACCTCGGTCATCAGCTTCATCAAAGCTTTCGTCTCAGTCTCAGAGCCTGCAACGTCTCCAGGGAATTTGGGTTTCCAGCTAATAGAAGGGAAGTTACGATTAATGTCCATGATACACTGATTATATTTCCAGTCCTGATATAGGATGCCTGTCTCCTTGGCCTTATCATGTTGTTCCTGATTATGTATAATATGAAACCCATTTAGAGCAATCATATATCCATCAGGGTTCACCAAAGGCACTGTATAAAGAGTAAATTCTTCAAAAAATTCTCCTATACTAATATTCCACTTTTTATTCATGCGTTCACGTTCACTAGCCGAGGAATATGCCAAAGCGAATTCCTCAGCCATCCCCATCAAAGCGATGGTATTCACCGATTCTCTTCCATGAACACCTCCTGTAAGAAGAATTCCACGCTTACCTTTCCCTACTTTTAACATCAGGATACTTCGGTTAGACACCGTAGTCCCTATGGCTTCCACCTGAATAAAATCCGGATAAGCAATGCTAATAAGAGTAGCATCCCTAACCAGATGATTATAATAATATGGCTTATTTAAGGTTATCACTTTCATGAAAGTCACCTAAATCCTTTTGTACTATTATATTGTGACATATGAGTTTTATAACAAGGAGATAACAAAGAGTTTTTTGCTTGCAAAACTTTTCGTCTGGGGGCCTTGCAAGTAGCAACTTCTTCTAAAACCCAATACGATCCTTGACTTCCGCTTCTTTAGGAAGTCAAGGATCGCACTCAAACGTAGCTCTTTCTTATTGTTTCATTGTCCGTCTATTTTGTATTTTATATTTTCCCGGTGAAATCCCATATTTTTTCTTAAACTGTTTCATAAACGCAGAAAGTGATTCATACCCGCAGATAAAACCAATATCCGTGATTGAGTAATCCGATGTATCAAGCAATATGACAGCTTTCTGCAATCTTTGTTCATTGACCCAATGGTGTGGCGTACATCCGAAACTCTGCTGAAACTTTCGCTTGAACGTACTTTTACTGATATGCATAGATTCTGATATTTCCTGAATGTTATGATATTTCTTGTATAAACAGGTTACATCTTCAGCAAAATGATTACTTTGAACAAATGAATGAATCAGACCACGAAAGACACCTGTGTTATCCTCTTTATCAATATGTAGAAGTAATTCTATAATCTTTAAATAAATTATCTTGTCATAGTTATCATGCGAATTCATAATGTTAAGTAAAGCGTTTACTTCGTTTTTCATGTAATCACTGGTATCACCATGGTAACAGTTCATATCGTAACTGCTTTCTCTGCATGGATACAGTGGTAAATTTCTTAGTAAATCATCACTTAAAAAAATTAGTAAACTTTCATACCCTTCTTCACTTATGATTTGATTCATAATATAATGACCCTTTGTAAACAGCGCAAATTGTCCCTCTTCAATCGTTAATTCATACTCTTGATAAATCAACTGTTTTTTTCCTTTAAGCACTATAACTAAAAGGTTTTCTAGCACCTGAGTATATATTTTCGAAGAAACGTTCTCTTCATATCTCTTCAAATATATATCGTTTTTTTCTTTTAGTTCTACTTTTTGCATAAAGTCTATAGGTACTTTCATGTCTTTTCAATCTCCAAGCTATGCCTGATCTTTTAAAAACTGGTATAGAAGTTCAGCTGTTTCACCTACTAAGTTTTTGCACCGATTCCCAAACACATTATTTATAGCTATTTCTAAATCTGCCTTTTTATTTAAATCAAGTTGTATTAAATCTTTACAGTCTGTCGCTCCAAACATTTCCTGAAACTTGTTTATAAACAGTTTTCCCATGTTATAGGCGGAACCCCGATGAGTGACAATCTCATTGGATTGCTGCCCAAATTGTAATCCGATTACCATTAATGCTCCTGATAAACATCCACAAACTTTTCCCTGTTTAGACATACCTCCTCCAAATGGAACAGCTAATGCTACTGCCTGTTTGCTATCCAAACCGAAGTCATCTGCAAATGCAAGTAAAACTGCTTGTGAACAATTACAACCATTATCAAACAAATTCATTGCTAATACTTTTTTCTCACTCATATTCTTCTTCCTTTCTGTGATTGATAGTAACATTATCACAAAAAGAGAAGAATTATTCTTCTAAGATTTACTCATAAAATTGTCAAAAAGGTTCACAAAGTAAAATAATCTTGATTCATTCATTATTTTACCATTATTTATATACCATCTCTCGACATTTATACACTTCCATCGGTGTCATCACATACTCAATTGACTGATCACATTTTTCCACAGGAAGTTCTCGAAGTACTTGAAAATCATATCCTAACCCACAGGTAATTAAGGCTCCATGTTCTACAGAAGAAAGGTATCTGTCATAGAAACCACCGCCATAGCCCAATCTGTCACCCTCTTTCGTAAAAGCAAGTCCAGGTAGTAACATCAAAGCAGCCTTTTTACCAGTCGGAACCACGAACTCTTTGGTTTTTGGCTCCGGTATCTTCTGATAACCCAAAGAAACCTGGGACACATCTGTTATGACATAAAAACGGATATTCTCTCCCTCTACCTTAGGAAGCGCCACTTTCTTTCCATCCAGTAGCGCCTGTCTGATAATCGATTTTGTAGACAGTTCTTGATTATAGGAAGAATAACAATAGAGAAGCTCTGTCTCAAGATATGGCTGAAAAGAAGCTAAGTTTCTGCTCACCTTAACATCTGCCTCTTCCATTTGCTCTTTTGTCAGTCTTTTTTTCTCTGCTCGAATCCTATCTCGAATCATTGCTTTTGTCACAAGTATCCCTCCCAATCATCCTTTGTTCTTCACTAATTCAAACTCTTTTTTTGTTGATTTCGTTGGCCAACCTTTTTTAATTCTGTTACAGAACCATCTTGATTTAGGATGGAGATATTATCTAACTGGCCTCTTAAATTTCCACGAATGGACGCAATATATTGCTGACGGAGTTCCTTTTGTTCCTTCTTTTCTTCCTCAGTCAGACCTTCCCCTTTGCTTTTTTTATAAAGTTCATTGATTCTTGCTATTTTTGTATTATCCATATAATTCCTTTCGTTTATCTCATATTTAGTTTGGATATTGCTCCGTTTTGATATAATCCAACAAGTTAAAATCCTCCTGAGCATGAGCAAGAAATATCGTTCCGATTTCTTCTCCCTGAATAATATCTGCAATGATATCAATCTGAGCACCATTCGCAATAACCATATCCGCTCCTGAAGCAGTTGCTATCTTAGCTGCAGAAAGTTTAGTTGCCATGCCACCAGTTCCTACGCCACTAACTGCACCTTTGCCCATATCCATAAGTTTATTGTCTAAACGTTCCACTATGCTAATAAATCGGGCATCCGGATTGTTGTGTGGATCATCAGTATATAAACCATCAATATCTGACATTAAAATTAATAAATCAGCACCAATTAACGCTGCCACAATGGCAGAAAGCGTATCGTTATCTCCAAAATTATTATACTGGAGCTCGTCGGTAGATACCGTATCATTTTCATTTACAATTGGTATGACACCTAATTCTAGAAGCTCTCGGAAGGTATTTTGGGCATTAGCGCGGCTAATGTCATTTATCATGGTATATTTAGTCATGAGTACCTGGGCACAGGTTTGGTTGTACTCAGCAAATAACTTTTGATACACCATCATGAGCCTAGCCTGTCCCACCGCCGCACAAGCCTGTCTGACACTGGTTTCAATCGGCTTTTCTTTTAGACCTAATGCCTTTCTTCCTACTGCAATGGCTCCAGAAGAAACTAATACAACTTCTTTACCTGCATTTCTAAGATCTGTTAACACACGTACCAATTTTTCCATGGTCCTAAGACTCATGTAACCAGTATCGGGATGGGTAATCGTTGATGAACCAATCTTAATTACTATCCTCTCTTTATCCTTTAATAGTTCTCTGTAAGTCATATTGTCCCCCAAACTTTGAGTGATACTCAATTAATATATTAGAATATCGGCTTGCAATAGCTTCAAACACCTTGATTCCATCCATTGCAGCAGATGTAATTCCACCGGCGTATCCAGCACCTTCTCCACAAGGGTATATCCCTGCTACGCTACTTTCTAAGTCTTCATTTCTTATGATTCTAACCGGAGAAGAGGTTCTAGTCTCTACACCGGAGAGAATGGCGTCCTCATTACCAAACCCACTAATCTTACTTTCAAAATATTCTACACCTTCTATAATGGCATCTGCAACATAATTCGGCACACATTTACGAAGATTTGCCAAGGTATATTCACCTTTAATATTTGGCCTTATGCTCCCTAGCTTTGTACTTTCCTTATTCTCCCTAAAATCACTAAACCTCTGAATCGGTACCAATCCCTTACCGAGCTCATAGGCAGCCTTCTCAAACTGTCGTTGAAAATACATTCCTGCAAGTGGCGAATCGTCGGAGAAATCCTCTGTTGTAACATTTACCACCATAGCAGAATTGGCATTGATGGCGTCTCTCTTATAATTACTCATACCATTTACCACCATATAGCCCTCTTCTGAAGAGGAATTTACCACAAAGCCCCCCGGACACATGCAAAAGGAGTAAATGCTTCGTCCATTGCTGGCGTGATAGGTTAGCTTATAATCAGCAGCTGGAAGCTTATGGTAGGATTCTCCGTACTGACTACGACTAATCATCTCCTGCGGGTGCTCTATTCTTAATCCTATGGCAAAGTTCTTCTGCTCCATAGGAAGATTCCGTTTACACATCATTTCAAAGCTGTCTCTGGCACTATGACCTAATGCCAGTACGCAAAGATTCGTATCTATCCGGGAGGTATCATTTACCATAATACCTTGTAGCGTTTTATTTTCAATGATCAAATCTGTCATCTTACTAAGGAAATGTACCTCACCTCCCCAAGCAATAATCTGCTCACGCATAGAACGGACGACATCTCGCAGTCTGTCGGTACCGATATGAGGTTTATTCTGGTATAGGATTTCCTCAGGAGCTCCATGCTTCACAAATACCTCATAGACCAATCGGTTTCGTCCTGAGGGATCCTTGACAACTGTATTCAACTTTCCATCAGAGAAAGTTCCTGCTCCACCTTCACCAAACTGAACATTAGATTCCGGCTTAAGCTTTCTAGTTTTCCAAAAGTCATTAACGTCAGCCACTCTTGTGTCCACATCAGCACCACGTTCTAAAACGATAGGATTGTAGCCCTCTTGTGCCAACATATAAGCACAAAATAGGCCGGCAGGGCCGGTACCTACTACAATGGGACGATGTAAAAGCTTTTGTTCTCCTGTAGGTTGAAAAGAATATTTAGTATCCTTGGCAATCATAATATTTTGATTTCGGATGCGTTTCATGATTTGCGCTTCCTTTGAAACCCTTACATCAATGGTATAGATATATTTAATATCTTCCTTCTTCCTTGCATCAATGGATTTTTTATGAATGTTAAGCTCCTCCACTTTTGTTACCTCTATACGCAAAAGTTTGGCGGCTTCCTTCTTAAGCAGTTCCTTTTCCTTATCCTCTTTGCCTTTATCTATACTGATTTTTAATTGTGCGATTCGTATCATGTCATTTCCTTTCCAAGCAGTGGAGCCCCGCCACAAAACCAGTAGACCAAGCCCACTGAAGATTATAGCCTCCACAAGTACCATCTACATCCAATAGTTCACCTGTCAGAAAGACGCCCTCAGCTTTGGTACTCTCTAAGGTTATACTGCTTACCTCTCTAACATCTACTCCACCGGCACACACCTGCGCCTGTTCAAAGCCGTTGGATCCCGTTATTGGTACCCTAAAATTATTTATCAGCTCCGTCAGAATAGTAAGCTGATTTTTTCCTATACTGTCTACCGTCACAGTCTCCTTTATTCCTGCTTCTCTTATTAGAAAAATAGCTAATTTATACGGAAATAAGCCAATCAAGAATTCCTGCGCTGTTTTTTTTGGACGCTCCTTTTGACGCTTAACCAACAGTTGAAGCGTAGCCTCCTTCGACATATCTGGAAGTAAATCCACATGAACCTCTACTTTTTTTCTTTGACTCAAGGCCTTCGTTGCATAACGACTCACTTGAAATACCGGAATACCAGAGATTCCATAGTCTGTAATCTGTAGCTCTCCCTCCTCAGTAACTGTCGATCTATCATTAATAAAGACAGTAATTCTTGCATTTATTCGAATCCCTGAAATCTGTTTAAATTGTTTTAATGGGGAACGTAGGGCCACAAGTGCTTCCGTAACCGGTACAATGTTATGTCCTAACTTCTTAGCAAGATGATATCCACTTCCGTCGGAACCCAGCTTGCTTCCTGCTTTTCCTCCGGTTGATAAGATTACAGCTTGCGTTTCATAAGTAGATTTATCTGTAACAACTCTATATATCGACTCCCTTTTTATGATTGCTGTTGTACTTTCATTAAGGTGTACTTCTACCTTAAGACGCCTTAATTCTATTGTTAGAACCTCCACCACAGCAGCCGCCTGCATAGAAGCTGGGTATAAATATCCATTTTTATTTTTTGGCTCGATGCCTAATTCTTTAAAAAATGCAATGGTATCCTCTACAGAAAATTGGTTTAAGATAGGAGTAATCATTGCAGGTGTGTCGGACCGGTATACTGTCTCGTCATAATAAGTGTTGGAAAAGTTGCATTTTCCGTTACCAGTAGCAAGTATCTTTTTTCCTAACTTTTCTTTTCTTTCAATAAGTAGTACTGATTTACCTCTTCTGGCTGCTACTATCGCAGCTATCATACCTGAGGCTCCACCTCCTACTACCAAAACTTCTTTATTCAAGCAATTTCCTCCTAATTATTCTCAATATCATCATAATATCTATTTTAAATACCCTTGTCAACGATAAAGAAACAATAGGAAAAGCCATTTCTCCTAAATGTAACTGTTTAGAT
>JAEYPA010000134.1 GCA_023411225.1 Bacillota bacterium
CTTCCATTGTGGATTCTCAGGGAAATACCGAAGGCCTCGGAGTGGTTTTACTTGAGGCAATGGCTTGCGGATTACCTGTTGTTGGGTCTAATATTGGAGGAATTCCAGATATCATTCAAGATAATGAAACTGGATTACTTGTGCCGGAAAAAGATATCACCGGACTTTCTAATACTATTTTAAATCTAATTGAAAATGAAGATTTAAGAAAGAAGCTTGCAGTTAATGGTCATAATAGAGTTAAAGAGAAATTTAGCTGGAAAAAGATTGCTAAAGACTACATAGATGCTTACAATAATATTTAAAATCAATTAATCACTTAGGTCATAAAATGAGCACTGCACGAAGAATAGCAAAGAATACAACTATTCTATTCATATCTCAAATAATAAGTTATATTTTAATATTTTTTTATACAATTTATATTGCTCGTTATTTAGGTGCAGAGGGATATGGTACTTTATCCTTTGCTTTAGCTTTCTCTGGAATCTTTTCTATTTTAGCAGATTTAGGTTTAAGTACATTAACTGTAAGAGAAATTGCTAGAGATAAATCTTTAGCAAAAAAATATCTTGGAAATGCATTATTAATTAAGATAATATTAGCTTTTCTAACATTTGGTTTAATTGCTTTATTCGTAAATTTACTTGATTACCCTCAAGAAACTATAAATGTAGTTTATTTTATTTCATTATCTACTATCTCAACCTCCATGTTTGGAATTTTCTATTCAATTTTCCAAGCATACGAAAAAATGGAATACCAGTCTTTAGGACAAATTTTAAGTAGCATTTTAATGTTTTTTGGTGTTCTTATAGGACCATACTTAGGATTCGATGTCATTGGATTTTCCATATTATACTTCATTTCAAATGTAATAGTTCTGGGTTATAGTTTCTTTATTTGCTCATGGAAATTTTTGATTCCAAAAATAGAATATGATAAATATTTTTGGAAAACCATTATTAAAGAGTCATTACCATTTGGGCTTACAAGCGTTTCAATTATGTTATATACTTATATTGACTCAGTATTACTCTCTATAATGCAGGGAAATGAAGTTGTTGGATGGTATAATGCTGCTTACAAGTTAGTCCTATTTCTTGTAGTCATCCCAACTACTATTAATATCACAATCTTTCCCTCAATGTCAAAATTTCATATTTCCTCGCAAGATTCACTGAAATTAATAAATGAAAAATATTTCAAACTTATGATTATAACAGGAATTCCATTAGGAGTTGCAACAACACTTCTATCAGATAAAATCATATTGCTAATATTTGGTGCAGGTTATACACAGTCAATAATTGCTTTACAGATACTTATCTGGACAATTGTATTTACTTTTGGCGGTGCATCCTTTGTAAGACTATTAGAAGCTACAAATAAGCAGTTAATCCTTACTAAAATAACAGGAATTTCAGTAATTATAAATATAGCTCTTAATTTAATTTTAATTCCTAAATTTAGCTTTGTAGGTGCAAGTATTGCAACAATTTTAACAGAAATAATCTTAGTTAGTATTGTAATTAAAATAAATTATAAATTAGGTTATGGTATCCCTACTAAAAAAATTCTTAATAATTTACTAAAAATATCTTTTGCTAGTTTAATAATGGGTTTAGTAATTATTTATCTTAAAAATTTGAATTTATTATCATTGAGTATTTTAGCTATTTTGACCTATTCAGTAACATTACTTGCCGTTAAAGGTATTGATAACAAAGATATAAAAATAATTAGACAAGTATTTAAATAATTGATACGGATATTGTGATTTAAATGATTAAATAAAGTTTTCAAAATTAACCATTAATTAAAAAGAATTATAAAATATAAATAATTAGTAAAATAGGGATTTTTATGGGGAAATATGGTTTTTTCAATACGTATGAATATGGTGTTCATCAAAAAATAGTCAATTATATTGATTCACAAAAAAAAGTTCTTGATATTGGATGTGCTGAAGGTGATTTATCTAGAGAAATGAAGATAAATGAATGTAAAATAGTAGGTATTGAACTAGATGAACAATCTGCACAGATAGCAAAACAATTTTGTGAAGAAGTAATTGTTGGAGATATTGAATCTTTAGAAATAAATAGCAAATATAAAAATTATTTTGACTTTATAGTCCTTGCAGATATTTTAGAACATTTAAAAGAACCTTTAGAAATATTATGTAGGCTTGAATATTATCTTAAAGATAATGGTTATGTCATATTATCTTTACCAAACATTGCAAATTGGAGAATGAGAATAAAACTTTTACTTGGAAAATTTGATTATGAAGATCAAGGTCTACTTGACAAAAGCCATCTACATTTCTATAATGTTAAAAGTGCGAAAGCACTTATATCTGATGCAAATTTAGAAATAGTCAATTTTGATGTATCTTTAAATGGTATAACAAAATTTGCCAAATTTTTCTATTCAGTAAGTGTCAGATGGCCAAATCTTTTTGCGTATCAATTCTTAATAATTGCAAAGAAAAAAAAGAATTAAAATTATAATTATAAATTTAATTAATGACTTCAGTGAGCCCATGACCAAAATATTATACATAATGCACGTGGATTGGAGATGGATTAAACAGAGACCTCATTTCATTGCAGAGGGCTTATCTCATTTTTATGATATAACTGTAATTCATTTTTGCAGCAAACGTTATTTATTTGGGAATTCTGATTCTTCAACTACTAATGAAAAGAACCTTAACCTATTACCTGCCTTTAGGCTTCCATTATATCAAAACAAAGCTATTTATGCATTAAATAAAGTTTACATGAAAATATATTTCAAAATATTAATAGAAAAATATAATCCTGATTTTATATGGATTACATTCCCTCAATTATATGATTATATACCTTCTAACACACGTTGCAAAATTATTTATGATTGTATGGATGAAGCAGTAGGTTTTGATTTTCCAAATGACTTTAAATCTAAAATAGTAAAATTAGAAAAAAAACTGTTGAAAAATGCATCTATAATCTTTGTTTCTTCTAATTATCTATTTAAAAATTTAAGCAAAAACTATAGATGTAAAGATAAATTAGTCCTTGTTAGAAATGCTTTTGATGGAGAAATAATTGATAATGAAATTAAGACTAAAAAAAAACATGAAAATTTTAAAATAGGTTATGTCGGTACAATTTCACAATGGATTGATTTCGAAAAGATAAAAATAACCTTAGATGAGATCAAAAACATAGAATATCACTTTATTGGGCCTTGTGAATTGGAAAATATCGGATTACAACATGATAGAATTAAATTTTATGGATCCGTGCCCTATAATAAAATTTATGAATATGTAAAAAATTTTGATTGCCTTATTGTTCCATTTAAAGTAGATAATAAGATAAGATCTGCCGATCCTGGAAAACTATATGGATATATTAATTATAATAAACCTATAATTTCTGTTTACTATGAAGAACTAAACTATTTTTCTCGATTTATATATTTTTATTCAGATGTCGAAGAACTTTTAGGATTATTAAGACAAATGATCAAAAATGATTTCAGTAGAAAATATTCTAATTCAGAACGTATTGAATTTCTAGAATCGAATTCATGGAGTTTAAGACTTTCTAAAATTCTTAAACATTTAAATAAACTGTAACATCAATTTCAGCTAATTTTACATAATTATTAATCTTTATTAGGAAAATGTTTTAATACCATCTTTCACCCCTAATAAAAATCGCTTAATATCATCAATTTTTCTTTTAAACAAAAAGTCAACATTTACATGCCAAAATTTAAATGTAAAGAAATAAAGTAGGAATACCCAATATTGAATAGTTGTAGCATGTTGTTTCATAAACCAAAACCTATTTCTTGCCATATAATATGTAAGAAGTCCACTAACTTTGTTTGTAGATTTTGATCCCTTATGCCATATTTTCGATGCGGGAAAATAAATACATTCATATCCTATTTTTTTGGATGATAAACAATAATCACATTCTTCCCAATAACAATGATAATTCGCATTTAAAAATCCTAATTTCTCAATAACTTCTCTTTTAACTAAAAAACAACACCCTGAAATAAAATCTACTTCTCTTATTTCGTCATATTGACCTTTGTCTATCTCACAATCACCAATTAGATAAGATTTACCCATCCAAAGATTAACTTTGGCACCTGCAACTTGAATTTTATTTATGAAATCATAATAATAAATTTTTGGCCCAATAATCCCTATATTTTTATCACTTTCCGCATATTCTATTAATTCATTTAAAAAATTTTTGTCAACAACCGTATCATTGTTTAAAAGAAGAATATAATCCGGATTTAATGCTTTTAAAGCGTATTTAATACCAATATTATTTCCTTCAGCAAATCCATCATTTTTATCATTTTTAATTATTGTGATTGTTTTATTCATTGAATCATTTTGAATATTATTAATTTCCAATGATTCAGATTCTTTTTTTGTGTATTCAATGAATTTTATAGGTTTATTACTTAAAATATAATCAAAAAAATTAGATTGCAGTTTCAAATTTCCCTCAGCATATTCTTTAATTTTATTTATAGATATATCATTAGAATTATTATCTATAATTACAACTGAATAATTTAGATAATTAATCTGAAAAAGAGATTCTAAACATTCAACAGTATCTTCCCAACCATTCCAATTTAAAATAATTATTGAAACTCTCGGATAAATCATTATTCCACTCGTTAAATTTTTTTTATATCAGTTACTTAAAATTAAATACAGTTAATGCTTTCGCTAATTAACATAACCATCAATTAAGCCATTATAATATGCCCTAAAAAGACCTAAATTTCTATAATAAATACTCAAAACTACTGGAAACAAAATAGCACCAACAGCTTGATAAACCAAAAAGAAAACATAATCACTCTTTTTAGCCCATTTCTTCATAAACAGCCATCGATTCCTAGTAATATAATACAAACCAATTGGCTTACTTAACCCGCCGCCAGATTTAGATACCTTATGCCAGATTTTTGCTTCAGGAGCATAAATACTTTTATATCCCTCTTTAGATGCTC
>JAEYPA010000010.1 GCA_023411225.1 Bacillota bacterium
ACTCTAAAGGATCTGGTTCAAAATGGTCTAGATGAGAAGACTTTACAAGCTGCAATAAACTTCTATGAATTCAAATACAGAGAGGCAGACTTTGGAAGCTATCCGAAGGGGCTTATGTATGGTCTACAGGTACTGGACAGTTGGCTATATAGTGATGATGCCCCATTTATTCATATAAATGCAGGGGAAGTATTTGAATTCCTAAAGAGTCAGATTGGAACCGGTTATTTTGAAGGCCTAATACAGCAATATCTGTTAGACACAAATCATGCTTCTGTTGTAACAGTACAGCCAAAACCAGGCCTGACCAGTATGATGGAGGCAGAAGTAAAAGAAAAGTTGTCTGAATATAAGAAAACTCTTTCTACAGAGGAACTTAATCAACTTGTCAGTCGAACCAAGGAATTAAAGGATTATCAGGATGCTCCAAGTACCAAAGAGGAGTTAGAGAAAATTCCGATGTTATCCATTGAAGATATAGATACAGAGGCACAGCCTTTGTATAATCAACTTAAGGAAATTGAGGACGTAACGGTACTTCATCACAATATATTCAGCAATGGTATTGGCTATCTTCGTATCCTCTTTGATGTAACCGATGTGGAGGAAGAATTTATTCCGTATATGAGCCTGTTGGCTACAGTTTTAGGATACATTGATACAAGCAGGCATTCTTTCCTAGAGTTTTCTAATGAAGTAAACATTCATACCGGTGGAATCACCAATGATGTAACAGCATATGCCAAGATTGCTACTGCTGGACAGTACAGTGCCAAGTTTGGAGTAAAGACTAAGGTACTATATAATAAGTTATCTAAGGCCTTTGAATTAATAGAAGAGATGTTATTTGAAACGAAGCTTCACGATTATAAACGACTGAGGGAAATTATTGCAGAACAGGTATCTAGAAGCCAGATGAAACTTAACAGTGCCGGTCATTCCTACGCATCCGTCCGTGCGATGTCTTATTGCTCAGGCAATGGAAAATACAATGATCTAACAGGTGGTATTGCCTATTATCATTTCTTAAAGGAGTTGGAGGAGAATTTCGACGAGAAAAAGGAAATGATTGCAGAAACCTTAGAAAAGGTATTGACAAGAATTATTCGTAAGGATAATCTACTAGTTAGTTTCACTGCAGATGACAGTGGATATCGGTTCCTTGAAAAGAGCCTTCCTGAATTTGTTAATAAACTTCCAGTTTCCTATGAGTCCCGTGACAAAGCGGTTCTTCAAGTGGTAGCTAAGAATGAAGGCTTTAAAACAAGCAGTCAAGTACAGTATGTAGCACGCGCTGGTAACTTTATTGATGCAGGCTATACCTACACAGGAGCTTTGAAAATCTTAAAGGTTATATTAAGTTATGATTATCTTTGGATTAATGTTCGTGTAAAAGGAGGAGCTTATGGCTGTATGAGTGGCTTTGGTTTAGACGGTAACAGCTATCTGGTAAGTTATCGCGACCCGAATTTAAAGGCTACCAACGAGGTATATAATCATACTGCAGAATATCTACGTAATTTCTCCGTGGAAGATAGGGATATGACTAAGTTTATTATTGGAACCATTAGCAGTATGGATACTCCATTGAACCCATCTGCCAAGGGAGCTCGTTCTTTAAGTGCATACCTAAGTGGTGTGACAGAACTTGACCTTCAAAAGGAAAGAGATCAGGTGCTTTCTGCCAGAGTAAAGGAAATCCAGGCACTTGCAGATATTGTTCAGGCGGTATTAGATGCCAATCTTATCTGTGTCATCGGAAACGAGAATAAAATAGAAGAAGATAAAGAATTGTTCCAAACAATTACTTCACTTTAGGAGGGACTATGAAGCGTAAGTATAAATCCGGATTTGTGACCTTAATTGGAAGGCCTAACGTTGGTAAGTCAACTTTGATGAACCAGCTGATTGGGCAGAAAATTGCTATTACGTCCAATAAGCCACAGACAACCAGAAACCGTATACAGACTGTTTATACCTGTGATGAGGGACAGATTGTTTTTTTAGATACCCCGGGAATTCATAAGGCTAAGAATAAATTAGGCAATTATATGGTATCAGCTGCAGAGAATACCTTAAATGGAATAGATATTGTTCTGTGGCTGATAGAGCCAAGCACTTTTATAGGAGCTGGGGATCTGCATATTGCAGAAATTCTTAAAAAAGTCAAAACACCCGTGTTTTTGATTATTAATAAGATTGATACCGTTCCAAAAGAAAGTATTTTGACGTTTATAGATGCCTATAAAGAAATCTGTAACTTTGCAGAGATTATCCCTGTTTCTGCTTTAAAAGGAGAAAATAAGCAAGTACTCATTGATCAAATTCTAAAATATCTTCCTGAGGGCCCACAGTTTTATGATGAGGATACTATTACAGATCAGCCGGAGCGGCAGATTGTTGCAGAGCTGATTCGTGAAAAAGCATTACGTCTTCTGAATGATGAGATTCCCCATGGCATTGCAGTAGCTATTGAATCCATGAAGGAGCGTAATGGTGGCAGATTAATGGACATTCAGGCAACCATAGTATGCGAACGGGATTCCCATAAAGGTATCATTATTGGGAAACAGGGAACTATGTTAAAACGGATTGGTAGTGATGCTAGAAGGGAGATAGAAGACTTACTCCAAATTAAAGTGAATCTCCAGCTTTGGATAAAGGTGAAAAAAGATTGGCGTGATAGTGATTTTCTGTTGAAGAACTACGGCTATAATCAGAGAGATTTGTCGTAAGGGTATGATAACTGAATAAAATCCTACAAACGGGATATCCTAATGATGTATGTTGACAACCATTTTTCTTACTATTTGTAAGGAAAAGTGTGAGGGAAGGTTAACATATACAGATTAATAGGGGTATTATCTGTGAACATGATATATGTCGTGTTCGGAAAAGAGGTTTGTATGGATAAAAGTAAATTGTGGCGTAGATTTGAAGTTTCAGGAGACATAAAAGATTATCTTAATTACATTGCTTGCACAAATGAAGAAAGTCAAAAGAGGGCCAATAAGGAGGGAGAACGTGGTGGTTGCACAGATTACAGTAACTGGAATGGTGTTAGCCGCCATGCCAGTTGGTGATTACGACAAACGTCTCGTAATCTTGACCAAGGAAAGAGGTAAGATTGCTGCATTTGCAAAGGGCGCTAGGAGACCAAATAGCGCCTTACTTGCGTGCAGTCAACCCTTCTCCTTTGGGGAATTTAGTCTATTTGCAGGGAAGAATTCGTATAATGTGACAGCAGCTGAAGTTTCCAATTATTTTACGGATGTCCGAGAGGATATTGAGACTGTGTCCTATGCCTGCTATTTTTGTGAACTAGCAGAACAGGTAACCAGGGAGAATAATGATGAGGTACAGATGCTAAAGCTGTTGTATCAGACCATGCGGGCTTTGACGAAGAAGTCTATTCCCAATATTCTGATTCGATACATATTTGAATTAAAGGCTATGTGTGTCAATGGATATGCACCACAGGTGTTTGAATGTACTGGATGTGGTAAGGAAGAGGAATGCTCTTGGTTTAGTTTCGAAACAGGAGGATTGTTGTGTGATAACTGTAGGATGGGGAAAAATGGACTGATAAAATTGTCGGGCTCCACCGTGTATACCCTACAGTTCATCTTAACTACACCGATTGAACGGCTTTATACCTTTACAGTCAATGAGCAGGTACTTAGGGAATTTAAAATGTTAATGAAGGGATACCTCTCTCTTATGATCACAGGACCATTTAAATCATTAGAGGTGCTAGAGACTTTGTTTTAAGTGAGGAATTATTACAAAACATTTACTATGGTGTATACAAGGAACCGAATTAGATGTTGAAAATATTTTATATATTAGTTACAATGTATAAAGGTTTATAATATATAAACATAGTTAAATGGCAATAGTATCGTTGTTGTTAAAGGGATGTTAAAAGCTGGAGGATGTATAATGAAAAAATGTTTTGCTTATGGATTGCTGACTATAGTACTGTTGGGAATGGCAGGCTGTAGTAATGGTAAGAAAGATAGTCAGACAATTGACAATCAAGTTATTAAGGAGAATACCACCATACTTAAATCAGATGGTACCATTCAGTCTGTCTTAGTGGAGAGTTTTGAGAAGGATTACTATAAGAAGAATGAGCTAAATAGCTATATTGACGAAGCGATTCAAAATTATACCAAAAAGTCTGGTAAGGACACAGTTGTTTTAGATTCATTAGATGTTGATAATAAGGTGGCAACAGCACGATTTTCCTATAAGAATATGACTGACTTTGCTGCTTTTAATGCAATAGAAACTGAACTTCTAACAAAGGAACAGGCACTGAAGGATGAACGTATTTCCGGCACTGTTTATAGTGTTGAAAAAGGAGATACGGTAGATTTAGAAACTGCTCTGAAAGATAAAGATTATAAAATTGTGGTTGCTAATCTTCCAAATGAGAATATTATGACAGAAGGAAAAGTCGCATACTATACAAATGGAACAATGTCAGGTGATAATGTTATAAAGGCAGGTTCCGAAGGTGTAACTGTCATTATTTACGAATAAAATAGGACGAGAGGTTGAAAACATGGAAAAAACTATGGAAAAAATTGTAGCTCTTGCAAAAGCAAGAGGTTTTGTATATCCAGGTTCTGAGATTTATGGAGGTCTGGCAAATACTTGGGATTATGGAAATCTAGGTGTAGAATTGAAAAACAATGTGAAAAAGGCATGGTGGAAGAAATTTATTCAGGAAAATCCATATAACGTTGGTGTAGATTGTGCAATCCTAATGAATCCACAAACATGGGTAGCAAGTGGGCATTTGGGTAGCTTCTCTGATCCTTTAATGGACTGTAAGGAATGTCGTGAGCGTTTTCGTGCTGATAAACTGATTGAGGATTACATGGCTGAGCAAGGTATGACTTTGGAAGGCTCTGTAGATGCTTGGACCAACGAAGAGATGAGTAAGTTCATTGAAGAGAAGAACATAAGCTGTCCATCCTGTGGAAAACATAATTTTACTGATATTCGCCAGTTTAATCTCATGTTTAAGACCTTTCAGGGTGTTACTGAGGATGCTAAGAACACTGTTTATCTTCGTCCGGAAACTGCACAGGGCATTTTTGTAAACTTTAAGAATGTGCAGAGAACTTCCAGAAAGAAGATTCCATTTGGTATCGGTCAGGTTGGAAAGTCCTTCCGTAATGAAATTACTCCTGGTAACTTTACTTTCCGTACCAGAGAGTTTGAGCAGATGGAATTAGAATTCTTCTGTGAACCAGATACTGATTTGGAGTGGTTTGCATATTGGAAGAATTTCTGTATTACCTGGTTACAGACATTAGGGATTAAAGAAGATGAGATGCGTGTACGTGACCATGATAAGGAAGAACTGTCTTTTTATAGTAAAGCTACAAGCGATATTGAATTCCTTTTCCCATTTGGATGGGGTGAATTATGGGGTATCGCTGATCGTACCGATTACGATTTGACACAGCATCAAAATGTATCCGGTGAGGATATGTCTTATTTTGATGATGAGAAGAAAGCAAAATATATTCCATATGTAATCGAGCCATCTCTTGGAGCTGACCGTGTGACATTGGCATTTTTATGTGCTGCTTATGATGAGGAAGAGATTGGAGAAGGCGATGTAAGAACGGTTCTTCATTTCCATCCAGCGATTGCACCTGTAAAGATTGGAGTTCTTCCACTTTCTAAAAAGCTTGCAGAGCCAGCGGAGAAGATTTATCAGGAATTATGTAAAGACTATAATTGTGAATATGATGATAGAGGTAATATTGGTAAGAGATATCGTCGTTTAGATGAGATTGGTACACCATATTGTATTACTTATGACTTTGATTCTGAGACAGATGGTGCAGTTACTGTACGTGATAGAGATACCATGGAACAGGAACGTGTTAAGATTGCGGACTTAAAAGCTTATTTTGCTGACAAATTCAGATATTAAAGGAAGATAACAAGAGGCATAAAATATTAGAAAATAAGCGATAGGGGGCTAATCTAATGGATATTGAAACCTTTTGCAGAGGTTCCAGAAAACTTGCAGTGAAATACCGCTATTATCTGAAATACAATATTATCATAACGATGTGCATTCTTGCGCCCATCGTGATACTGACACTGGATCATTTGAATATTATTAAAGTTGGTAAATTAAAACTTGGTAGTTTTTTTGTCGTATTGATCTGTATTGCTTGGTTGATAGTGTTATTGGTAGGTTTTTTTGGTCGTGGCTCAGTAGGAGCTTTACGTTATCAAATCTTTGGAATTACCTCAGACCGTAGGATTGTTCATTTCTGGTTTAAGGAAATGCTACGGGATGGCAAAGTGGTCCTACATTTTAAACCCTATCATAAAAAGCAGACAAAAGATGAATTTATCGATGTGATAAAGAAAAAGGAAGAAATCATCAATGATGAGAACTTTGAAGAATATCTGTGTACCTTATGCAATGATGAAACAGTGCAGAGAAAGAGTGATATTCTGTATGAGATCATGGATGATATTCAGATAATAAAGGAACGTAGGAAATACCTGGTAATTAATTATACGATTGGGAATTTCAAAACAAAGAAAAAGCTTAAGATTTATAAAAACCTGACAAATCAGGATAAGATTTTAAAATTAATAAAAGATTCTGAAACAGCCCTCTAGATTATTAAAGGGCTGTTTTATTTGTAACCATTATTATACACCTGAGGGAATTAATGAGAGATAAGATAATACATTGTTTTAGGTATTAGAGAGAAGTATTGTATAAAGGAGATTTATATACATACATGTCAATCAAAATAAATGTCTTGCTAAGAAATATTTACTATTTATCTATATTGTGTAGAAAGCTTAAATAAAATATGGATTAGTGGTCTATAATTGACAAAAATGAAAAAACTATTTCCTTAATTGACCAAGTATGTTATAATATTCTGTGCATCTGGGTTATTGACAAAATGGGAAGTAGCAATCCTTGGATATCTTATCCTGATTGTTAAAATATTTAAACATATTGTTTAGGAGGTAATTACTACAATGGCAAAATGGGTTTATATGTTCAAAGAAGGTAATGCTGACATGAAAAACCTTCTCGGTGGTAAAGGTGCTAACTTAGCCGAAATGACTAATTTAGGTTTACCAATTCCACAGGGTTTTACAGTAACAACTGAGGCTTGTACCGAGTATTACAACAATGGAAAACAAATCTCAGCTGAAACAGAAGAACAGATTTACAAAGCACTTGCACAACTTGAAGAACTTCAAGGCAAGAAATTTGGTGATACTGAAGATCCATTATTAGTTTCTGTTCGTTCCGGTGCTAGAGCTTCTATGCCTGGTATGATGGATACAATTCTTAACTTAGGTCTTAATGACGTAGCTGTTGAAGGATTTGCAAAGAAGACAGGAAATCCTAGATTTGCTTATGATTCATACAGAAGATTTATTCAGATGTTTTCCGACGTTGTTATGGAGATGAGTAAAACTTTCTTTGAAGGAATCTTAGATGAGATTAAAGAAGCAAAAGGCGCTAAATTTGATACAGATTTAACTGCTGAAGATTTAAAAGAAGTTATTGTAAAATATAAGGCTATTTACAAAGAAAAAATGGGAACAGATTTCCCACAGGATCCTAAGGTTCAGTTGATGGAAGCTGTTAAAGCAGTATTCCGTTCTTGGGACAACCCTCGTGCCATTTACTATAGAAGAATGAATGATATCCCTGGAGACTGGGGTACTGCAGTAAACGTTCAGTGTATGGTATTTGGTAACATGGGTGAGACTTCCGGTACAGGTGTTGCATTTACTCGTAACCCATCTACTGGTGAAGCTAAGATTTATGGTGAGTATTTAATCAATGCACAGGGTGAAGACGTTGTTGCTGGTATTAGAACTCCACAGCCTATTTCTAGATTAGAGCAGGATATGCCTGAGTGCTACAAGGAATTTATGGCGATTGCTCATAAACTTGAAGAACACTATAGAGATATGCAGGATATGGAATTTACTATTCAGGAAGGTAAATTATACTTCTTACAGACTCGTAATGGTAAGAGAACAGCTCCTGCTGCTCTTCAAATCGCATGCGATTTAGTTGATGAAGGAAAGATTACAAAAGAGACAGCTATCAGCCGTATTGAAGCTAAATCTCTTGATCAGTTATTACATCCAGGATTTGATGTTAAAGCTCTTAAGGCTGCAACTCCTGTAGGTAAAGCTCTTCCAGCATCTCCTGGTGCTGCTGCTGGTAAAGTTTACTTTACTGCTGAAGATGCTAAGAATAATCATGATAAAGGCGAAAGAGTTATTCTTGTTCGTAATGAGACTTCTCCAGAAGATATCGAAGGTATGCATGCTGCAGAAGGTATCTTAACTGTTCATGGTGGTATGACTAGCCATGCAGCTGTTGTTGCTCGTGGTATGGGTACTGCTTGTGTATCCGGTTGTGCAGAAGTTAAGATTAACGAAGCTGAGAAGTTATTTACAATCGCTGGTCAGACTGTAAAAGAAGGAGACTACATCTCCTTAGATGGTTCTACTGGTAATATCTATATTGGGGATATCCCAACTGTAGAAGCTGCTATCAGTGGTAACTTTGATAGAATTATGCATTGGGCTGATGAAATCAGAACATTAAAAGTTAGAACAAATGCAGACACTCCAGCAGATGCAGCTAACGCTGTTAAGTTTGGTGCAGAAGGTATCGGTCTTTGCCGTACAGAGCATATGTTCTTCAACGAAGACAGAATTCCTAAGATTCGTAAGATGATTCTTTCCAAGACTGTAGAAGCTAGAGAAGAAGCTCTTAACGAACTGATTCCTTTCCAGAAAGGTGACTTCAAAGCATTATATGAAGTAATGGAAGGAAGACCAGTTACTATCCGTTTCTTAGATCCACCTCTACATGAGTTTGTTCCAACAGAGGAGAAGGATATTGCTGCATTAGCAGAAGATATGGGACTCACTGTTGCAGAAGTTAAAGCTACTTGCGATGCTTTACATGAATTCAACCCAATGATGGGACACAGAGGATGCCGTCTTGCTGTAACTTATCCAGAAATCGCTAAGATGCAGACAAGAGCCGTAATGGAAGCTGCTATCGAAGTTAAGGCTGAAAAAGGCTTTGATATCGTACCAGAAATTATGATTCCATTAGTAGGCGAGAAGAAAGAGCTTAAATTCGTTAAAGATGTAGTTGTTGAGACTGCAGAATTGGTTAAGAAGGAAAAAGGATCTGATATCGAATACCATATCGGTACTATGATTGAGATTCCTCGTGCAGCTTTAATGGCTGATGAGATTGCTGAAGAAGCTGAATTCTTCTCCTTCGGTACTAACGATTTAACTCAGATGACTTTCGGATTCTCTCGTGATGATGCTGGTAAGTTCTTAGATTCTTACTACAGCAACAAGATTTACGAATCTGATCCATTTGCAAGACTTGATCAAGCAGGTGTTGGCCAGTTAGTTAAGGTTGCAGTTGAAAAAGGAAAACAGACCAGACCAAACATTAAGTTAGGTATCTGTGGTGAGCACGGTGGAGATCCATCTACTATCGAATTCTGCCACAAAGTTGGTTTAACTTATGTTTCCTGTTCACCATTCCGTGTACCAATCGCAAGATTGGCTGCTGCACAGGCTGTTTTGAACAATAAATAATAATTATAAATACTGAGCCCTCTATCGTGTAGAACGGTAGGGGGCTTTTTCTATAAAGTAAAAAGACTTCCTAAAGATTAGGAAGCCGAAATGAATAATTAAAAATTCATTTGAAGAACCGTTATAGAAATAAAATTCCACTATAAATTAGTTAATTGTATTTAGTTGGCACGTATAGTAATTTCTTTATATTCTAATTCTGCGGTATCGAGTTTTTTATGTAGGGAGATTGCCATAATAACCGTGATAATAACAGAAAGTATATCAGCAATGGACTGAGCATATAGAATCCCATTTAAACCTACAATAGCAGGCAGGATAAGAATAACCGGAATAAAACAAATGCCTTGTCTGCAAGCACCAAGTAAAAAGCCTTCTTTTCCTTTGCCCAAGGCAAGGAATAAAGAGGAATAAACTGTATAGAAACCAAATAGCATAAAAGTTATTCCGTTTACTCTTAATGATGCAGTTCCAATACGTATCATTTCCATATCGCCCTTTGTAAATTGAGATACGATTGCTGAGGGAAATAAGGTCAATGTAAGCCCAAAAATCGTACAGAAAATGGTTGCCCATAAAACAGAAATCTTTATGGCACTACGTAGCCGATTATAATTTTGGGCTCCATAACTGTACCCTGCAATGGGTTGAAATCCCTTAAGAAAGCCGAATACAGTTAAACTTCCCATAGAAACAATTCGTGTTACAACGCCCATTCCTGCGATAGCAGAGTCACTATAGTTGCTTGCGGCATTATTAATTAAGGAAATAGAAAAGCTTGTTAATAGTTGAAAAACCAATATAGGAATGCCGATTTTAAATATTTCTGATATAACTTGTTTGGAAAAGGTGCAGTCTTTTATCCTAAATTGAAAAGTGCTCTTTTTCCGTAACATATAAAGAATATATAAGAACGCTGAAGATGCTTCTGAAATCCCAGTTGCGATAGCCGCTCCTGCGACTCCTAAATCAAATACATAAATGAAAAGAGGATCTAAACTAATATTAAGAAATGCCCCTGTCAACAATACGAACATTGTAGTTTTTGCAGCACCTTCGCTTGTTACGATATTATTCATTGTAACATTAAACACATTGAAAATGCAGGATATAATGTAAATGCTTCCATAGGTATAGGCATAAGGTGTAATTCGATCAGTGGCCCCTAAGAGCTTCAAAATAGGGTTCAAGAATATAATGGAGGCAATGATAATTACTGCTCCAACTGTGATACTACTATACAATGCTGTGCTGGCAACCTTATTGACCATCACCTTATCACCTCGGCCTAAAAGTCTGGAAATATAGGAAGCCGCACCGTTGCCAAACAATAAGCCTAAGCCAACAACAATCTGTCCCAGTGGATATACAACTATAATTGCGCCCATTTGGCTTTCGCCTAATCCACCGACAAAATAGGCATCGACAAGATTATAGAACGCATTTATCAACATGCCAATCATAGAAGGGATGCCAATCGCTAAGAGTGCTTTTGGAATTGGAGCATTGCCTAACAATGCCATTTTTTTGTTTTGATTATTCATTTTTAGTTCCTTTCATGATATAATAAAATATAGTACTATAAATTATAGTACTTGCAACACAAAACAAATAATACTATAATTTATAGTACCTGTCAAGAAAAAGGAGGAAGCAAATATGGCGACCATAGATTTGATTGTATTAGGAATGTTGAAAAAGGAATCACTGAGTGCCTATGATATTCAGAAAAAGGTTGAATATCGTAATATTTCAAAGTGGGTAAAAATCAGTAATCCCTCCATATATAAAAAAGTAATTCAGTTAAAGGAAAAAGGATTAATCAAAAGCAGTACTGAGAAAGATGGAAAGATGCCGGAAAAGGCAGTATATTCTTTGACAACTTTAGGTGAAGAAGAATTTGAAAATCTTATGTTCGATATCGCCAGCAAACCAATTAACATCTTTTTAGATTTTAATGCGGTTATTGTTAATTTGGAGAGTATGTCAATGCAAAAGCAACAAGAATGCATATGTAATATTGAAAACAATTTAAAAGTGTTGAAGTCCTATATTGAGGAGAATATTGAAGCTAAGGAGAAAGCATCCAGTGTCCCAGCTGTAGCTATGGCGGTTTTGCAACAGCAATATCTATTGGCGCAGACACTAGAAGAATGGGTCACTTCCACGAAAGAAACATTAGGAAATGCATAAATTTCATAAAACAATAAATAGTGTCAAAATAATAATTGGGCTTTCTACTGTGTCAAACGATAGGGAGCTTTATTTATAATAATAGAATGAGAAAATACTTACTTTTCTAGTATTTACATTATTAAGATATATAGTACAATAATATCCATAACTGATAAAGTAATCCATAACAAATGTCGAAATAATAATAGAACACTCACCTCTCTTTTTCTGTACAGATAATGAGAGGTTTCTCACAATAAAACATAGTATGATAAGAATAAGGAGCGGAAATAAAATGGAATGGATAGATAGGCTTAATATGTCAATAAACTATATTGAGGAACATCTAAAGGATGAGCTTGACTATGAGCAACTAGGAAGAATCGCCTGTTGTTCCTCCTATCATTTTCAGAGAATGTTTACTTATATGTCTGGTATTTCTTTGTCTGAATATATTCGGAGAAGAAAGATGTCTTTGGCTGCAGTCGATTTGCAAGGTGGCGATGCAAAGATTATTGATATAGCTGGAAAGTATGGCTATAGTTCCCCTACTGCATTTAACCGCGCATTTCAGATGGTTCATGGAATAGCTCCATCTGCTGTAAAGAATGAGGGAGCCTCTGTAAAATCCTTTCCACCGCTTACCTTTACGATTACTATTAAAGGAGTGGAAGAAATGAATTATCGCATTGAATCAAAGGAAGCTTTTCGTATTATTGGAGTGTCACAGCCACTGAGTCAAGACCTGGAGGTTAATTTTGAGGTTCTTCCTACTATGTGGCAGGAGGCGGTACAAAACGGAACCATTGAGAAAATATCTGGATTGATGGATGCTGAGCCAATGGGGATTCTTGGGGTAAGCGTTTGTAATGATGAGGACCAATGGAGATACTTTATTGCAGTTGCAAGTACCAAGGAAAGTAAAGAGTTTGAGGAATGTATGGTACCGGCTGCCACTTGGGCTATCTTTCCGGGAGAAGGAACTAATCAGGATATTCAGGAATTGGAACGTCGCATTGTAACAGAATGGTTACCTACCTCAGGATATGAATATGGTAATGCCGCGGATGTTGAAGTATACATAAGTGCAGATCCTAACAATGCTAAGTATGAGGTGTGGATACCTGTGATAAAGAAATAATTTAAGGAGGATACTATGGACGAAAAACTTGCATTATTTTATGAATCTGTGGATGGACGACTCTTGGATTTTATCATGGAAATAACTGATTATTTAGTAGAAAAGGGCTGTAGATACGACATTAAGACTTCAAAAAATGGGTATATGGTTTCTTTCATTCGAAAAGATACCAAAAGAACATTCGCTAACCTGGTTACCCGTAAATCAGGAATGAAGCTTCGTATTTATGCTGATCATATCAAGGAGTATCAGAGCTTTTTAGATACTTTACCTGAGAATATAAAAAAGGATATTCGTAAGTCATCTGTCTGTAAACGACTCGTTGACCCCGATGATTGTAATCCAAGATGTTTAATGGGTTATACTTTTGATATGGATGGCGAGACCTATAACAAATGTCGTTACATGGCATTTATGCCCAGCTTGAGTGAGGAGAATAATTCTTTTATCAAACAATTTCTAGCAAATGAGTTATCTATTGGATAGGTCTAAGATAGGTGACTATTTAAAAAGTCCTTCTGTCAGCTAATGCTGATAGAAGGACTTTTGTCATACCTATAATGATTTTTTGTCACATAATATGTTTTTTGATCGCATCAAAGCTATCTTTGCTGATTACATGTTCCAATTTGCAAGCATCCTCAAGAGCGATTTCTTTTGGCACTCCAAGCTGTACTAACCACCTAGAAAGTAATTGATGTCTCTCATAGATCATTTCTGCGATTTCTTTACCTGTCTCAGTCAAATAGATATAACCTGCATCTGTGACAGTGATGTGTTGTTTCTCCCTCAGATTTTTCATGGCGATACTAACGCTGGATTTTTTATAACCAAGCTCATGACTTATGTCAACTGCGCGAACTACAGGAAGTTGCTTGCTTAATACAAGAATGGTTTCCAGATAATTTTCAGCAGATTCGTTTGTATTGGTCATTTTTACTCACCTCATTTTATATGTTAGGCAAAACTAATTTGGGTAAGTATAACATATTTGTAGTAAATAATCAATTTAAAAACTATTATCCAGTTAATGATAATATATATCAATAAGGTTATTGAAATCTAACCTAGGTTATTATAAACTAACTATAAAGTGAAATGCAGATACTATGCATACTAAAAAGGAAAGAGGATGATGATATGCCATTGTCAATGGTAAAAGCAGGTGTACCAAACATAATTCGTAAAATCGGTGGAAAAGAAGAAACAAGAAGATTCTTAGAAAATCTCGGTTTTGTTACTGGAGGGAGCGTGACTGTAGTATCGGAAATGGGTGGCAATCTGATTGTTAATGTAAAAGACGCAAGGGTAGCCATTGGCAGAGACATGGCTAATAAAATTCTTGTTAGCTAAAGCATTCATGTATTGATGGTGCAATCAGGTGAAGTAAATAAAATAGGATTGATTGAAGGAGAGAATGCTATGACGTTGAGAGAGGTTAGAGTCGGACAAAATGTAAAGGTAAAAAAGTTAAATGGTGAAGGTCCAATCAAAAGAAGAATCATGGATATGGGTATTACCAAGGGTGTTGAGATTTTTGTAAGAAAGGTGGCTCCTCTTGGAGATCCAGTGGAAATAACTGTACGAGGATATGAATTATCCCTAAGAAAAGCAGATGCAGATATGATAGAAGTGGAGTAATTTTTTTTGCCCAAGGGTTAGACAAGACTAACAAATATTAAAATAATTTCTAAAAGGAGTAAAGACATGTCAATTAAAATTGCTTTAGCAGGAAATCCCAACAGTGGTAAAACGACTTTGTTTAATGCATTGACAGGTTCTAACCAGTTTGTAGGAAACTGGCCAGGTGTTACAGTTGAAAAGAAGGAAGGAAAACTGAGATCAAAATATAAAGGGAATTCAACAGAAGATGTCACAATTATGGACTTACCCGGAATTTATTCACTTTCCCCATATACTTTGGAGGAAGTTGTATCCAGAAATTATTTGATCAGCGAACGTCCGGATGCAATCTTAAATATTGTAGATGGTACCAATATTGAGCGTAATCTATACCTATCTACGCAGCTGATGGAGCTTGGTATCCCAGTTATTATGGCAGTTAATATGCTAGATGTCCTTGAGAAGACCGGAGATAAGATACATATTCAGAAGCTAAGTGAGAAACTTGGATGTGAAGTTGTAGAGATTTCTGCCTTAAAAGGTACGGGTATCAGAAATGCTGCAGAAAAAGCAGTGGCGCTTGCTATGAATAAGAATGCTCATGTTCCTGTCCATAAGTTTGCATATGAACTAGAAACTGCTATCGAGCAGGTGGAAGATAAACTAAAAGGGCTTGTACCTGAGGAGCAGAAGCGATTTTTTGCCATTAAACTGTTAGAACAGGATGATAAAATTGGGAAGCAATTAAGCCAGATTCCGGATGTGTCATTGGAGATTCAAAACCTAGAGACGACCATGGATGATGATACAGAAAGTATTATTACAAATGAACGTTATGTTTATATTTCTCACATTATTGATGACTGTTGTACGAAAAATAGGAAAAAGAAGGGGACAAATTCAGATAGAATTGATCGGATTGTGACTAACAGATGGCTTGCACTACCTATTTTTGCTGTAATTATGTTCTTGGTATACTATATTTCTGTTACAACTGTAGGTACTTGGGCAACTGATTGGGCCAATGACGGCGTCTTTGGAGATGGTTTTAGTTTCTTTGGCATGTGGATTCCAGGAATTCCAGTTTTGATATCCAATGCATTAGAGACACTGAACGTGGCGGGATGGTTACAAGGACTTATTGTAGATGGAATTATTGGTGGTGTGGGAGCAGTACTTGGTTTTGTACCACAGATGTTGGTATTGTTCTTATTCCTGGCCTTTTTAGAGGCTTGTGGTTACATGGCTAGAGTAGCCTTTATTATGGATAGAATTTTTCGTAAGTTTGGTTTATCCGGTAAATCTTTTATTCCTATGTTGATTGGTAGTGGTTGTGGTGTTCCTGGAATAATGGCATCCAGAACAATTGAAAATGACAGAGATCGTAAGATGACGATTATGACTACCACCTTTATTCCATGTGGAGCTAAGCTTCCGATTATTGCATTAATTGCTGGTGCTTTATTTGAAGGAGCCTGGTGGGTAGCTCCTAGTGCTTACTTCGTTGGTATAGCTGCAATTATTTTCTCCGGTATAATGCTAAAGAAAACTAAGATATTTGCCGGGGATCCTGCTCCATTTGTTATGGAATTACCAGCGTATCATATGCCTACTGTAATGAATATCTTAAGAAGTATGTGGGAAAGAGGATGGTCCTTTATAAAGAAAGCTGGTACCATTATCTTGCTGTCCACTATTGTATTATGGTTTTTGCAGAACTTTGGATGGGTCGACGGTTCCTTTGGACTTCTAACGGAAGAGGAGATGAAATATAGTATTCTTGCTGGTATAGGCAATGTGATTGCACCTATTTTTGCACCTCTTGGTTGGGGAGATTGGAAAATGGCAGTTGCTGCAGTTACTGGATTAATTGCAAAAGAAAATGTTGTTATGACCTTTGGTGTACTGTTTGGATTTGCAGAAGTTGCTGAGGATGGTGTGGAGATTTGGGGGACACTGGCAAGTAGTATGACCGCTATTGCAGCATATTCCTTCCTTGTATTCAATCTCTTATGTGCTCCATGTTTTGCTGCAATGGGTGCTATTAAGAGGGAAATGAACAATAAGAAGTGGTTCTGGTTTGCCATTGGATATCAGACAGCGTTAGCTTATGTAGTATCTCTTTGTATTTTCCAGATAGGAAATCTCATTACCACTGGGGCCTTTGGAGTTGGAACTGTAGTTGCTTTCCTTCTGGTTCTAGGATTTATGTATCTTCTCTTTAGACCATATAAAGAAAGCAAAACTCTGAAAATAAATTAGGAGGTATGTGTATGGGAACAATAGCGGTTGGATTAGTTCTTCTTGGTGTTGTAGGACTGATTATACGCAATATGATTAAAGCGAAAAGGCAGGGAAAGAGTGTACAGTGTGGTTGTGATTGTGCACACTGTTCTGGCCACTGTCATTAGTAGTTATTAAAAATACCCTCGAGATGCTTACATAAATAAGTACTCGAGGGTATTGTCTAGATTATTTTATAGTTTTTTTCTTTACGATTAAAAAATAAGTAATTAAAACAATACTAAGAAAGGATAAAAGAAGGGCAGAGCCCATCTTTTCTAATGATATCTGTCTGTCAAAAGAGTAACCGGAAGAGATTATTTTGAAATTTGTGGAGTGAAGATCTATATCACCCCCGTGTTCTCTACATGCCCTATGATATATAGCTGTTATCTGTACAATATCTCCACTATTCTTATAATTTCCATAGTAATTTATATTATTTATTAAATCCTGTTTTATCCATACTCCTATCGCATTGGAACCATCATTTATATTTATCCATGCATATTCCCCCCGTTCCAATTCTTCTCCAATTACTTCTCCCTGAATGATAACTTTCTTCCCATCCATAGAAATAGAGTTTTCAATTAGGTCATTAATTTTAATTATAGTATCAGAAGCCTTGCATTCTATAGAAAAGAAAAAAATGGAAATTATCACTATTCCTAATGATTTTGTAATTTTACGCATACTTTTTTTACACCTCCTGTAACCCATCCTATAAGAGCAAATACTGACAAAAATTCTAATCTGCCTACATACATAGCGATTATATAATAGATCTTTAATACTGTAGGAGTATCTGGAGTGGTTACACCGATGGAAAGTCCAACATTACCAGTTGTGGAAGATGCTTCATAGGCAGCGTCTACTAAGGAATAACCATAGAAGGTTCCAAGAAGTGTCCCTATACTAAAAGTAATAATATAGCATACTATTATTAGAGCCGAAGATTTGACAACAGCATCTTCTAAAATGTAATCCTTAATATGATGGTATTTGTAGGATTTCACATTACGTTCTGAGGAAAGAAGTTTTCTTACTTCGACAATGATACTTTTAACAACAATTCTTACCCGTAGACCTTTGAAACCACCAGCTGTAGAACAGGCTGAACCACCAATTAACATAACAATAATTATAATAAGATTGCCGAAATCTCCCCATTCCAAAGCAAATTGTCGAGCGTAGATGTTAGAAAAACCAGTCGTCGTATGAGCTGATATTACATTGTATACAACCCTTCTGAATACTGCTATGGCATTGGGGTAGATTTGAGATAAGCCTATTACTGCAAGGAAGCAGAATAATGTAGCAGTAACCAAGAAACTCTGCATTTCAATATTCTTTATCAATTCTTTTCTCTTCCCTTGCCAAACAGCATAGTGCAGACCAAAATTCAATGAGCCAAGAACTAATATGACAAAAGTGATTAGTTCGTAGGAAAAACTATGATAATACATGATATTTTGACTGTTTGGTGCAAAACCACCGGTGCTCCAGGACGAACAAAAGATAAACAGTCCATGTAAGAGGGCAGGGACCGGTTTTAAACCAATTACGATTCCGTCAATCCATAGAAGTAAGGTACCAACAGCAAGGTAGATTAAACTTATTTTCCAGATAATACGTGCTGTTCCTCGTGCATTCGGAACTAAGCCGATGTCCTTTGCTTCCCCTACATAAAGCTTGTATGCTCCGCTAGCTTCCTTTACAAGAAGAGATAGGGCTAAGACTACAATTCCCTGGCCACCTACAAAAGTTAAAATATGTCTCCACATATTTAATCCTATGGAGAGATGATCTAGATCCTGGGTCAGTACAAGTCCAGTTGTGGTAAGACCACTCATAACGTCAAAGCAGGAGTTTAGCAAAGAGTTGTTGTGTCCACTGAGACGATATGGGATAGCACATAGTATCATTAGTATTATCCAGGAGAGAGCAGCTACTATAAATCCATGCTTCCATTGTACACAAGATTTATTCTGCTTAGTCATACTGCCTAAATATAAGAAAAATAGACCAAGTATAGTAGTGATGGAACAGCTTATGACAAAATCTAAAGCTGTATTCCACTCGGTAAATAGGAGAGAAGTGAGGAAAGGGATAATCATTAACATGGCACCCCCAAGGATGATATAGCCTGTATAATAAAATATAATTTTCCAACTCTTAAGAGGTTTATTTTTGATAGTCATATGCTTACCTCGTATAATACTATGGTGGCTAATATAAGTAATGCCATCCAAATTGAAATTGCTAGGATTTCATATAGTAGTCCTTTAAATTCAGAACCTATTTTTCGCATTTTTATTGCCACCGTCCTTAATTACTCTTTTCAAATGGACGAATCCGGTGTTATTGGTTAACATCAGGATATTGTCATTTTCCTGTATTCTTGTATTTCCTCTTGGATAGATAGCTTTATCATCTCTTAGTATAGAAGACATTACACATTCATCAGGAAGCTCAAGATCCTTTACAAATTGGTCCGCCCAAATACTTCCTTTTTCTATCTGTATTTCAGCTAATATCATTGCACCACGATCGAAGCTTTGAAGAATTTTCACATTGTCTTTATCAAATTCGTACTCTATGAGGTTAGCAATTACTGCTGTACTACAGACTGTTCTATCAACTCCGAGATTCTTAAACATAGTTGTATTTTTAGGATTATTTATTTTAGCTATGGTTTTAGAAATTTGAAATGTACTTTTGGCTATTTTACAGATAACCAGGTTCTCCTCATCAGACCCTGTTACAGCAGCTACAACTTCTGCTTCCTCTATACCAGCGTCCTTTAGAACCTCTAAATCAGTACCATCTCCACATACTATAGTAGTATCTATATCTTCTGCTATGGATTTACAGGTTAGGTAGTCACTTTCTATGAGAACCACATTATAGTTTTTTTCATGCAATGTTTTTAACAGATAATAACCAATCTTCCCTCCACCCACTATGATTGATTTCATATACAACACTCCTTTCATTTCCTGTATCTTTAAGATATTTGAGATTTTAAAATATCTACTTCTAATTGAACTGGATTGATGGTTTTGATGCCAAGAGTCTGATAGATATATTGTCTATTAGGATTAACGATTCGAGCTATAATTTGTGGAATCTTATAGATTTCTTTGGAAATAAGAGATACTGTGATGTTTATATTTTCATCTGAAGTGACGGCTAACACAACATCTGCATTTTCTATCCCTGCTTCTTTTAGTACATCATTGTCATATTCGACTCCTCTCACTTTCAAACCATTAAATCCACTTCCTAAAATGTCAAGTTTAGCACTGCTGCGATCAATGACAGATATATTGTGTCCAGTATCAGAAAGTTCTGAGGCTAGGGTGCTACCTATCTTACCGCAACCAATAACAATAATATTCATTTTCCTTCCCCCTTTTTAGACTCCATAGGACAGTCTTCTGGAACATAGATATCCATTCTATTTTGACAGAACATTTCGGCATATTGATTCATGTTATATTTTGCTGGAATATATGTTGGATCTAGTGCCCATGCAGCCCGAAAATGTTTCATAGCAAGTAAATGATTGCCCTGATGCTCCAATTGGATTCCATATAGATTGTGTGGTTCTGGAGCATGTGGATATTTACTCAGGGCAGCTTGAATTAATTCTGTGCTCTTTAAATAATTTCTTGTCTCAATAAGTCTTTTTACTGAATGGCATAAAGCAGTCATCTCTGAATTGTTATACAATGCCTCATCCTCTTTCATAAAAATTCTCCCTTCTTTACTGAGCGATTTTGGGTGATTTCCTTTTCTGATACTATAATAAGAGAAATCCTGTGAGAAAGCTGTGAGAGAGAATCTTTCTGTGTGAGAAATCTGTGAGAAATGAATAAAACCCATGAATATTGATTCATGGGTTTGCTAATTAATTTATTAGTCGGTAGCCTACACCTATTTCTGTAATGATGTAACAGGGCTTGGCTGGATCTTTTTCTATTTTTCTTCTTAAACCAGCCATTAAGGCTCTTAATGCCTGAGTATCGTTTCCGTATCCAATACCCCAGATTTCTTTAATGATTGTTCTAGTGGTAAGAACCTTTCCAGCATTTTTAAATAATAAAGAAAGAAGGCGATATTCCATTGGCGTGATATGTAGTTCTTTATCTTCAAGATAGACAAGATGCTTTTCGTAATCGATACGAAGATCACGAATCTGAGAATAGGTCTGAGCTCTGTTACCACCCTGTCTATACATATGACGAAGGGCGACTCTAATCCGGGCTAGCAATTCTGTTGCCGAAAAGGGTTTGGTTAAGTAATCATCAGCTCCAGTATCTAAGGCATAGGCTTTTTCTTTGTCCTGATCTCTGGCTGAGACAACAATTATAGGTATTTCTGACCATTCTCTTATCTTCTTAATAACTTCTATACCATCATAATCCGGAAGTCCTAGGTCTAGAAGTAGTAAATCAATCGGTTCCGAGACTAAGATATGGAGAGCACTTTGCGCATTACCGGCAGTTATATAGCGCAAGCCTTCAGTTTCCAATGAATAACATATAAAATTACGTATTTGAGCATCGTCTTCAACAATGAGAATATATTCACCTAAATTATTCATTTTAATTCGCCTCCAAGGGTAGGGTAAAAGTAAATGAACAGCCTAGACCATCTGGGTTGTTACAACCAGTGATAGTACCACCATGTGCCTTTATAATTGCATCGCAGATGGATAGACCGAGACCAAGTCCTCGTTGGCCTTTTTCATGTTTGGACATGGTTGTATAAAATATTTTAAAGATATTTGGTAAATCATTTTCACTAATTCCTTCTCCAAAGTCTTTTACAGAGAAGACAGCATTCTCTCTTTTGGCATCTTTGGTCACAGCAATGTAAATGGCATGCTCTGGGGAGGAATGGTTGATAGAATTATCCAACAGATTTATTAGGACCTGTGTTATGAGGCTTGGATCCATAGGTACCAAGAATAATTCGTCCGGCATGGTTACTTTTATATCGTATTGTGGAGACCTATTGTTTATATGCAATATAGCACTACCTATCACTTCCTCAACTGGTTCGAGCTGTTTATTTAAAGTCAATTTTCCGTCTTGTAATTTAGTAAGGCTTAAGATATTCTCAACCAAAGAATGAAGCCAATCTGCGTTATCCCATATTTGCTTAGCTAAATTATGACGTGGATCTGCGGATTGTGAAATCCCCATTATTATTTCTGAGGTCCCCATGATTCCTGTTAGTGGAGTACGTAGGTCGTGTGAGATAGCGCGTAACAGGTTACTACGGTAGCGTTCTTGTATAGTCTTATCCCTGTACTGCATTTTCTGCTCGGTAATTATTATTCGGTCCATAGCTAGGGCAATGCTTTCTGTCACGGCTCGAAGTAAACCATTTTGTGCAATTGTCATGGTGGAGCCTGTTTCAATAGGAATACGTATGAGACCTAAAACATTGTCTTTACCATATATCAGCCAGTTGTAAAATTCACTATCAATATAGTAGCTTGTATGTATATCTCTAATACTGTTAACAATATTGTCAATCTGCTCAGTTTGTCGTTTTATTTGAGTCCCAAGTTTTGTTTGTTGTATATATATGGGTTCTGGGATACCTTTTTGGTCCAGACAAAGGCAGGCAGCTTGACAATCTAAAATATCACTAATAATGCTAATGGAAATAGAGGCAACTTCGTAGTTGTCTTTGGCATCGGTCAGATGGTTGGTCAATTGGTAAAGTGCTCTCATTTCTGATTCCTTTTCCAAAGCATTTGCAGCACTTTCTTTCACGTGAGTGGTTAAAGTGCTGGTAATCAGAGCGGTTATCATCATGATGCCAAAGGTAACAAGATAGCCCGGATCGTTTACAGCAAAGGTGTATAGAGGGATTGTAAATAAAAAATTATATATTAAGATTGAAAAAATAGATGCTAGAATCCCATATAGGTATCCTGTTGTTAATCTTGCCGTCAATAATACACCAAGCAGGAAAGTCATAATAATACTTGCATCTTGAAAGTGTATCTTTTGCAGTATCAGGCCGATAATTGTTGTAAGAATTAGTGTGAATAATAGTATCAGTGTATTTTTGAAAGATTGTTTTACTCTATCATAAGGTTTGTATTTCACTGAATCATTCCTTTCAAGTAAATCTGTTGAGTTAATTATTTATTATATGGAATATTATAACTTCAAATAACATATTTTGCATAATATAAATTTAGTATTATTTATTATTTTAATTAAGTTAAATGCGAATGGGAATTCCAGTAAGCCGAATGGGGGATGGAATTCACCTTCTTTTTACATTCTTTTTACATAATAAAAAGGCCATAATAAAAACAGGAAGTAGTTGCATGTAAAAAGAAGAGATAATATGTATGGAATAGATTTATTATGGATAAATAATACTATAATAGTTTAAAAATTAATTGAAAATGTTGTGTTTTTCCAATTAAATGTGTTATTATTATCATATGATATAGTACAAAAGTCACATAGATCACAGTTTAATACTATTTTTAGTTACATTTGAGAAAGCGTGGGAGTAGATATGAATAATATGCATAATGGAAAAATTCATATAGCTGTCATTATTGTAGGATGGAATTTAGACTACCGCCTAGAACTTTTGGAGGGTATGTATGAAGCAGCAGGCACTTACCAATGTTCTTTACATATCTATACCTGTATGGGTGGAAGCGATGGGGACCATGCATTTAGTAAGGGAGAGTACGATATTTTTGATCTTCCTGACTATTCTCTTTATGATGGGATAGTATTTATTTCTAATACAGTATTTGCAGAATCAGTTGTTCAGAAGCTCTCCCTAAGGTTTAGAGTACTTAATATTCCAATAGTTTGTACGGATGCCAGAATGAAAGATTTTGATTTTATGGGAACCGATAATTATATTGCAATGAGATCTATGGTAGAACATTTGGTAAAGGTGCATCAATACAAGAGATTTAAGATGTTGGCGGGGCCAAAGAATAACAGGGAAAGTAATCTTAGAATTAAGGCATTTAAGGATGTTTTAAAAGACAATAATATTACGGTAAAAGAAGAAGATATCTATAATGGCGATTATTCAATGAATGGAGCTTTAGGAGCGATTCATTATTTTATGGACAATGGCAATGAACTACCAGATGTTTTTGTTTGTGCCAACGATCTAATGGCTTTGACTACCTGTTGGGAATTGGAGTCTTTAGGTTATGATGTACCTAAAGATGTAGCAGTTACTGGTTTCGACAACATATCCCGGACCTTGACTTTCCGCCCCAGCATTACTTCAATTGGAAGAGCAAAGAAGAAAATGGGTATGGAAGCGGTTAAATATTTAGTTCAGCGTATACTTGGATATAATAAAAAAGTTGATTTTTATATTCCATATGAATTATGTATAAGAGAAAGCTGTGGATGCAATATCAAGCCAGAGGTATCCATTGATGACTTCAGTAAGCAGTTGTACCATTTTGACATGGAGAAAAGATTAATGGAACAGCTTTCTAGAGTTATGGAAGATGATCTAATTGGTTGTAGAAATTATGATGATTTTATCACCAGTATTCGTAACCATGTGCCGGAAAGATTTATCAATAAATACTATGTCTGTCTGAATCAATCTGTAGCAGATATGCTTAAAGTTGAATCTAGTGGAATTGAGAAATTTTTAGAATATGAGAAGAATACCACAAATAGCTATGACTCCTATTTTAGTGTTCCAGTTATTTATGAATATGGGATATACAATTCCAATGAGAAGCTTAGCTTTATAGAAATACTGGAATTAATCAATCATAAGACGAGTGATAAAACATGTGAATATGAAGATATTGCTTATTTTATGCCATTACATTTTAGAGAGCAGTGTTTTGGGTTCATGGCCTTTGCTGGTAATAGTGCTAATATCATCAATGATTTTATAGGTAATTATGTTAGAAAAATATCGAATTCACTGGAACAGTTACGGATTCATAGAATGGAAAGTCTGACTATCAGTAAACTGGAGGAATTATATGAAACCGATTCTTTGACCGGTTTATATAATCGCTTTGGTTATAAAAAGCGAATTAATGAGTTAGTCACTAGGTATGAAAATTCTGAGGATAGCGTTTTAGTACAATTCTTTGATATGGATGAATTGAAGTTAATTAACGATGCTTTTGGGCATGACATGGGAAATAAGGCAATTATCCTTGTAGCGAACTGCATGAGACAGGTTTATCGTGATGAGTTTTTGATACGTTACGGTGGAGATGAATTTGTAGCGTTAGGTGTAAACCAAACAGATAGTAGTATGAAATTAAAAAATAGACAGTTTAAGGATATGATAAAGAAGGAAGCATTGAGAAATAACATTACCTATCCAATTAGAGTTAGTTTGGGTTATCATATTGCTAAACATCCAGAGGAAGCGGACATTGATAGATGGATTAAATTAGCTGATAAGGAAATGTATAAGGATAAGCAAGAAAAGAGAAGGACAAGGTGGGATAGTTGAAGGTAGCAGTTTGTCAAAGCCATATTTATTGGGAAGATAAAGCACGTAATATTCAAGTGGCCGTAGAATATATGAAACAAGCATCATCTGAGAATGTAGATCTCATAATTTTTCCGGAAATGAGTTTTACCGGTTTTTCTATGAATGTTTCAGCTGTGGAGGAGACATTGGAGGGTAGAGATTACTATACAATATCCGAGATGAAAAAACTTGCTACAGCTTATGATATTCATGTAGGCTTTGGATGGGTGAAAAAAGGAGATAAAGCTGAGAATCACTATACTATTGTAAATCCTAAGGGGAAAATAATTTCTGACTATATCAAGATACATCCATTTTCTTATGGAAAAGAAGATCAGTATTTTAGTCAGGGAGACCAGCTGAGCTTTTGTAAAATAAAAGATCAGTGGGTCTCCACTTTTCTTTGCTACGATTTACGGTTCCCCGAGATTTTTCAGGTAGCGTCAAAAAAAGCAGATGTAATCATTCATGCTTCTAATTGGCCGGAATCTAGAAAAGAACATTTTACTACATTGTTACGAGCACGAGCTATTGAAAATCAGTGTTATCTTGCTAGTAGTAATTGTGTTGGATGGTTACAGGGGGAATATTACTCGGGCAACAGCTCAATTATTGCACCAGATGGCACGATTATGGAGACATTGGAACATCTGGAAGGCCTTATAATTGCAGAATTGTCTCCGAGCGTAGAAGAATACCGGAAGACATTTCCTTTTAAGAAGGACAGACGAGAGAATCTGTATCGTCAATTAGACTAATTGTTTGATTGCAATTACTGAAGAAAAAACTTTAATTATAAAGTTGTAGTTAAGAAACTGCAATGCTATAATAGTTGCTATGAACATTGCGGCTATGCTTTACATAAGCAGAGCTTAATGATAAGAAAGGAAGTACGAAGATGGGAAAGATGAATATTGATTGGGAAAATATTGGCTTTGGCTATATAAAGACTGACCAGAGATTTGTTGCAAATTACCGTAATGGTGCATGGGAAGAAGGCGGAATGACGACTGATGATATGGTAGTCATTAGTGAGTGTGCCGGTGTTCTTCAATATGCACAGACTATTTTTGAAGGATTAAAGGCATATACCACGGAAGATGGTCATATTGTAACCTTCCGTCCTGACCTTAATGCGAGCCGTATGGCAGATTCTTCCAAGAGACTTGAGATGCCAGTATTTCCAGAGGATAAGTTTGTGGAGGCTGTGATTGAAACCGTAAAAGCTAATAGGGATTATGTACCACCTTATGGTTCTGGGGCTACTCTTTATGTTCGTCCATATATGTTTGGTAGCAATCCGGTTATTGGAGTAAAACCTGCTGATGAATATCAGTTTAGAATCTTTACCACTCCAGTTGGACCATATTTTAAAGGTGGTGTAAAGCCACTTACAATCTGTGTAAGTGATTTTGATCGTGCAGCTCCTTGCGGAACGGGTCATATTAAAGCAGGTCTTAATTATGCCATGAGCTTACATGCAATTCAAACAGCTCATCGTAATGGATTTGACGAAAATATGTATCTAGATGCAAGTACCAGAACTAAGGTTGAAGAAACCGGTGGTGCCAACTTTTTGTTTGTTACTAAGGATAATAAGATAGTAGTGCCTCAATCAGATAGTATTCTTCCATCTATCACTCGTCGTTCCTTAGTAACCGTAGCCAAAGATTATTTAGGTTTGGAAGTAGAAGAGAGAGAAGTATTTTTAAGTGAAGTAAAGGATTTTGCAGAATGCGGTTTATGTGGAACTGCAGCTGTTATTTCTCCAGTTGGCAAGGTTGTTGATCATGGTAACGAAATCTGTTTTCCAAGTGGCATGTCAGAGATGGGTCCTGTAACAAAGAAACTTTATGAGACATTAACCGGAATCCAAATGGGAAGGATCGAAGCTCCTAAGGGATGGATTCAGGTAATTGAATAAAAACCATAGCTAAACAATGGCTTCCTGTTTTATGGGAAGCCATTTTATATGAAGAGTAACTTCGTGAATTTCTTTTCATATAAAAACTGTGGGATACGCACAAACGACTTGTCCGCTTTGCTCCCTTCAGGCTAAAGTATATTTTACAAAAGTCTTTCTAACATTTTACCTTTGTTTGTATTTGAACTTTACATAGGTGTTTTATCATACAGACATAGGTTAGAGACACCTAAAAAGACAAAATGAGTGAAAATGGAGGAAAGATTTATGAAGAGCGATAATAGTAGAATTTTAGAACGTAAGATTCTTAAAAAGGGAATTACAATAATTGCAATTATGACATTGGCAATCTGTTCACTGACAGCCTGTGGAAGTAATAACAGTAAAGCAAGTTCATCTAGTGATTTTGATGCTTCTCATGAAATCACAGTAGTATCTCGAGAAGATGGATCCGGAACAAGGGGAGCCTTCATTGAGCTATTTGGTATTGAAGAGAAAGCGACTGATGGCCAAAAGATTGACCATACAACTGAGGATGCAACTGTTGCAAATAATACTGCAACCATGATGACAACTGTAAGTAATTCTGCTTACGCAATTGGGTATGTTTCACTGGGCTCAGTAAATGACACAATTAAAGCGATTAAAATCGATGGAGCAAAAGCAACTGGAGAACAGGTAAAAGCAGGTGCCTACAAAATTGTCAGACCGTTTAACATTGTTACTAAAGCTGGTGTGAGTGAAGTGGCAAGTGATTTTATTAATTTTATCTTGAGTTCAGAGGGGCAGAAAGTAGTGGGAGACAATGGATACATTGCTCTTGATAATGTAAAACCATTTGCTAGTAATAAGGCAATCGGTAAAGTAGTAGTAGCTGGTTCCTCTAGCGTATCTCCAGTGATGGAAAAACTGAAAGAAGCCTATACAGCAGTTAATAAAGGTGCCAGTGTTGAAATTCAGACCAGTGACTCCACTACAGGTATAACCTCTGCCATCAGCGGAACCTGTGATATTGGAATGGCATCCAGAGAATTAAAGGATAGTGAGACACAAAAGGGTGTTACCAGTACAGTAATTGGGAAGGATGGCATTGCAGTAATCGTCAATAAAGTATCCCCCTTAACAGAACTGTCAAGTGACCAGATAAAAAGTATATTTACCGGTGAAATAACCGAATGGAATGAAATAATAAAATAAGTTCATAGTCAGTAAAGCATATTACTTTCTGCCTATACTAACGACTCTATTTTGTGTTAAAATAGAGTCGTTCTATTATGAAAAATGTTTTATAGGAGGAAGTTTATGAAATTAATATCATGGAATGTAAATGGAATTCGTGCCTGTCTTGGAAAAGGGTTTATGGATTATTTTAAGCAGGTTGATGCTGATATATTTTGCATACAGGAAAGTAAGGTACAGGAGGGGCAGGTTGCTCTAGAGCTTGCGGGGTACCATCAGTACTGGAATTATGCTGAAAAAAAAGGATACTCGGGTACTGCCTTATTTACTAAGACAGAGCCTATTGCTGTGACCTATGGAATAGGAATTTTGGAGCATGATCATGAAGGCAGGGTAATTACGGCAGAATATGAAGATTATTATGTAGTAACCGTTTATACTCCTAACTCACAGGATGAATTGAAGCGTCTTGATTATCGTATGGAATGGGAAGATGCCTTCTTAGATTATCTAAAGAGACTAGAAGAAAATAAACCGGTTATTTTCTGTGGGGATCTGAATGTAGCCCATAATGAAATTGATTTAAAGAATCCTAAAACCAACCGGAAGAATGCAGGCTTTTCTGACGAGGAAAGAGCTAAAATGACTGCTCTTTTGGAGGCTGGTTTTATTGATACCTTCCGGTATTTTTATCCTGATCTGGAAGGGGTATATTCCTGGTGGTCATACCGATTTAGTGCCCGTGCCAAGAATGCCGGATGGCGCATCGATTATTTTCTTGTGTCTGAGCAACTAAAGCCCCGTTTAGTTGATGCAGCTATTCATACGGAGGTTATGGGAAGTGATCATTGCCCAGTAGAACTTACAATTCAGTAGTAAGGAGGGATTACCATGAAGGGCAAGACAAATTGCGAGTTGTGTTTCAATTATAGTTATGACGAAGAATATGATTGTATGGTTTGTGATATGGATCTAGATGAGGATGAAATGGCCAGATATCTTACGTCCACCTTTTACAATTGTCCATATTTTCAGATGAATGATGAATACAAGATAGTGCGAAAACAAATGTAGATTTATAAGATTTGCAATCGTTTGAGAATGTGTTACAATAGCAGATAATATAAGGGCTCTTACGGAAAAGGAGAGAATTAAGATGTTTGTTGATTTACACAATCATAGTTCCTATTCAGATGGCACAATGTCACCAGAGGAAATCTTAAAAGCAGCCAAGGATGCTAATGTTTCTGTACTTGCCATAACAGATCATGACATATTGAAAGGTTCTTGCGAATTACTAAGATTAAGTAAAAATGAGAATATACATGTCATATCCGGTGTGGAGGTTAATGCACTGGAAGGTAAGGATAACATTCATATATTAGGCTATGGCATAGATTTGGAGGATGAAACTTTCTTAAGACTGATGTCAGAAAATCGCAACAGATTAGATAAGATAAGTTTAGTTTTGATTGATAAAATGAAGGCAGCAGGTTGTCCTGTATCTGTGAAAGAGTTTCAAAATACAGACTATGATCAGATACATGGTGGCTGGAAGGCATTGTATTACTTTTTAGATAAAGGAATTACTAAGAATCTTACTGATGGGTTTTCTCTATATAAAAAATATCAGTGTGGATATGATATAGTAGATTTTCCAAGGGTAAAAGAGGTTGTGAATTGGATTCATAATGCGGGTGGAATTGCAGTACTAGCCCATCCGGTAGTTAGTCTCTGGAAGAAAGATATGACCTTGCCACAGCTAAGAAAAAAACTAGAAGAGTATCTATCCTTTGGCATTGATGGAATAGAGTGTCACTATCCAAAAAATACAGAAGAATTAACGAATGTTTGTGTGGATTTTTGTAAAAAGCACGGACTATTTATAACTTCAGGCTCTGATTACCATGGTGACTTTCAAAAAACTAAACTAGGGGAGCTTCAGGTAAAGTTAGAGGATTTAGAACTCCCTGCCTATTTGCTACAATAAAATAGAAGGACTGCTGTTATGAAAAATTTTAAAATTATGATCATATTGTTTTTTGTGCAATTATTTTATATCGCTACTATAATGTTATCTTGTATATGGGATAGCACAATGTTTACCGCTTTGAGGGTGCTAACCTATTTCGCATGGGGATTTTCACTTTTATACATCAATTATATTATTAGGCGATATGAGCATTCAAAAAAGAATAGAAGAAAAGCTATTGTGATTTATGCAATAGGCTGTGTCTGTGTATTAACAGCGCAGTTCATATCTGCAACAAAGCCTAATTTAGTCATTGCATTGATATTTGCGGTATTTCTTTTTGTAATCTACCTGGTGGAGCTTGTACTGGTATTTGACATAAGAAAAAGTATGCTGGACGAGACAATGATAGAGCTGGAAAATAATCCGAATAAAGAGTTATTTGTAGGACTTACGAGTGAGAGAAATATAAGAAACCACAGTCTATTGGTAACAGCCCTAATCTTTGGATTGTTATTTACCTATGTTGGGATACCACTTTTGTGTAGCCAGGACTATTTCTTTGGTATTAAAGCGCTGATTTTTCTTTATGCATGGGACATTGCCATGTTGATTATGAGGTTATATGTAGTAAGAGCACAATTTTTTAGATATCTAGTGGAAATCATCTGCTTTCAGATAAGCATGATGTGTCTATCTATTGTCATTTCTAAGTTAAATTGGGCTATGCAACAGACAGTTTTTCAATTGGGGTGTATTCTTGCCATTGTACCAATTGTGTTTGGTGTCGTAAAAGATATTCGAAAAATGCGTAAGGGACAATAAGGTATTGGTTCTTATAAAATTGCCGATATTGTATATAGATTAGGTACTTATGATTGTGATAGGAACGGTGGTGAGAACTGTGAGGAAACAAAAGGTAAAGAAGAAAAGGGCAATTGTATTTTTTCTTCTATTTATCTTGGTTATTGGAGTAGACATCTATGTTATCAGATATTTTATGAAAGAAGATAGTGTAATCGTATCTACTGCTGATTATTTGGCAGAAGATACAATGCTAAATGAAGCCAATAAAGACAATAGTGATGGTAAGGTTACAAAAGATAAGAAGGAAGATGTTACTAAGGAAGGTAAGAACAAAGTGTTACTGGATGTACCTTTCATTAACCAGACCAAGGATTATCTCAATGCTTGTGAAAGCATTTCTGCGGTTATGGCCTTGCAGTACTTAGGAATCGATATCACAGTTGATGATTTTATAACAGATTATTTAGATAAAGGAGTGGCTCCTTATCGTGATAAACATGGAGTTTATAGAGGAAGTAATCCGTGGGAGAAGTTCCCTGGTAATCCCAAGGACGATACAGGGTGGGGATGTTATGCTCCGGTTATTGTAAACGCGTTAAATAAATTCATAGACAAGGATAAATATGATGTCCAGGAACTATATAATGAAAAGGTATCTTCCTTATGTTCTGACTATATTGATCATGGTGTCCCTGTGATTTTCTGGGCAACCATAGATATGAAGGCACCGAGCAAAGGTTCTTCTTGGAAGTTGGTGGATAGTGATGAGAAGTTTACTTGGATTCGTCCAATGCACTGTGTTCTATTAGTGGGATATGATGACAACTATTACTATTTTAATGATCCTTGGGTGAAGAAAGCTTATAAATATAAAAAAGCTGAGGTGGAACGGGCATACAAAGGGCTGTACCAGCAGGCTGTAGTGGTGACAAAAATAAAAAAGTGAAGCCGGTGGTTGGTTTTAGGTAGTGACTGGGTACTTTGCTTATAAGATAGAAAAGAAAGGGAAATTGGCGTAGAAATACATGCCATTTCCCTTTCTTTTGCTATCTTCAGTAGCAGACTGGGAATAGAATAATGATTCATACTTACAATAATTTTACGTACATTTTACATAGAACCATGATTACAATTTACATATAAATATTATTGTGTTTTTAGACAATGACTAAGGGAGGAAAAATTTATGAAACGCAGGTTATTTACTTGCATAGGAATGGTCAGTCTAAGCGCAATTCTACTTACATCTTGTTATAGTAAGGAATTTCTTACAACTGGAGACATTGCCCCAGTTGCTAGAGAGGATGGATCTGGTACGAGAAGTTCCTTTTCTGATTTGTTTCATTTGATTAAGAAACAGGACAATGGAAATAAAACTGATGTTACAACAGAGGAAGCTATTATTGTTAACAAAACTGGAATTATGATGTCCAATGTTGCAAGTGACCAGTATGCCATCGGATACATTTCGCTTGGATCACTAAGTGATACGGTAAAAGCATTAAAAGTTGATGAAGTAGAGCCTTCTGTAGAAAATGTGAAAAATGGAAGTTATGCCATGGCAAGACCATTTTATATAGCAGCAGAAAAAGACAAAATATCTTCTCTGGGTAAGGATTTTATAGCCTTTATTTTAAGTAATGAAGGGCAGAAAATTGTAGAAGAATGCAATTACATCCCATTCATACAAGATCCTAAAACCTATGAACCGAAAGGTTTGAAAGGAAATCTTGTGATTGCAGGTTCCTCATCGGTAACTCCGGTTATGGAAAAACTAAAAGAAGCATACCAAAAAATCAATGAAGATGTAGAATTAGAGGTTCAACAAAGTGATTCTACAACAGGACTACAATCTTGTATTAACGGAATCTGTGATATAGCAATGTCCTCTAGAGAATTGACAGATCATGAACTAACGGAATTGGATCCAATTAAGATTGCACTAGATGGAATAGTAATTATTGTAAACAATGACAATCCCATTGAGGGATTATCTATGGAACAGGTAAGAGAAATCTTTGCCGGGGAGGTAACAACATGGCAACTAAAGAATTAAGAATAAAAAAGATAAAGCCATCAGAAGATGAGTTAAAACAACAAAAAAGTTATGGTCGAAGAGCGTTAAAGGAGCATTTTGCCAAGTACATGTTTTTGTTGGCAGCGTTAGTTAGTATATTGGCAGTTGGTCTTATCTGCGTATTCCTTATTGTAAATGGTATTCCCGCTATGAAGGAGATTGGATTATTTAATTTTCTATTGGGAGAAAAATGGAAACCCAATGATGTTCCAGCATCTTTCGGCATCTTTCCATTTCTTCTTGGTAGTATATACATTACAGCAGGTGCAGTGATTATTGGAGTTCCCATTGGAATCCTCACGGCTGTGTATATGGCTAGATTTTGTCCTAAAAGGATATATCGTGTTATGAAAGCTGCTATTGATTTGTTGGCTGGTATTCCCTCCATCGTTTATGGATTTTTTGGAATTATGATCATTGTTCCATTTGTCAGCAATGTATTTGGAGGTAATGGAAATAGTATCCTGACTGCTTCCATCTTGTTGGGTATTATGATTTTACCTACAATCGTTAGTGTTAGTGAGGCAGCAATCCGGGCTGTTCCAGATAGCTACTATGAAGGAGCTTTAGCTCTCGGAGCAAGCCATGAGAGAAGTGTATTTTTTGCTGTACTTCCTGCAGCTAAATCCGGTATATTGGCGGGTGTAATCCTAGGTATCGGAAGGGCAATCGGTGAGACCATGGCAGTTATCATGGTTGCCGGTAATCAGCCTAGAATGCCAAAAGGTATTTTAAAAGGAATTAGAACCATGACAGCTAACATTGTAATCGAAATGGGATATGCAGCAGATTTACATAGAGAGGCGTTGATTGCAACGGCGGTTGTATTATTTGTGTTTATTCTTATTATCAATCTTTGTTTCTCCCTAATTAAAAGGAGGAATAGTATATGAAAAAGCGAAATAAGCGACATATTGACATAGTATCTCTCTTACTTCGAGGCGGAGTTTTATTATCTGCTGCTATTACAGTAACAGTACTTGCATTTATAATTCTTTATATCATTATTCGTGGAGTACCCCATTTATCTTTAAAAATGTTTGCACTTAATTATAATACGACAAATCTTTCTTTTATGCCTGCTTTAATTAATACCATAATAATTACTGCCTTAGCGCTGGTATTTGCAGTCCCAATCGGAGTGTGTTCTGCTATTTATCTGGTAGAGTATGCAAAACGAGGTAATAAGATAGTAGGAATTATACGGATTACCTCAGAAACCTTATCTGGAATTCCGTCTATTGTATATGGATTATTTGGAATGTTGTTCTTTGTGACAGCGTTACACTGGAAGCTTTCTATTCTTTCAGGTGCGGCAACTTTGGCTATAATGGTACTTCCTTTAATTATGAGGACTACAGAAGAGGCTTTAAAGGCAGTACCGGATTCCTATCGAGAAGGTAGCTTTGGTCTTGGAGCAGGACGCTTGAGAACAGTATTTCGCATTGTTCTTCCAGCAGCAGCACCTGGAATCCTGTCTGGGGTTATTTTATCTATCGGTCGTATAGTGGGGGAATCGGCAGCTTTGATTTTTACTGCAGGAAGTGTGGCAGAATTGCCAAAGAGTCTGTTTGACTCAGGAAGAACCCTAGCAGTTCATTTATACAACTTATCCAGTGAAGGCTTACATGTAAATGAAGCTTTTGCTACTGCAGTTGTATTGCTTATCATTGTAGTTTTGATAAACTGGGGATCAAGAAAACTGGCAAATCGACTTACAAAAGCTTAGGTATAGTCGTGATAGGAGAGAAAAAGTATGATAAAACAAATAAATAAAATGGAAATATCAAACCTGGATTTATATTATAGTGATTTCCATGCCTTAAAAAACATAAATTTAAATATTAAAGCAGGGGAAATAACTGCATTTATCGGACCGTCCGGTTGTGGTAAATCTACCTTGCTAAAATCCCTAAATCGTATGAATGATCTGGTGGAAGGTTGTAAAATTACCGGAGAAATTTTGTTAGATAAAGAAAATATCTATGATGGTATGGATTTGAACCTACTTCGTAAAAGAGTAGGAATGGTATTTCAGAAGCCAAATCCGTTTCCAATGAGTGTGTATGATAATATTGCTTTTGGACCAAGAACACATGGTATTAAGAGCAAGATAGAATTAGACAATATTGTAGAAACATCTTTAAGAAATGCAGCTATTTGGGATGAAGTAAAGGATCGTTTGAAAAAAAGTGCCTTAGGACTTTCTGGCGGTCAGCAACAGCGTATTTGTATAGCCAGAGCTTTAGCTGTACAACCGGAGATAATTCTAATGGATGAGCCGACTTCAGCCTTAGATCCTATTTCGACCTCAAAAATAGAAGATCTAGTATTGGAGCTGAAAAAGGATTATACTATTGTTATGGTTACTCATAATATGCAGCAGGCGACTAGAGTATCTGACACCACAGTGTTTTTTCTGATGGGAGAGGTTATTGAGTATGGGGATACAGAGGAATTGTTCTCTATGCCGAAAAACAAAAAAACAGAAGATTATATTACAGGGAGGTTTGGTTAATGCGGAATCGATTTGATCAACAATTAGAATTGTTAAACAGTGAATTGACACAAATGGGCTGTTTGATTGAGCAGGCCATAGAGATTGCTGTAAGTGCTCTAGTCAATCAGGATGTGGAAAAGGCAAATCAGGCAATAAAATTTGATGATGAGATAGACCAAAAGGAGAAAGATATTGAAACTCTGTGTATGAAGCTACTTTTGCAACAACAACCAGTAGCGAAAGACCTACGTTTGATTAGTGCTGCCTTAAAGATGATTACAGATATGGAAAGAATTGGAGACCATGCACAAGATATATCTGAAATTACTATATTACTGGCAGATAAGCCTTATTTTAATAATTTGAAGTTTATTCTGGATATGGCCAAAGAGACTGTTGTTATGGTAGTTAATAGCATTAATGCATTTGTAGAGAGAGACATTGATATTGCAGAGGAAGTAACTGTTCATGATGATATTATTGATGATTTATTTGTTCAACTCAAAAAGGAGATTATTGATATAATTGGTACCAATCCAGAATATGCGGAACAGGCCACAGATTTATTAATGATTGGTAAGTATTTTGAACGTATTGGAGATCATGCAACCAATATAGCTGAGTGGGTAATTTTCTCTATAAACGGCATTCATGAAGATAAAAATTAAAAATATGTAAAAGTGGCCGACAAAAGTACAGGAGGCCACTTTTTAAATCCACGAGGGTATGTTAAAATACATGCCAAAGTATTCTTTTTACAAACTAATGAAAGGAGTATCAGCCATGGCATTGATTTATATTGTAGAAGACGACATTAATATAAGAGAAATAGAGAGCTTTGCCCTAAAAAATAGTGGATATTCGACTACAGAGATGGAGAAAGGTAAGGAATTGTATAAAAAGCTACAGGAACGAATACCAAATCTTATTGTGTTAGATATTATGTTACCGGATGAGGATGGTTTAGAAATACTCAGAAAGCTAAGGCAGATGCCGGAAACAAAAAAAGTACCGGTCCTTATGGTGACAGCTAAATCCTCAGAACTGGATAAGGTAAAAGGATTAGATATGGGAGCAGATGATTATCTGACAAAACCATTTGGTGTTATGGAGTTTATCTCTCGTGTAAAGGCACTACTCCGAAGAAGTGTACAGGGAGTTCACGAGGAGAATCTGAGCTTTCAGGAGATTTACCTCGATATCTCAAGACATCAGGTGTATGTAGAAGAAGAGGCGTGTGAACTTACCTACAAGGAGTATGAATTATTAAAATTGTTTATGCAAAATATAGGAAGAGTATTGACCAGAGATGTGATTATGGAGCGTGTCTGGGGTGTTGACTTTGAAGGGGAATCTCGAACCATAGATATGCATATAAAGACTTTGAGACAGAAACTAAAGGATGCTGGAGGATATATTCATACTATTCGAAATGTAGGTTATGTTCTTGAAAAATAACCGGAAAGAGGAAAACCATGAAAAGAAGAATAAACATCCAGCTTCTTGGTCTGGGAGCAATAGCAATTATTTTTACATTGTGTCTATCTGTGACAGTGTTTTATGAGCAATTTAAAACACAGGTAAAGGAAGATTTAAGAAGCTATGGAATTTTTTTGTCATATATGAATACTGAGCAGATGGAGGAACTGGCTGAAAAACAAGGAGATGTAGATAAACTTAGAGTTACTTTGGTTAATCAGGACGGAACCGTAAGTTTTGACTCCAAGGTGGATATAGCAAAGCTTGATAATCACAAATCTCGCCCTGAAATAAAGGAAGCTTTTGAAACAGGGGAAGGAAGTATCATCCGCAAGTCTGATACTCTGTCCAAAAATGTATACTATTATGCTTTCCGCCTTGATAGTGGGAAGGTATTGCGTGTTTCCAAGGAAACTAGCAGTATCTTTAGCTTTTTTTATCGGCTGATTCCTTTATTGATTTTTATGGCTTTCTTGATTTTTATCCTATGCATGATAATTGCTCGCTTTCTTACTCACCTCATTATATCTCCAATAGAACATCTGGCCAGGAACCTTCAGGACCCTAAGAAGGAGCTGATTTATAAGGAATTAATACCTTTTACAGAAATGATTCAGGAGCAACATAGTAATATTATGAAAAGTGCAAGAATAAGACAAGAGTTTACGGCAAATGTCTCTCATGAATTAAAGACACCATTAACAGCCATTTCAGGATATGCTGAATTGATTGAAAATGGTATGGCTAATGAACAGGATATTAAACGATTTGCTACGGAGATTCATCGTAATGCCAATAGACTTCTTACGTTAATCGACGATACGATTCGTTTATCAGAGTTAGACTATGAACAGTTGGCGATAACGACGGAGCCAGTAGATTTGTACAGTCTTGCAGAAAATTGTGCTAAAACGCTGGCCATAAATGCTGAAAAGAATAAGGTTACCATTATGGTGAAAGGAACTCATAGCTTGGTGGAAGCCAATAAGCAAATGATAGAGGAGCTGATTTTCAATCTTTGTGACAATGCTATTCGTTACAATAATGTTGGTGGAACCGTAATTGTTACGATAGGCGAACAGGAGGAAAGAATTTTTCTATCTGTAAAGGATACAGGTATTGGGATTCCGAAGAAACATCAGGAGAGAATCTTTGAACGGTTTTACCGCGTAGACAAAAGTAGGTCAAAGTCTACTGGAGGTACAGGCCTAGGACTTGCCATAGTCAAACACATTGTTGCCCAGCACAGTGCAGAGCTAACCCTAAAAAGTGAAGAGGGAGAAGGAACAGAGATAACGGTTCTGTTTTAATGAGTGATTTCTTGTTAAGATAATGTTAAGACTGCGAAGAGTTGTAAAATATAGTTGAAAAGTAATAGGATAAAGTGTATGATAGTCTCGATTTATAAAACACTAAGAAAGATTGTTGGATAAGAGAAAGGCAGGATTATAATGCGCAAAACCAAAATAGTATGTACTCTAGGTCCATCTACGGACAATGAAGATATGATACGTCGCCTGATGCAGGAAGGTATGGATGTGGCAAGATTTAATTTTTCTCATGGATGCCATGATGAACAAGGTACAAGACTTGCAATGGTGAAAAAGATCCGTAAGGAATTGAACCTTCCCGTAGCAACTTTATTGGATACAAAAGGACCTGAGATTCGTATTGGAACCTTTAAGAGTGGCAGTGTGAATCTGGAGAAAGGGCAAAAGTTTACGTTGACCAATGATGAGATAGAAGGTAACAAAGACCGAGTTAGTATTACATATAAAGAACTAGTAAAAGACGTTAAGGTTGGTGACCGAATTCTTATTGATGATGGCTTAATAGCTTTAGATGTTATCAAGCTGACAGATACCGACATAGTCTGTAAAGTGCAAAATGGTGGTAAGATATCAAATCGAAAAGGGATTAATGTTCCTGGTGTGGCTATTAATATGCCATTTATTAGTAAGAAGGATTATGATGATATCTTATTTGGTATCGAGCATGGCTTTGATTTCATAGCTTGCTCTTTCACACGTTCTGCAAAGGACGTTATGAAGATTCGTGATATACTAAAGGTGAAGCAATGCTCTACTATTAATATTATTGCCAAGATTGAGAATCAGCAAGGTGTAGATAATATTGATGAGATTCTTGAGGTGGCAGATGGTATTATGATTGCACGTGGTGATATGGGTGTAGAGATTCCATTAGAAAATGTTCCGGTCATCCAGAAGATGCTTATTGAAAAGGTATTTAGAGCTGGGAAACAGGTAATCACAGCTACTCAGATGTTAGATTCTATGATGAAGAATCCGAGACCAACCAGAGCAGAGACTACAGATGTTGCTAATGCTATTTATCAGGGTACCAGTGCTATTATGTTATCAGGAGAAACGGCAGCAGGCAAGTATCCAATTGAGGCATTGCAGACTATGGTCCGAATAGCAGTTCGAACTGAGGAAGATATCGATTATAAAAATGTATTTAAAAGTGGACATGGAATTGACCGAACAGACATTACCAATGCCATTTCTCATGCTACCTGTACCACAGCGTCAGATTTGTCTGCTAAGGCAATTATTACAGTGACTAAATCAGGGCAGACAGCTCGAATGGTATCCAGATATCGTCCGGATTGTATGATTATTGGCTGTACGACTGAGAAACATGTCTGCAGACAGCTGAATATGTCATGGGGAGTACAACCATTGCTCATTAGTGAAGAAAGTGAAATCGAAACTCTCTTTGATCATGCCCTAAGAGCTAGCTGGAATGCAGGCTATGTTGATGCAGGCAATGTAGTAGTTATTACTGCTGGTTCCCCACTAGGTTGTTCAGGGACAACTAACCTGATTAAGGCCTGTGTAGCCAGTGGAGATTATAAAGTTAAATAAAAGTAACATTGGGGACTGTAGCACATATTTCTTTGTGTAACAGTCCCTTTACTGCCTTCTCAGGACATGATATGATAGAGAAAATATCTAAAGATTGGAGAACAACCACAATGCCAAGTAAATTCTATGCCGTAAGAAAAGGAAGAAAGACCGGAATATTCAATTCATGGCCAGAATGTCAGAATCAAATCAATGGTTATAGTGGAGCAGAATATAAAAGTTTTAAGTCAGAGGAAGAAGCGAAGGATTACCTAGCTTTAGCAGTACGAGCAAATGAGTTTACCGATACTCGGGAGGACTTGGCAGTAGCGTATGTGGATGGAAGCTATAATTTGACTACGAAAGAGTACAGCTATGGAGCAGTACTGCAATATAAAGGGAAAGAATATGAATATAGCGAAAAAGGGCAGGACAGGTCTCTAGCAGATATGCGTAATGTGGCCGGAGAAATCCTAGGTGCTAGAAAAATGATGGAGTTATGTTTGGAGCAAGGAATTCCTAGATTGGCCTTATACTATGATTATGAAGGTATTGAAAAATGGTGTACAGGTGCCTGGCAGGCTAAAAAGCCGGGAACCATTGCCTATAAAAAAGCGTATGATTTGATAAAGGACAAGCTGTATGTAGAGTTTCATAAGGTGGCTGCTCATACAGGAATTGAACTAAATGAAAGGGTAGACCGGTTAGCGAAAAAAGCTCTAGGTCTGTAAATTGAATAGAATAGAAATCCACTCCTTATAATAATGTTGATTGCATATGGATGCAATAATATTAGTAATAAGGAGTGAAGTAAATGACAGTGGATTTTGAATCAAGTGAAACAAAAGAAAACCTTCTGAGGGCTTTTGCCGGTGAGTGCCAGGCTAGAATGCGTTATACTTTAGCAGCGGAAGAGGCAAGAAAGCAGAATAGACAGGTCGTAGAAAAAATTTTTCAATATACTGCAGCCCAGGAAGCGAAGCATGCCGAAGTTTTCTACAAATTATTAGAACCAGCTGCAAAAACTACGATTCATATCGATGGAGGATACCCGGTAGATATAAGCAAAAATGTGACGGAACTACTTCGTATGGCACAGCATAATGAGCTGGAAGAATATAATGACGTATACAAAGCATTTTCAGAGAAGGCAAATGAAGAAGGTTTTATGAGAATTTCTGCTACATTTAAAATGATAGCAGAGATTGAAAAGGTTCATGGAGAACGATTCGGAAAGCTGGCTGAGTTGATGGAAAAAAATCAGTTATTTGTCTCTGAGGTACAAACTACCTGGATCTGCTTAAATTGTGGTTATATACATGAAGGAACGTCAGCACCAGCCCGTTGTCCGGTATGTGAGGTAGATCAAGGTTATTTTATACGTTTTGAACTCTCCCCTTATGAACCTATTGGTAAAGTAGAATCAGGACAATGATTATAAAATGATAATTTAGTTGCATGGGATCTTTCCAATTTATCTTATGCAACTATTTATCAATAGGAGGAGGCAAAGGTATGTTGCAAATTTATTACGGAGATGGAAAAGGTAAGACAACAGCGGCTATTGGGCAGGCAATTCGAGCCGCGGGAGCTGGAATGTTGGTTACAGTGGTGCAATTTTTAAAAGGAAGACCCTCTTCAGAGTTAGAGGTACTAAGCAGAATAGCGGAAATTACTGTACTTAGAAATGAGTTGGACTTGGGATTTTCCAATCAAATGCTAGAGAAGGAGAAGGAACAGATTACTATGATGCATAATGCCAATCTTCTAGCTGCAATAGATTTAATTAATCAAAAGAAATGCGAAATGTTAGTTTTAGATGAGTTACTATCGACCTATGAGCTTGGGCTGATTGATAGTAATATGGTGCATACACTAATGGAGATGCGGCCGAAGGAATTGGAGATTATTTTGACTGGTCATAGTCAGGTTCCATATTTCATGGACCAAGCTGACTACATTACATGGATGAAAAAGGAGAAACATCCTTTTGATAAGGGGATTGCGGGCAGATATGGAATTGAATACTAATTAAGTACGCCTTTTGTAATCCACTGGAGGTTTTATCTTGTTTCCATATAAAATAATACATGCTTTTCTGTGTGAAATACTCGTTGTTTATGATATAATACTAATAGAATATTTAATTGAATTTTAGTATTATTTATGTCCGATTTTCACATGATACATAAATAAGGAGGCCATTGCATGAAGAAAAAATGTTATGATTTTAGACCTGATGCGCTAAATGTTATTTTGACTGCTATTTTTTCTGTATTTACTGCGGTGTTAATGTTTTTTTCCATTAACTTTGAAGGAGGTTTCATTGTGTCTTCGTCGGTCTCGAAGCGAGGATTCCTATTTACGCCAGCTGGTTGTCTGATCGTGTTATGTTGTATGGCTATCCTTGTGCTTGCTTTACAAAGCATTAGAAATCAAAAATTATTTCCATATATGCTGGTTCCGGTTAGTGTGGCTGGAATTCTGTTTGCCTTAAGATCTGTATTGATTCAGGGTGATATATCCTTATTCCTTGAATTATCAGGTACTAATTTATTAATTGCATTTATTAGGAGTTTACTTGGAATTCTAGTTGTAATACTGCTACTTTTACTTGTAACTAATGTGGTTCTGGATAAGAGATATCTAATGATTGCTTTAGTAGTGTCTATCGGATGGTATTTTGGTACAGAGGGATTTATGTTTTACAAAGGATGGAATGGTCATTATTATATTTATGACAGGAGCCAGACAGCTGTATTATTTAGTCAGATTTCCTATTATTTTTCAGTGATGTTTTTTACATTCAATATAAAACCCGTAACGCAAGGAAGTGGTTATATAACAAATAGTAGTAATGAATAAATATGCAATATAATAGAATAAATATAAATAATTAAACCGCAAAATTATAAAAGAATTTTGCGGTTTTTCTTTTTGCATAAATATGTATTTTTTTATGAGATGAACAAAAAACCCATAGTTTGTTATGGTTAGGAGACTTCCTTATTGATGTTTAAACATTTAAATGAGAAATAGTAATAAATAGAATAAATAGTTAAAATTAATCATAACAAACCCTTTATTTACAAGATGTATAGGAAGAATATAGATAATAATCACAAAAAACTACTATTGAACTTTATAAAATTAATAATATTAACATAAAAGTGAATATTTATACTTGATTATTTTAGAAATTGAGTTATAATCATATTATTCTATATAAGAAATACAAAATGAAGTACTACATATGCAACATCTTGGATAAATAATACTAAAGACTGAAAGGAAGAGAAAAAATGAAAAAGAAATTATTAAGCTTAGTACTAATTGTAACCATGGCAGTAGCCATTACTGGTTGTGGTTCGAAAGACGACAAAAAACTTATAATGGCTACCAATGCTGAATTTCCACCATATGAGTATAAAGAAGGTGATAAATTCCTTGGTATTGATGTTGAGATTGCGCAGGCAATAGCAGATGAATTGGGAATGGAACTAGAGATTGAGGATATTAACTTTGACTCTATCGTTGCTGAAGTAAAGTCTGGAAAAGCTGACATGGGTGTTGCTGGCATGACGGTTACTGAGGACAGAAAGAAAAATGTAGCTTTTAGTGATACTTATGCAACTAGTGCACAAGTAATTATAGTAAAAAATGACAGTACTATTGCAGATCCTGAAGAATTAGAAGGCAAGACAATTGGTGTTCAGTTAGGAACAACCGGTGACATGCTGGCAGGAGATATAAAGAAGGCTACAATTGAGCGTTATAATAAGGGAGCCGATGCAATTGTCGCTTTAAATCAGAATAAGATTGACGCTGTCATCATTGACCGTCAACCTGCAAAAGTATTTGTGGAGAAGAATGAAGGAATTAAGATTGTAGATAAAGAATTCTCTGTAGAAGACTATGCGATTGCAATTGCTAAAGATAATACTGAATTATTGAATAAGGTGAATGATGCTTTAGCTAAATTAAAGGATTCTGGTAAAATTCAGGAAATTACTGATAAGTACATTAAGTAGTGATAAATATAAAGATGGTAGGGAATCATATGTATTTGAATATTTTTAAGGATTTAGGAGAGCAGTTCTATCAGAATTTTATTGAGAAAGACCGCTGGAAATTATTATTAGAAGGTTTAGAGATAACTCTTCTGGTAACCTTCTTTGCAGTTTTAATAGGTATCGTTATTGGTTTTTTAGTGGCTAGTGTACGTGCAACCTATGATAAGACTAAGCCTGGATTTATCTTGAAGCTTCTTAATTCTATCTGCAAGATATACCTGACGGTGATTCGTGGAACACCTGTGCTGGTTCAGTTGTTGATTATATACTTTGTTATCTTTGGCTCTGTAAATATCAACAAGGTACTGGTAGCTGTCATAGCGTTTGGTTTTAATTCGGGTGCCTATGTAGCTGAGATTGTTAGAGGCGGTATTATGTCCATTGATGAAGGACAGTTTGAAGCTGGTAGAAGTCTTGGATTTACATATGTCCAAACCATGCGTTACATCATTATGCCACAGGCAATTCGTAACATCCTTCCAGCATTAGGTAATGAGTTTATTGTACTACTGAAGGAAACCTCTGTAGGTAGTTATATTGCGCTAGCAGATTTGACAAAAGCTGGAGATGTAATTAAAAGTGTTACGTATAATCCATTTATGCCTCTTATTGCAGTAGCTTTAATCTATCTGGTTATGGTTGTGATATTTTCCTATGCTGTAGGAAGACTAGAGAGGAGGCTAAACAATGGAAGACGCTAAGGCTACTTATGAATCCTATTCAAAAACTGAGCCTCTTATTGAGGTTATGAATTTAAAGAAAGAGTTTACTTCAACTGTAGCTTTGGATGATGTAAATCTAACAATAACGAAAGGTGAAGTAGTATGTATCATAGGACCTTCCGGTTCCGGTAAGAGTACCTTACTTCGCTGCTTGAACTGTTTGGAAGTGCCATCCTCTGGTTCTGTTTGGTTTGAAGGAAAGAATTTGATGGATAAAAAGGTGAATATTAATATTCACCGCCAGAAGATGGGAATGGTATTCCAGCACTTTAACTTATTTCCTAATATGACAATTCTCAAGAATATGACTCTAGGTCCTAAGAAACTGCTAAAACTTACAGAAGAGGAAGCTAATAAGAGGGCAATGGATTTGTTAAAGCGAGTTGGATTGGAGGACAGGGCAAATACTTATCCTGAACTACTTTCTGGTGGACAAAAGCAAAGGATTGCCATTGTGCGAGCTCTATGCATGAACCCGGATGTTATGTTATTTGATGAACCTACGTCTGCTTTAGATCCTGAGATGGTAGGAGAGGTTTTAGAAGTTATGAGAGAGTTAGCCAAAGAGAACATGACTATGGTGGTGGTCACTCATGAAATGGGTTTTGCCAAAGAAGTGGCTTCCCGTGTCATCTTTATGGATCAAGGACAAATCATTGAAGAAAATTCCCCTAAGGAATTCTTTGAGCATCCACAAAGTGAACGCTTAAAGAACTTTTTAGCGAAAGTATTATAAAATAAAGAGAACTGCAACTTTTCGTAAACGCCGATAAGGAAGAATTAAAAACAAACTAACTTAATGGCTGACAAGCAAGGATTGCACTTAAAGCAGATATGGCATTTTATATTCGCCATATCTGCTTTCTCTTTTTTGTTATTTTTTGCATAGTATCTGCTACTATAGAGATATAGAATTTCTAAATGAAAGGGGAGGGAAAATATGAATATGCGTACAATTGTGCGCAATTTATAACTCCAGTGTAAAAGCTATACTGTTTCCTTAAGGCGAGGAAGGAAAAGCTTCTTTCTGGTTGGTGGCATATTGAAAAATTATCCTAACGAGTGAAGACTTTTCCTATATTCCTGCATTTCTTCCTCGCTGACCGTATCCATGATGTACTGAAGTTCGTCCACAATTTTATTACGCTCATTAGGAAGAAAAGCAGTGGTCGGATAAAAATTGGAAGCAGAATTTGCAAACAGATGTGTTCTTATTTGCAGATGTTGAATGAATGTCAATAATTCCTCTAAGCGTTCTTTTTCTCCCGCAGGGATAAATTTCCCTGTCTGTACCATTTGATATAGTTCCGTATCGGGGAACAAGGTCAATGAAACTACGGAGATAAAGCGAGGGTTTACTTTGCTGAATACCTTTGCACTATTGACAGTGTTTCGGTAGCCGTTTCCTTTTCCTGCAAGTCCTATCATATACATAAAATAGTATTCAATTCCTGCTTCATCTAATTTTCTGCATTGTTCAATTAGTTCTTTTGCGGTGTAGCCTTTATTTGCTAAAAGTAAGGTACTGTCGTCGCCGGATTCTGTTCCAATGCTAAGCCCGTTAATACCCAAAGCCCGCAACCGTCTTAATTGCCATACCTTTTTACTCTTTATATCACGAACACTTGAAAACATGGCTATCGTCTGACATTCTGCAAGATAGTCATGGACTAATAAAGCTCGTTTTGCTAACCTTTCATAACTCATTGAAAAAGGATTTGCTCCTGTCAAAAAAATACGTCTTGCAGTTGGCTGATAACTTGCTAATTCTGCTAAATCCTCCTTAAATTCTTCTAATGGCGACATACGGAAGCACTCATTTTTGTATAGGCTACAAAACCGACACTTATTATATGTGCAGCCGGAAGTAACCTGTATGATAAATGAACTTGCTTCATAAGGTGGTCGCCACGTTCTGCCTGTAAAATGCAAAATTAAATTCCTCCTTATAGATGCCGGAGATTTGTTCTATAATCCCGTAATTCCTGTTCATCAGCTCTGTCAATAATCTGTTCCAATACAGATAGGATTTTCTTCTTATCTCTAGGCAAAATTCCTTGAATGGGAATAGCGTTAGAAGCCCCTAATGCACCAAAGCAAACAGGGATACTCAAATATTCAACAAGGGTTTTTATTTCTTTATATTTTTCGATTTCCTGCTCCTCTTTCCAATTTCCTTTTTGTATTTCTTGATACAGTTCAGAGTTTGGATAAATGGTTAGCATATTTGCACCGATTAGCTGTGGATGAAGCTGATTACATATCTCAGCGGTCATTTTCGCTCCCGCTTCCCCCCGTCCTGCACTGGAAATTCCTGTGAGATAGAAAAAATTATAACTGATACCCACATTATCCAAACGCTTGCATTGTGCCACAATATCTTTTGACAGATAGCCCTTATTCATAAATGTTAAGGCTTCGTCATCGCCTGTTTCAATTCCGATAGTCAGACCGTCATAGCCGACGTTTTTTAACCGTTTTAGTTCTTCATCTGTTTTCAGCGTAATATCGGTTATTCTTGAAAAGCAGCCGATTGTTTCGTTGCTCGGAAAATACCAATGGATAAGGTTGGCTATTTCTAACAAATGGGCAGTCTTTAATACAAACGGATTTGCCCCTGTTAGAAAGGTGCGTGGTACCTTATAGCCTACCCTAAGCCGAAATTGGTTTTTGGCTTTCTTTAAGTCCGCTTTTATATCTTCCATAGGTGTCATTCTGAATTTGAATGGTAAATCATCATACAATGTACAGAATTTGCATTGATGATGTGTACACCCTGCCGTTACTTCCAAAAGCATTGAGGACGCTTCATAAGGTGGTCGCCAAATGGTGCCTGTGTAGTGCATGATAATATCTCCTTTCTTTATCACTATGCTTATTATATCATTGTACATCTGTTTGAAAAGTACTGTACTTTTTTATAGTACATTGATATTTGAGCGTAAACATGGTATAGTGTTACCGACTGTGGGGTGAGAGAATGAAGAAAAGTCAAATGGCGATTGAGCGCTGTACTACTGTTTCTACGATTCAGAAAATCTTAGGTGGGAAATGGAAAATTGAAATTCTTTACTATATGGGATTTCAAAATATACAACGCTTTGGAGAACTCAGGCGGCACATCGGAGATATAACAGAATCTTCCTTGACAAAGCAGTTGCGGGAACTGGAAGCAGACGGCTTTATTTCCCGTTTTGATTACAAGGAAGTGCCACCCAGAGTAGAATATTCTTTGACGGAACTTGGAAAGAGCTTTATCCCTGTCTTGGAGTTTATGAAAGAATGGGGAGAAAATAATTTGAATTAAAAGCATAGGTCAGAATTGAAATTGAGAAATTTCCCTCAATTCTTTGTAAAAACCGCTGCAGCTAGTGGACAAGGTTTTGATAGTCAAAGCAAGCCACCGTTGCTACCTACCAGCAGTACAAGACCGACTTTGACAGCTTCGCCATTATTATCCGCAAGTATGTGGGAATACGAGAATTAACGCTCTCTATTGTTGATGAGTGTGTAAAATAATCATCGTTTAGGTACAGGACAAGTCAAGCGGACATCGTAGACAGAAGATACAGATTGTCTGGAACTTTACCGGGGAGCATAAACAGGACGAGGATAAACAGACCATTGAACAGTAGAGAAAAAAGAGGACGGCATAGCTTTAGACTATGCCGTCTTCTTTTTTTACTTAAAGGAAGGAGGATTAACCTCAGTATTAGCGAAGGTATTACCGCCAGGAGATGGTTCTGACATACTAAAGTACATTTTAGCTGCTTTCGTTGTACCAAAGTCACGGTTGGATCCAGTATCTTGTACCTTATTAAAGGCTTCTCTAAAGAGAGCATTATGGGCCTCCTCACGGTTAAGTAAGAAATCAATGGTTTCTTTTACCTTTTTATCTTCGATTTGCCGATATAGATATTCATAGACAACCTTGGCGCGCTGCTCTGAAGCTATGTTTGAGAGAAGGTCGGCGCAAAGATCTCCTGTTACTGTGACATAATCAGCTGTCCAGGAATAGCCGGATGCATTGATCAGTCCAGGATTAAGCCCTAGTATTACGTGAGACTGAATCTCTCCTGCTGCAACAGCCTGTGCATCTACATCATGCCCATTTAATAGATTGATTGTCTGAGCTACCATTTCCATATGTCCTAGTTCTTCTGCAGCAATATCCAAAAATAAATCTTTGATCTCTTGATCTTTCACCCGAAAGCTTTGAGACATATATTGAAGGGCTGCCTTTAATTCGCCGTTTCCGCCACCTAATTGTTCTTGAAGCAGAACAGCACATTGAGGATTTGGTTTTTCAATGGCAACTGGATGAAATAACATCTTTTCATGTTTAAACATAGCGATACCTCACTTTCTATAACACATAGTCTAAGCAAATAGGGCAAAAGTATTCTCTAAGGTTAAGATACAAGTACGAATTTACAATGTTATCTCATACATATATAGTAAGACTTCATGAGGTAGCTTAACTGTGAATCTAAAAAAAAGGATAGTTGAAAATTGGTTAATTTATATTGTTGTGCTCGTATTAGCAGTGTTTACTATAGAATACTGGAAGAACATGCAACAAGTGCTAGATTATATACTGACACTCTTAGCTCCGTTCATTATGGGTGGCTGTGTGGCTTTTGTTGTAAATCTTCCTATGAAATACATAGAAAATAAGCTTTTTGTGAACCATCAGACGAGAAAACTACGTAGAGGTGGCAGAATTTTTAGCATCTTACTCACTATTTTGTTGATTTTTAGTATCGTGGCATTGGTACTATTTATCATTTTACCGGAACTATTTGAGACAGGGGGAGGGCTGTTATCTACCATCACTGAGTTTACAAAAAGACAGGAAAAGGTACTGAGGAATTTGTGGAAACAATATCCAAAATGGAAAGGTCTGTTACAACAAATAGATGTTGACTGGAGGCTTATTATGGAGAGAACATGGGAGTTTGCCAGAACTGGAGTAGGAGGGGTGATTAATTCAATCCTTGGAATGATAGATTCCATTTTTTTTCAAATGATTAATTTTCTTATTGGAAGTGTATTTGCCATTTATCTTTTGTATAGTAAGGAATTATTAGCGTCCCAGGCAAAGCAGTTGCTTTATTACTGTTTAAAAAAGGAGCGAGTGGACAGAATTCTATATATTCTTTCAGTGACCAATGAAACATTCTCTAGTTTCCTTACTGGGCAGTGTGTAGAGGCCTGCATTCTTGGCTTAATGTTTTTTGTTTCCATGCTTCTTATTGGACTCCCATATCCACTGTTAATTGCAGTTGTAATAACAGTGACTGCATTAGTGCCTGTTTTTGGATCATTTGTGGGATTAGGAGTGGGAGTTTTTTTGATTTTGGCAACCAAGCCTGTAGATGCTCTGGTATTTATTGTGCTGTTTTTTATTTTGCAACAATTAGAGGAGAATCTTGTTTATCCTCATGTTGTAGGAAGTTCCATTGGACTACCATCCATCTGGGTTATGGTAGCAGTTACTTTAGGAGGAAGTCTTATGGGGGTAGTGGGAATGTTACTATTCCTGCCGTTGGCCTCAGTAATCTATCGATTGTTGAAAGAGAAGATAAAAAAGGGAGGGCAACATGGGGATTGACATTAAAGGGACAATTTGGTATTCTTAGTAGGCGAAATAGTTAGGTATCTAACTTTTTACATTTAAGTGAAACTCTTTTAAAGGAGGTAGTATGGAAAAGTACAGTTTAGGAGTAATACATCACATATCACGAGTGCTAAAACATAGAGTTGACAGTAATATGCAACAATTTGGACTCACAGGGCAACAATCCAGAATGATTACATTTATAGGATGTAGGTCAGCTAAAGAAGATGTCTTTCAACGGACGATTGAGGAGGAATTCCACATTCGCCCTTCTTCTGTTACAAGTATGCTGAAACTATTAGAGAAAAATGGGTATATTAAGAGGGAAAGTGTTCCTTGTGATGCAAGGTTAAAGAAGCTTGTTTTAACGAAAACAGGATATGATTTGTGGGAACAAATCGGGAATGTTATTGCAAGAGAAGATGAAAAGATACTGAATCATTTATCAAAAGAGGAGCAGGAAGAATTATTTCGTTTATTAGAGAAACTAACAGAGACTGATAGGGAGGCAACCAATGATTAAGCAGTTATTGAAGCAGGTGAAGGAATTTAAAAAGGATTCGATTCTTACACCGGTTCTCATTATATTTGAAGTATTTATGGAAGTATTAATTCCCTTACTAATGTCCAAGATAATTGACAATGGAGTTAGTAAGGGTGACTTAGGTTATGTATACAAGCTGGGAGCCATCATGTTTGGTATTTCCTTGCTGTCTTTATTTTTTGGTACTATGGCTGGAAAGACAGGTGCTACAGCTTCAGCGGGATTTGCCAGAAATCTAAGAAAGGCTATGTTTTATAACATACAGAATTTCTCTTTTAGTAATATTGATAAATATTCTACCGCAGGTCTTGTTACCCGTCTGACTACAGATGTGACTAATGTGCAGAATGCTTATCATATGATCATTCGTATGTTTGTGCGAAGCCCAATTATGTTGATTTCAGCCATGATTATGTGCTTTACCATCAATGCCAGACTATCCCTGGTTTTTCTGGGGGCAGTAATCTTTCTAGGCTTTTGTCTGTACTTTATCATGACACATGCTCATCCATATTTTAGAAAGATGTTTCGTAAGTATGATGACGTGAATAGTAGTCTACAGGAGAATCTCACAGGAATCCGAGTGGTAAAGGCTTATGTGAAGGAAGAATATGAAACGGACAAGTTTCATAAAGCCAGTGAACAGGTTTATGATTATTCCGTTAAGGCAGAGCGTTTGATTATTCTCAATGCTCCTATTATGCAGCTGACCGTTTACTCCTGTATCATCCTTCTTTCCTGGCTTGGAGCAAAGATGGTAGTAGGATCTTCCATGACCACAGGTGAGTTAATGAGCTTGTTTACCTATACCTCTAACATTCTTATTTCATTAATGCTAATTTCCATGGTATTTATAATGGTTATTATGGCTAAAAGCTCTGCAGAGAGAATCGTGGAGATATTAGGTGAAGAAAGTGATTTAACCAATAAAGACAATGCCATTACAGAAGTAAAGAATGGAGCCATTGATTTTGACCATGTTAGCTTTAGTTATGTGAAGGATAAAGATAACTACGCGTTAAGTGATGTGGATCTTCAAATTAAGAGTGGAGAAACCATTGGTATTATTGGTGGAACAGGAAGCTCCAAATCCAGCTTTGTACAGCTGATTCCTAGACTCTATGACGTTACAGAAGGTGCTGTGAGAGTAGCAGGAGTCGATGTAAGAGATTATGATCTTAATTCTTTGCGTAATCAGGTGGCTATGGTGCTTCAGAAAAATGTTTTATTTTCGGGTACTATTAAGGAGAATTTGAAATGGGGCAATCCTGAAGCAACGGATGAAGAAATTATTCGTGTATGTAAGTTGGCACAGGCTCATGATTTTATTGAAACATTTGAACAAGGTTATGATACTCATATTGAGCAAGGAGGTACCAATGTATCTGGGGGGCAGAAGCAGCGCTTATGTATTGCCAGAGCCTTACTGAAAAAACCAAGAATTCTTATTCTGGACGACTCTACCAGTGCCGTAGATACAAGAACAGATGCTTTAATTAGAAAGGCATTTAAGGAAGAAATTCCAGAAGTCACCAAGCTGATTATCGCGCAGCGAATCTCCAGTATTCAGGATGCTGATCGTATTATTGTTTTAAATGATGGTCTGGTTGATGGTTTTGGAACCCATGATGAACTGCTTCATAACAATACCATTTATCAGGAAGTATATAATTCACAGATGAAGGGAGCTGATTTTGATGATGGAAAATAAACATAAACGTGGTGGAACAGCTCCTATGAAAACCTTTAAAAGACTGATAAGATTAGTTTATTCCAAATACCCTGTTCACTGTATTATCGTGGTCATATCAATTATAATAAGTTCATTGGCAGGTGTAGCAGGAAGTGTATTTTTAAAGACTTTAGTGGATGATTATATTAGCCCATATATAGGCAGTGTAAATCCGGATTTTATACCTTTGGCCAAAGCTCTGTTTAAATTGGGAGGACTGTTTACCATAGGTGTGCTTAGCAGTTATATATTTAACCGCCTTATGGTTACTGTGACCCAAGGGACCTTAAAGGGTATCCGTAATGATTTGTTTGAGCATATGGAAACCTTACCGATTAAATTCTATGATACCCATATCCATGGGGATTTAATGAGTATTTATACCAATGATACAGATACTCTTAGACAGATGATCAGCCAGAGTATGCCCCAGCTGATATCTTCCAGTATTACTATTGTCAGTGTTATCATCTCAATGTTGGTTCTAAGTATACCGCTGTCCTTAGTGGTATTTGTCATTGTTGTATTGATGGTTATTATCACTAAGAAGCTGGCTGGAAAAAGCGGATTCTATTTTATGAAGCAGCAAAAGGATATTGGTCAAGTCAATGGATACATTGAAGAAATGATGGAAGGCCAAAAGGTTGTTAAGGTATTCTGTCATGAAGAAGAAACCAAGGATGACTTTGATCAGATTAATGATCAGTTGTATAACAGTGCAAAAAGCGCTAATACATTTGCTAATATATTGATGCCAATTATGGGCAACCTAGGTTATATTAGCTTTGTACTGGTATCAGTAGTAGGTGCATTCTTAGCAGTTAACAAGGTACAGGGATTCTCTTTAGGTTCTCTAGCAGCTTTTTTATTGCTTACTAGAACCTTTGCACAACCTATTTCACAGATTTCCCAACAGTTTAATGCAATCGTTATGGCTATGGCAGGTGCAGAACGTATTTTTAAGCTGCTAGATGAAAAGCCTGAAGTAGACGAGGGATATGTTACTCTTGTTAATGCAACTATTGATCAGGAGGGCAACATCAGTGAATGTAAGGAACACACCGGCATCTGGGCATGGAAACATCCTCATGAGAAAGATGGTACAGTGACATATACCAGATTACTAGGAGATGTGGTATTCGATGATGTGGACTTTGGCTACGACGATAGTAAACTGGTGCTTCAAAATATCACATTATTTGCAAAACCAGGACAGAAGATTGCTTTTGTAGGTGCTACCGGAGCAGGAAAAACTACGATTACTAACTTGATTAACCGTTTTTATGACATCCAGGACGGTAAGATTCGATATGACGGCATTAACGTTAACAAGATAAAAAAGGGTGATTTAAGACGTTCTCTTGGAATTGTCTTGCAGGATACCCACTTGTTTACAGGAACGGTTAAGGATAATATCAAGTATGGTAAATTTAATGCCTCGGATGAAGAGGTTATAGCTGCAGCTAAGTTAGCCAATGCTCATCAGTTTATTAATCATTTGCCAAAAGGGTATGACACAATGCTTTCTGGAGATGGAGCTAATCTCTCTCAGGGGCAAAGGCAGCTTCTTTCTATTGCTAGGGCAGCCATAGCAGATCCACCTGTGCTCATACTTGATGAGGCCACCTCCAGTATTGATACCAGAACGGAGGCCATTGTACAGGAAGGTATGGATAAGCTAATGGAAGGAAGGACAGTCTTTGTTATCGCTCACCGACTTTCTACTGTAAAGAACTCTGATGTGATTATGGTACTGGAAAATGGACGTATCATTGAACGTGGAAATCACGATGATTTAATTGAACAGAAAGGCAAGTATTATCAACTTTATACAGGAGCTTTTGAGTTGTCTTAAGTTTTACAGCATCTATAGACTTTTAGCCTATAGATGCTTTTTTTGTAGCGTACTTGGAGAAGTATGTTTCTCATGAGTTTTAGTAATGAAAAAACCATAAAATGCCCCACATTTCGCCTCCTACTGGGTTAACATAGTTTATTGTATATATGGAATTATAATGTTATAATATAAAAAAGGAGGAGAAAAAATGAAATATATGGATGATATAAATAAAATTAGAAATAATATCAATGAAATATTGATAGGAAAAGAAGACAAGGTTGAGTTTGTACTGAATGCATTCTTATCCGGAGGTCATATATTACTTGAGGACGTACCAGGTGTAGGAAAGACAACATTAGCCAATGCATTGGCACGCTCTCTGGATGTAAGTTTTGGAAGGATACAGTTCACTCCAGATACTTTACCAAGTGATGTTACAGGTATCTCTATTTATAACATGGAAACTTGCAATTTTGAGTATATGAAGGGTGCTATTATGCACAACATAATCCTTGCAGATGAGATTAATCGTACTTCTCCTAAAACTCAAGCAAGTTTATTAGAAGCTATGGAAGAAAAGCAAGTCACAGTTGATGGTAAGATTCATCAGTTAGAAGAGCCGTTTATGGTAATTGCTACTCAGAATCCAATAGATTTCCTGGGGACTTACAACCTACCTGAAGCACAGCTGGATCGTTTCTTAATGCGTATCTCAATCGGATATCCGGATACCAGACAAGAAATTAAAATGGTAAACAATTACCTGGAAAATAAGAGGCTTGGAACAGTTAAGGCTGTTTGCTCCAGAGAAATAATAACCGAGGTAATGAAGGAAGTTGAACATATTTTTGTAGATTCCGACATTATTAATTTTATAGTAGAAATCACAGAGGCTACAAGAAACAATGAACAACTTACTTTGGGTGCCAGTCCGAGAGCAACTTTGGCTCTGATTCGTTCAGCCCAATCTGCAGCATATCTAAAGGGGCGCGATTATGTGATACCAGATGATGTGTTACATATTCTAGAGCCTGTACTCTGCCATCGTATGGTTTTATCTATGGAAGCAAAGTTGAATAAGCAGAAGGCAGAGGATATACTACGTAGTATACTCAAGAAAATAAAGGTTCCTGTTCTTAAAAATAAAAGTAATGAAAACAAGTAAAGGATGACGTTATGAAATTAAATCGATTTCTCTATGTCCTCCTGTTTCTGGCTGTTTATATTTTTGCTTCCAATATTGGAGGAACTATCAGCTATTTATTGTTATATTTGGTCTTGTTTATTCCTATATTATCTATAATATACTTGGTTTATGTATGTTTTCGCTTTCGTATATATCAACATGTTGAGAGAAAAGTTCTTATTAAAGGGGATCACATTTCATATAATTTTCATTTATCAAATGAAGGTTTTATAGCCTATACGGATGTAAGGGTCATCTTTGAAGAAAAGACCTCAAGTGTGGAAAAAATAAGCCCAGATACTAGTTATTGTCTGCTTCCTGGCGAGGATATTAAAAAGCAGACTACTTTGTGTTGCCATTATAGAGGTCAGTATTATGTTGGAATTAATCATGTTATTGTACGTGATTTTTTCCATCTATTTAAAATTAAGTATACATATAAAAGTACAGTAGAAGTACAGGTAATGCCAAGAGTATTACAATTGGATAAACTGGAGATTGGACCTAATGAAGACAATATGAAAATAGATTTTCGTAATGGCTCTAAAAAACAAATGGTAAAAGACAACGAAGTGAGAAAGTACCAAAGTGGAGACACTATGAAACTGATTCATTGGAAGTCCAGTGCCAAAACAAGAACTTTAATGTCACAAAAGTATGCTGATGAGCCTAAGACAGAAGTTATTAGTGTGATTGATTTAAGTGAACGAAAGATAGATAAATATGAGAAAATCGTTACTGAGGATAAAATGTTAGAGGCTGTATTGGCAATTCACAATTATTTTCATTTGAATTCCATATCGTCCAAAGTTATCTATGGGAATAAGGCGATAGAGATTCAGAGTATACAGGATAAGTCAGATTTTGATAACTTCTATACTATTTGTAAATCTATTCTTTTTCAGAGTGAGTATTCGTGTTCGGAACTCGTGAGTTATGCCATGAAGATAGGATCAGATATTGGGCATCTTATTATACTTACAGCCAATTTAAATAACGAATTGTGTATTACCTGTAACCAGGCGGTTGGTTATGGGTTAGAATTGACTATTATATATGTAGGTGATGAGGATCTAATGTTACGAAAATCGCTTCTAAATAACAAAATACACTTACATGTCATCAATCTGGATGTTGAGGTTGAAGAGATCTTATCAAATGGGAGGGAGAAGTCATGAAAATAATGAAGCTTTATGATAAGCATGCTTACCAGATTCTCCTAACCATACTTCCAACCTTAGCAGGATTGTTCATTCTGAATACTGTATGGAATCTCCGCCTAAGTGAATTCTTGCTGAGTACCGTCGTTTTAATTTGGATTATATTGATGCGAACTCTGGATTGTAACAAATCACTTATTGTGGTTCGAGTTGTTATCGTGAGTTTGTTAGTATTATTAGTATTGCTAGTAGTTTATAAAATCGGTCCATTGATAGAACTTAAGGATAAACTTCATTTGGTCGCATCAGGAAAACTTCCTAGAAGTGAATTAAGTGTGTTTGAGTTACTTGTGATTAACTTTATTCAGATTCTTATATTTTCGTTACCTTTATATATAATTCAGAAGTATAAAATATCCAGATTGATATTTGCTTGTTTACTGCTGGTGTTACTGATTGTCATAGCGACCCAAGGAGGAATGTATCACCTTTATGCTATATCGTTAGCGCTGATCTATATATTCTTGGTACTGGCTGAGGTTTTAATAGCTAAATATGTTTCTCACAGAAAAATTAACAGTAGCAGAATTATGGTTTATCTTGCCCCCCTGGTGCTTGTTTATATACTTATGGTTACCTACATGCCAGTTTCGAATAAACCGGTAACTATACATGAAACTATAGCAACTGGAGTTAAAGATACCGTGACAAAATGGTATAAACAAATACGATACATATTTTCTTCCGATAAAGGGGAATACGGATTAGGCATGATGGGCTATAGCGAGGATGCAGACTTTGGTGGAATTAACGAAGGGGAAGAAAAAGTTTGTTTAAACGTATTTAGTACGAGCCCTTTAGGACAGCCAGTCTATCTTAGAGGTAACTGGAAGAATATATACTCAGGAACAGGCTGGAGTGAAGACGTAAAGAGGACAGATACTTACTATCGCTTTGGAGAAGACATGCTTGATTGGAATGAACTATTGTATGCAATGTATCGATATGATGGCCTTAAGAGCATGGAAGACCTTGTGCGTATTGATAATATTGATATAACCTATAAAGATATAGAAACCAGCTCCATTTTTCTTCCAGCAAGAAGCATCAACATAAAATCTGAAAGAGAATTAGATTTTAAAACTCCAGAGAATGTTAATTATGGAGGACTAGTAGGTGAAGGATTTAGTTATAATTTTTCTTTATTAAAACTTAACTACAATTCCCCAAAATGGGAAGAGTTCATTAACAAAGAACAAAACTATACCTATAGCAGTGACGGTTCATCAGATTTGGGACCATATCGGAGTGCTGTACGAGAGCATATGATATCAATTGGACTACATGGTGATTTTACAACTGAGGATACCTTGGCTAAGCGCGCGGCTTATATAAAAGAAGAATATACACAGTTACCAGAAGAATTACCGGAACGAGTTTATAATCTTACCAAGAAAATTACTCAGGGATGCGACACACCATTAGAGCAGTGTAAGGCAATTGAAAAATATCTTAGAACCTATAGATATACCTTGCAACCAAAGAAGATGCCAGAGGGTAATGATTTGGTGGATTGGTTTCTATTTGAATCCAAAGAAGGATATTGTACGAATTTCGCTACTGCTATGGCCGTTATGGTAAGGACACTAGGATTACCTAGTAGATATGACCAAGGATTTGTAGTAAAAACTGGTTTCAGACCAAATAGCTCCAGTGAGGGTAAATCCACAGATGCACATGCATGGGTTGAGGTTTATATTGAAGGTCTTGGATGGATGAACTATGATCCTACTCCTGCCTCAGGAACAGGATTAAATGTAGCATATCGATGGGACAGTAAAGTGGTGATGCAGAGGCCGAGTAATACTGGCGACGGAAAGTCTGATCAGTTAATAGATATGTCTGATGTTTATAATTATCATGAACTTATGGCGAAAGAAAATGCAATAGCATTAGAGGAAGAAGCTCAAAACAAAAAATTATTAGGTATTATAATGTATCTTATGGTGACTTTAGTTATACTCGGTATTCTACTTATTTCAGGGTATATCATTATTAAAATCATGCGTAACACAGCAGCATGGAAAAAACTAAGCACGAACAACAAACTTCATGCTGCAATGATACAGATATTCTTCTTAATGGATGCATTTAATCTTCCTATTGAGGATAATGAAACTCTACATCAGTATTGTAATAGAGTGAAGAGAGCCTTAGAGGATGAAGAACTTTCCATTACAGAAATTGAATCAATTTATACTTCTGTCCGTTATTCGAATAAGGAAGTATCAACAAAAGAGCTAGATAAAGTGATACAGTTTAGAGATAAACAATTAAAAGTTCTGAGAAAGAACCGAAACCTGTACAGTTATTACAGAATATGGTTAGAATACTCCATGATGACAATTAAATAAAGAAAAAGAGAATGTTGGTACCTAGTTTTGTACCAACATTCTCTTTTTTGACTGGTTGTTTTCTTTTCGCGAATTCGTCCATCCTATCTATCGTACGGAAGCATAGTCCGCTTCAATGAAACGATGGTAATATGCTCCCATCTCACCAATATTAAAACAGTAAGTGAATTCGTCAATGCTCTTATCCTTATAGTAAATAACATAATCAAATTCTGCATCCTGTGTCTTCTGGCAAATAACATCAGGAGACTGCTTTCTAAATACAGAAAGAATACTATCAATTGTACATGCTTTATCTTGCAAAACTGCAATAAGCTCTTTTAGGAAGGTGTTTTCTCCATAAGTATCAAAGACGTATTGTGTCCCTTTCTCAGGTATCTTAAAACAATAGCGTTCTTCTTCTCTGGTTATCTGTACAGGGCCAAGAGAGCTTTCAATCTGCTCTTGAAAGACTTTCATTAGTACATCCATTTCCCTTACTGATGGTACAAATACCCCAAGAAGTGCCTCTAAGGAAGGAAAGTTATAATAAATCTGAATACTGGATTTTTCATATCCTATCTTAACTTGCCCTTCATGAATAGTATCCATGATATTTTTCTTTAGGTGCTTCCAGTTTGGTGTCAAGCTTTCACATCCTCTCAATTAAACCATTTGTAGATATCACTATACACTCTTTGCCTACCATAAGTCAAATAGAATAATTCGATTATTTATTACTTAGGTATGAAACCGCAGACAAAGCAGCAATATTGCCTTCACCAGCAGCTTTTATATACTGATAAGGAGTTCCTACAATGTCACCAGCAGCAAAGCAGCCAGAAAAATTGGTAGTCATGGCTCTATCCACTTTAATATGGTTTCCGTCCATTTCAAGCCCCACAAGCAGTTGCCCAGGTGGCGTACTATCTCTTAATAGGAAGATTCCATCTGTTTTAAAACTCTGGTTTTTTAACTCTAATACCTCTACAAACTCATTTCCCTTGATAGCAACAGGAGTATCCTTTATAATCGTAATGTTATCAGGTACCTGTACCTCATCTTTATACATAGGAACATAATAGACTTTTTCTGCCAGAGAAGCCACATATTCCGCTTCTTCCTCATCTTTTTTACTATAAGCCACAATAGCCACTGTTTTTCCTTTGTATAATGGTGCATCGCATGTAGCACAGTAGCCGACACCTTTGCCAAGATAAGTGTCTTCACCTGGAAGCGGTTTTCCAAAATTTACACCCATAGCTAGAATAATTGATGAGGCCTCATACATTTTGTCCTCTGTTCCTGCTTTGGAAAGGATGGAGAAATAATCTCCCATAGGGACAATAGTGGTAACCTTCTCTTCTTGTATGGTAATGTCCATATCGGATAGATGCTGTTCAAAGTGATTCTTTAATTCTATACCACTTATATTGGAAAAACCCAAATAGTTATTAATCTTACTTGCTTTTACAAGTTTGTTGCTCAAGTCTTTATTACCGAATATAATAAGATTTTTATTGCGTATACGGGCATTTATGGCAGCAGATACTCCTGCAACACCAGAACCAATAATAGCAATGTCATAACGTTCATTCATGTTATTACGTCCTTTCTGTACAAAAATGCAATAAATAGTTATTGTATTCAATTATGCCCAGATTTATATAGGAATATTTTATTGTATACATAATAACATTGAAAAAGCACCATTACAGATTGTAATCTGCAATGGTGCTTTTATGATTTAATTTATTGAGCAGCTTCCTTAAGAAGAGCATTTGCAAAATCGACAAAACCGTTAACGGAGATACTAACGCCGGAAACAGCATCAGTTTTGCCATCAGCATCCATTTTGATTCCGTCAGTAGACTGATGTTCTACAACGTAAGCAGCTAATGCCTGAGCTTGCTCAGCCCAAGTAGGACCATTTTCTGTCATTACATATTTACCATCTAAGGATAACTGAGTTTTGGAATTACCATCTTTATCATATCCTTCATAAGTAAGGGCAGTAATTTTACCGCCTTCAACAGTCATTTTCATTTCATAAGTATAGTCATTCTCAGGAGCTTCGGATTTTTTGGTATAAGATCCATCTTTTAAAGAAGAGGTAGTAGCTGGAGCTGCAGCTTCTTTAAGGAGAGCATTTGCAAAATCAACAAAACCATTAACGGAGATACTAACGCCGGAAACAGCATCAGTTTTGCCATCAGCATCCATTTTGATTCCTTCAGTAGACTGATGTTCTACAACGTAAGCGGCTAAAGCTTGAGCTTGCTCAGCCCAAGTAGGACCATCTTCTGTCATTACATATTTACCATCTAAGGATAACTGAGTTTTGGAATTGCCGTCTTTGTCATATCCTTCATAAGTAAGGGCTGTGATTTTACCGCCTTCAACAGTCATTTTCATTTCGTAAGTATAGTCATTCTCAGGTGCTTCGGATTTCTTAGTATATGTTCCATCCTTTAAAGTTACAGTAGTTGTGTCTTGAGATGGAGCAACAGTTGGCTCAGCTGTAGGTTGTACAGTAGCTGTTTGGGATGGGGTTGGAGTTGATGCAGTGTCTTCATTTTTACTGGAACATCCAGTTAAAACTGCTAAACAAAGAGCAGTAACAACAGTTGCATGAACTAGTTTCTTATTTCTCATTATAATTTCCTCCAAATGTAAATTGATATATATCATTGCTTATTATATCAAGCGACATAATGTATGTCAATTCATTAACAAAGGTTTAATTATAACAAAATATAATTAATAACGACATTATTAGAGTAATTAATTATAAGATGAAGAAAGAAATAATTTTTATTTTACTAAGACTTCCAACCATAGTAAAATGAATAATATGACAATAACAAGGAGAGGAGATAATCATGAAATTTTTACATCTATCGGATTTGCATATTGGAAAAAGAGTAAATGAGTTTTCCATGATTGAAGATCAGAATCATATACTACAGCAGATCATAGATATTGTGGAGAAAGAAAAACCACAGGCAGTAGTAATTGCCGGAGATGTTTACGATAAAAGTATACCAAGCGTAGAGGCTGTTACATTATTTGATAAATTTTTAACAAGGCTGAGCGCATTAAAGATTGCTATATTGATAGTCAGTGGAAATCATGACTCGGCAGATCGTCTGGATTATGGAGGTAGGATTATGGAGCATAATAATATCCATATTGCAGGTGTATTTGGGGGAGAAGTGAAGCATATTGAACTACAAGATGAATATGGGGCTATTGATTTCTATCTCCTACCATTTATCAAGCCAGCCATAGTAACTCCTTATTTTCCAGAGGTGGACAGTTATCAAGATGCCTTAGAAGCAGTCATAGAGGCTACGCCTATAGATGTGTTGAAGCGTAATGTATTAGTGGCTCATCAGTTTATCATTTCCGGAGGGGAGAGGCCTGAAAGAAGTGAGTCCGAACTGGAGTCCTTAGGGGGGATGGACCAGATCGATGCAAGTGTATTTAAGGATTTTGACTATGTAGCCCTAGGACATCTTCACGGTCCGCAAAGAATCGGCCGGGATACCATCCGCTATGCGGGATCTCCTCTCAAATACAGTTTCAGTGAAGTTAAGCAGCGTAAGTCAGTTACTATGGTTACTCTATCGGAAAAGGGAAAGGTGAGCTATGAACTACTGCCGTTACATCCTATTCGTGACATGAGAGAGGTTGAGGGAGAAATTAACCAGTTGGTAGATTTAAAAAATTACACCACAGATTACATCCATGTCACCTTAACTGATGAAGAAAACCTTGTAGATCCTATGGGAAGACTAAGAGTGGTATATCCTAATATCATGAAATTGGACTTTAGAAATAGCAGAACAGCGGTGAAGGAGCATTCCAAGATGGCTGCTAAGGATGTGAAATCTAAGACGCCGCTACAGTTATTTAATGAATTCTATGAGATGCAGAATAATCAGCCAATGAATGATCAGGAACTAAGTATCATGACAAAGCTTTTAGAGGGATTGGCAGGTGATAAAGTATGAAACCAACAAAATTGGTGATTAGTGCATTTGGACCTTTTAAAAATGAGGTTACAATAGATTTTGAAAAGCTGGGAGGACAAGGTTTATTTCTTGTTAGTGGGGACACTGGCTCAGGAAAGACGACTATTTTCGATGCCATCAGCTTTGCTCTCTTTGGTTCTCCTTCTGGAGAAAGAAGAAATGAAGAGAATAACATGGCTCTCAGAAGTCAGTATGCGGAAAAGGGGATTAAGACCTTTGTGGAACTAACATTTGTTCATAAAGGGAAGGAGTATTTTATCCGAAGAAACCCTCAGTATAAGAGACCAAGTTTAAGAGGCAATGGGGAAACCATGGAAAGTCAAGGCGCAGAGTTAACCTACCCTGATGGAAGGAAGGTGGTTGATTTTCGTAAGGTTACCAATGCTGTGGAAGAACTCTTAGGTATCAACTGGGCCCAATACAAGCAGATTGCTATGATTGCACAAGGAGAGTTCTTGGAACTTTTGGTGGCAGACAGTGATAAGAGGTCAGCAATACTTCGTAAAATATTTGGTACTGATATATATGTTAATATTCAAGAACGCCTCGGTGTATATACAAACCGTCTACGGGGAGAATGTGAGGAGATTACCAACCGCATATTCCAGTATTTTCATGATGTGCAATGCCCAAAAGAGAACCGGTTCTACGAAACCATACATCAGCTTATACAGAATAAAAGCATTCATGATACAGAACAGCTTATTTCTCTAATCTCTGAAATGGTAAGGGAGAACAAGGAACAGCATACTGCCCTAACTGCTCAGTATAAGGAGTTGGAAGGAAAGCTTACGGAGTGTAGAAAACGGATAGCACAGTTAGAACAGGTAAATGGAATGTTTGCCACCTTAGAGCAGGCGAAGGAAGAAGAGCAGAAATTAATTAATCAAGTCTCTGTAATGGATGAAAAGGCGAAGACTTTACAACAGGGAACGGTTGCCTTACAATATGTCAAACCACTTGAGGAGATATATAGGAATCTGGTAATTGAGGAAGAGAGTTTAGAGAGAAAGATTGCTGAGCTTAGGCAGGAGGAAGGAAGATTGACAGCCTTATTGGCTGTTCTTTTGATAGAGAAGGAGAATCGGGAGAAAAATCAGCCTAGAATCCAGGAACTAGCAGATCTCCTGGTAAAACGTAGGGAGGAGATTGTTAGGTACGATCAAATTACGAATCTTGAAAAGGAGAGAGGCAGAATTCAAGAAGCTATATTGTCCCTACAGCAGGAATTAGATAGGGATAGAAAGCAAAAGATAAACATGGAGCAAGACCGAAACTCAGGCAAAGAAAAACTGGAGGAGTTAAAGGATGTTGAGGTGAGAAAGGCTACAATAGAGGCAACTTTAGATCAATTGGGTCTTAAAAAGCAAACTGCAGACAATCTAAGCCAACAGTTTATCCAAATTATAAAAGAACAGCAGGAGTTAAACCAAGCAAAGGAAGTTCTCCTAAAGAAAATTAACTTTTATAATGAGGAAAATACTACCTATAATGAAGCAGAGCAGCTCTATATGAAGGAACAGGCAGGTATTATGGCAGCAGATCTTAAGGAGAATATGCCATGTCCAGTATGTGGTTCCACTCATCATCCAGCAAAGGCTCCGCTTACTAGTGGCGCGTTGACCAAGGAAGAGTTAAAAGATTTAAAGACAAGACTTACGAAAGCTCATGAAGCCATGCAAAAGGAAAGTGAGAATTGTAGCAGTAAAACCAATACATTAGAGTATAAGAAGGAATTATTTGTAAAGGCTGCAACGGAGTTTATTGAGTTTGGGGAGATAATTTTTGAACAGTCATACCAGGATCTTTTAGATAAGGTAAAGAACCAGATTGAAAAAGAACTTGTGACCTTACAGAAGAATTATACGGAAGCCACTGAGGGTATTAAAAGAAAGGCTCAATTAGAAGGACAGCAGCTAGAATTAGAAGAAAAGATAGCTACTTTACAGGTTAAACTGGATGCCAAAGAAAAACAGAATAGTAGTTTACAACAGCAATTAAGTGGCATAAAGGCAAGTCTTGATCTTATAAAAAAAGAGGTTAGCTTTAGTAGTCTGGAGGAATTGCAGTTTACAATAGCAAAGGAACAAAAGGAATATGCGGATCTTAAGGAAGGACTGGAAGAGGCTATCAGAAAGTTTCAGGAAGTAAGTGAAAAGGCACAACGAACAGAGGCAGTTCTTCATGATAATTTAGAGCGACAAAAAATTTTGGAGCAAAAGAGAAAGACAGCACGACAGGCCTATGAGAGAGTCTTACAGGAGAGAGGCTTTGAATCAGAAGAGACTTACAAAGCAGCCCTCTTATCTGAAAAAGCTATTCAACTTATGCAAGAGGAAATTACGGCTTACCGGGATAGTATGACTAAAGTAAAGCAGTCCATTACTGAACTATCAAAGGCTTTAGAGGGTAAGGAACAAAGGAACATAACTCTTGATAAAGAGGAAGAGGATAGGATATCTAAGGAAAAGGATAGTCTGGCTGAACGTATGGAATCCCTTCGTTTTACTACCAATCAGAATGTGGAAATATTAAAAAAGGTGGCTTTTTCTTATTCTCAACATAAGGATAAAACAGATGAGTTTGCTGTATATGAACGACTAAGTAAGACAGCCAATGGGAACTTATCTGGAAAGGCTAAGATTGCCTTTGAACAATATGTACAGGCTTTCTATTTTGACCAGATTCTTGCAGCAGCCAACGACAGGCTGAGACGAATGACAGATGGACAGTATGAACTACAACGAAAGGACGAAGCCACCAACTTGAGAAAGAATACAGGTCTAGATATTGAAGTGATGGACCATTATTCAGGTAAGCCTCGTTCAGTCAAAACCTTATCTGGTGGGGAGTCCTTTAAAGCAGCCCTATCTCTTGCTTTAGGTTTAAGCGATATCATTCAAAGTTTCGCGGGTGGAATTGAAGTAGATGCTATGTTTGTTGATGAGGGCTTTGGCTCTTTAGACTCCAATTCCTTAGAACAGGCACTATCTGCATTAAATGCTTTAACAATAGGAAATCGGCTGGTAGGTATTATCTCCCATGTCAATGAGTTAAAAGAACGTATTGACAAGAAAATCCTTTTGGAGAAGAAGCGAGATGGCAGCGTCTTAAAGTTGGATATTTCCTAGACAGCTGAATTAGAGATTAAGTTCATGGCTCGTAATATATAAATCCAGCCTGTTAAGGTAAAGGCACCAATAAAAGTTGTGGCAACGATGATACTGGAAGTCAGTACGCCATCGTTGTCCATGCTTTCTGCCATAATGTAACAGCTGACAGTGGTAGGCGAGGCCAACATAATAAGCAGTGCAACCAGCTTTTCATCATGAAAACCTAATATGCAGGCAACTGGAATGAAAATTGCAGGAAGTACTATTAGCTTAATAAAAGAAGCAGTTATAGTCGGTTTTAATTTTTTCAGAGCCTTTCTTCCTTCGAAACCTGCTCCTAAGGCGAGAAGAGCAAGAGGGGTAGCCAAGACGGCTATGTTAGTTAAGGTTTTGTTTAATAGGTAGGGAAGTTTAACAGGTAAAAGGGAAAAAGTAATACCAGCTAATATACTTAGGATAATAGGATTTTTGCCTATATTAATTATGGCTGCTTTCAACTTATCCTTTTTGCCAGCCTGCATAGACTGACCATTGGCCTCGAAGGTTAGAACAATGACAGAATAGATGTTAAATAAAGGGACTGTTCCTATAATCATCAGCGGTGCCATACCGGCATTTCCGTACATATTTTGTATAAAGGCTACTCCCAAGACTGCAGCACTGCTTCGAAAAGAAGCCTGAACAAAGGCACCTGTCATATCTTGCTCCTTCATAAATAGTTTGGTCAAACCCCAGATGATAAAAAAACCAATAGTAGTGGAAGCCATGCAGAACAGTACGTAGGAAGTGTCCCATTTAGAACTGATATCTGATGTGCCAATGTCCATAAATAGAAGTACTGGCAAGGTAATTTTAAAGTTTAAAGTGTTGGCATTTTTAATAAACTCAGGTCCTAACATTTTAATGTATCTTAGTAGATAACCCAAAACCATCATAAGAAATATGGGAAGGGTGGCATTGAGACTAAAAATTAGATTATTCATATGTATTCTCCTTCTTATGTTTTAGGATTGTAATCTAATTTGAAAAAGAAGTCAAATGAGAAACTATAAAACTACAGTAAATTGTAGTAGTATATCTTAAGTTTTAATAAATTTTATTGGAATATGTCAAAATATTAGAAGGAGTATGGTATAATCCTAGAATAATGATAAATCAAGACGTAAAGGAGAAGTATCATGGCAATATTGGTAACTGGAGGAGCTGGCTATATAGGAAGTCACACTTGTATTGAACTGATTAGTGCAGGCTATGAGGTAGTAATTGTTGACAATCTGTGTAATTCATGTGAGCTGGCGGTAAAGAGAGTAGAAGAAATTACAGGTAAAAAGATAAACTTTTATGCGGTAGATATCGCTGATAGAGAAGGACTTAATGATATTTTTGAAAAAGAATCTATAGATAGTGTTATTCATTTTGCAGGATTAAAAGCAGTTGGAGAATCGGTAGCAAAGCCACTGGAGTATTATAGTAATAATATTACAGGAACTATTGTTTTGTTAGAAGTAATGCGTGAGCATAATGTAAAGAATATTGTATTTAGTTCCTCTGCCACAGTGTATGGGAATCCTAAGACGGTTCCTATCAAGGAAGATTTCCCATTATCTGTTACCAACCCATATGGTAGAACAAAGCTGATGATTGAAGAGATTCTACAGGATTTATATGTAGCAGATAAAGAGTGGAATATTATCCTTCTCCGTTACTTTAATCCAATTGGAGCTCATAAGAGTGGCTTACTGGGAGAAGATCCAAAGGGAATTCCTAATAATCTTCTACCTTATATTGCTCAGGTGGCAGTTGGCAAATTAGATGCACTTGGAGTGTTTGGGGATGATTATGACACCCCAGATGGAACTGGAGTAAGAGATTATATTCATGTTGTGGATTTAGCAATAGGCCATGTAAAGGCTATTAAGAGACTTGAGGATAAAGCCGGGGTTTCCATTTACAATTTGGGAACAGGTAAAGGGTATAGTGTTCTTCAAGTGTTACATGCATTTGAAAAAGCCAGTGGTAAGAAAGTAGATTATGTCATTAAGCCAAGAAGAGCTGGAGATATTGCAACCTGCTATGCGGATGCATCAAAGGCGAAAAAGGAGCTTGGCTGGGAAACTACAAAGGACATCGATGAGATGTGTGAGGATTCTTGGAGATGGCAAAGCATGAATCCAAACGGATATAATAAGTAAAAAATCAGAGCTGTTGTATTAGAGCCCAGTTGTTGGCTTTCATGCAACAGCTCTTAGTCATTAAAAAATATGTTCGCAAGTTGTTATTTTCTAATTATTAGGTTATAATTAGAACAGAATTTTCATGGCACAAAATAGTAATACATAGTAGGAGGATGCATATGAGAAGCAACAACTTAGGTGATCAGATAAAGGATGTTGTGCAGGATGCAATGGATTCCATGGATTTTAATGATCTTAACCAGAAGATTCAAAGAAGTGTATCCGGAGCGGTTAATGATGTTAAGAGAGCAATTGGTACTTATAAGGATAAGGGTCCCGCTAATGCAAACCCCAATCATCCTCGACATTATTTTCATGATCAGTTTTATAGCAAAGATAATTATCAACAGAAGAGAAAAAATATCTATAATAGGGAAAACAATCAGTCTATGAATAAACCGATTGGAAGAGTTTCCGGTATCGTTATGATGGTACTTGGGATTATTGGTTTGGTTGGTTTTGGTATTACTTCCTTGGTCTTATATCTAGTTGCTAGGGGTATTCATTCCTATTTTGTATTTGGACCTTTAATTGCAGTATTTACCACAGTTAGTATAGTTTCACTAGGTGTTCTAATTAAGGGTTTATCATTAAAGAGCAGAACGAAACGATTTAGGGTATATCAGGAGAAATTGCAAAGAAATAATTGCTTTGAAATCAAGATGGTTGCAGAACAACTTGATAAATCCTCCAAATATGTGGTGAAAGACCTTAAGCGTATGATTCGTCTTGGAATGTTTCCGCAGGGACATCTGGACACGAAGCATACTTATTTCATAGGTGATGATAACACCTTTGAACAATACTGTAAGGCAGAGATAAGCTATGAAGAGAGAAGAAAACTGGAGGAAGAGCAAAAACTAAGAGAGGCGAATGCCTCTGAGGAAGAGAAAGCTGTGCTTCAAGCAAAGGCTCTGGGAGCTGAATATGTGGCTCAGGTTCGTGAGGCCAATGTTATTATTGAAGGCAATGCAATGAGCCAGAAATTAGACCGTTTGGAGCTGATTATAAAGAAGATATTCGATCATATAGCCAAACATCCAGAACAGCTATCTGAGATTCGTAGATTTATAGATTACTACCTTCCTATCACACTGAAGTTGGTGAATGTATATAAGGACTTAGAACATCAACCTATTCAAAGTACGAATATAACCAATAGTAGAAAAGAAATAGAAGATTCTCTAGACACCATAAATGATGCCTTTGAGAAATTGTTTGATGGTCTATATGAGAACGTAGCCATGGAAGTAGCTACAGATATCAATGTTCTAAATACATTGTTGGCTCAGGAAGGACTAACAAAGAAAGATTTTCAAGTATAATATAATATGCTGACATGATGACTAGTCAGGAATGAAATGGAGGAAGTTTTGTGAGTAATGAGGAACAAGTATTTGAGAAAGAAACCCCTACCTTGACCTTTGAACCATTTAGCACTGAAGCGAAGCCGTTAGAAGTTATACCAGCTGCTAAAGAAGAGGAACCACAGGTATTCGATGAAACCACCTTAACCGTAGAAGAGAAGAAAATGGTGGATGATTTTTCTTCACAAATTGATTTGAATAATTCTAACATGATTATTCAGTTTGGTGCAGGAGCACAGAAGAAGGTTGCTGATTTTTCAGAAACAGCATTAAACAGTGTAAGAACCAAGGATCTTGGGGAAGTTGGCAACATGCTGATAGATGTGGTATTAGAGTTAAAAGGATTTGATGTAAATCAGGAAGAAAAGGGCGGAATTCTTGGGTTCTTTAAACGTAATACAAATAAGCTTTCTTCATTAAAGACCAAATATGATAAGGCAGAAGTTAATGTTAATAAGATCTGTAAGGCATTAGAAGGACATCAGATACAGTTACTTAAGGATGTAGCTACTTTAGATAAGATGTATGAGCTAAATAAGACTTATTTTAAAGAGCTTTCTATGTACATTCTTGCAGGAAAGAAAAAGCTTAAGGAAGCTGAGGAGAAGGAATTGCCGGCTTTACAGAAGAAGGCGCAGGAAAGTGGACTTCCTGAGGATGCTCAGGCAGCAAATGATTTTGCAAATCTATGTAACCGTTTTGACAAGAAGCTTCATGATTTGGAATTAACCAGAATGATCTCTATTCAGATGGCTCCACAGATTCGTTTGGTTCAGAGTAATGATACCATGATGACAGAGAAGATTCAGTCTACTCTTGTGAACACGATTCCATTATGGAAGAGTCAGATGGTTATCGCCCTTGGAATCAATCACTCTCAGGAGGCTGCAAAAGCGCAACGTCAAGTTACAGACATGACCAATGAACTATTAAAGAAGAATGCAGAGAACTTAAAGATGGCAACTGTAGAGACGGCTAAAGAATCCGAGCGTGGTATTGTGGATATTGAAACACTTCGTTCTACCAATGAATCTTTAATTTCTACATTGGATGAGGTAATCAGAATCCAAGAAGAAGGCCGTCAGAAGAGAAAAGAAGCTGAGGTTGAGCTAAATCGTATAGAGACGGAGTTAAAGAATAAGTTATTGACAATGAATAAAAGATAAATAGTAGGATGTAGGAAACATTTATAATACAATGTTAAAGAAAAAGCCTCTTGTTGATCAAGAGGCTTTTTCTTTGACATTGATGTTTTCATAATCAGAATGCTGTGGGGATGTCGCACTGTTATCGAATGTTAGCTTTCTCTTTACATTACTTCCCTGGTTCAGAAATCAACATCAATAGGTGCCTAAATTAGCATTCTACGTGATTGACGGAATCAAATTCATCCTGAATCTCTTTACTAGGTTCTTTGTCTAGTAAGCTTATCACCACAATCAGTAAGGAAGCGAAGATAAAGGCAGGCAGTAATTCATAGATTCCAAAGATTCCACCTAATTTTTTAATGAATAAAGACCAAACAATAGAGAGACAACCGCCTCCTACCATACCAAAGATAGCTCCTTTTAGAGTAGTACGTTTCCAGAACAGGGAGAATAAAACCAAAGGTCCAAATGCAGCACCAAAACCTGCCCAAGCATAGGATACCAATTCAAAGACAGAGCTATTTTCATCCCAAGCAATTAGGATTGAGAATACCGCCACTACTAAAATCGTAACCTTTGATATAACCAATACTTGCTTGTCAGAAGCATTCTTCTTGAATATTTTTTTAAATAGGTTGCTTCCTACAGAAGAGGATACCATTAAAAGCTGTGAGTCTGAGG